>NZ_JBEOUL010000004.1:0-325989 GCF_040304075.1 Kitasatospora sp. NPDC094015
CAGCCCTTTCCCATCTGTACCGCCCGCCCCACCCCCTGCACCACCCCGCCCGGGGCTGCGCCCTTGCGGGCCCCCCCCCGGCGTGGCGGCCGGTGGGCCGCGTTGTTTCACGTGAAACAACGCGGCCCACCGGCCGTTGGCGTACCGAGGTCCGCCCGACGCTGGATCCGCCGGGCGACAAACCGGGCAAACGGTGCGATTCTCGGCCCATGACGACGCTTCCCTTCGAGGACACCGAAGACTTCTCCGACGCCGAACGCGGCCTGGTCGACACCCTCTCCCCCGCGGTCGTCACCGCCCCCGACGGCCGGGTGGTCTGGGACAACGACGCCTACGCCTTCCTGGCCGGGGAGTGCCCCGACACCGCCGACCCGAGCCTGTGGCGGCAGGGGCAGCTGGCCGCCAAGCAGGGGCTGTACCTGGTGACCGAGGGGATCTACCAGGTCCGCGGCCTGGACCTGTCCAACATGACGCTGGTCGAGGGCGACCGCGGGGTGATCGTGATCGACCCGCTGATCTCCGCCGAGACGGCCGCCGCGGCCCTCGCGCTCTACCGCCGCAACCGCGGCGACCGCCCGGTCACCGGGATGATCTACACCCACTCGCACGGCGACCACTTCGGCGGTGCCCGCGGCATCCTCCCGCACGGCCACGACCCGGTGCCGGTGCTCGCCCCGGCCGGCTTCCTGGAGCACGCGGTGAGCGAGAACGTGTACGCCGGCAACGCGATGACCCGGCGCGCGGTCTACATGTACGGCGCCCGGCTGCCCAAGGGGCCGGAGGGCCAGATCGGCTGCGGACTGGGGATGACCACCTCCACCGGCACCATCACCCTGGTCCCGCCGACCGTGGACATCACCCGCACCGGGCAGGAGGAGGTGGTCGACGGGGTCCGGATCGTCTTTCAGCTCACCCCGGGCACCGAGGCGCCGGCCGAGATGAACTTCCACTTCCCCGACCGCCGGGCGCTGTGCATGGCCGAGAACGCCACCCACACCATGCACAACGTGCTCACCCTGCGCGGGGCGGTGGTCCGCGACGCCCGGATCTGGGCCCGCTACCTGGACGAGGCGCTGCGGCTGTTCGGCGCCGACAGCGACGTCTCCTTCGCCTCGCACCACTGGCCGACCTGGGGCGGCGAGCGGATCGCCGGACACCTGACGATCCAGCGCGACCTGTACGCCTACCTGCACGACCAGACCCTGCGGCTGCTCAACCAGGGCCTGACCGGCGCGGAGATCGCCGAGGCGATCCGGCTGCCCCCGGCGCTGGAGCGGGCCTGGGCGGCGCGCGGCTACTACGGCTCGGTCAGCCACAACGTGAAGGCGGTCTACCAGCGCTACATGGGCTGGTTCGACGGCAACCCGGCGCACCTGTGGCCGCACCCGCCGGCCGAGGAGGCCAAGCGGTACGTGGACGTGCTCGGCGGCCTCGCGGCGACCGTCGCCAAGGCCCAGGGGTACGCCGACACCGGCGACCTGCGGTTCGCCGCCACCCTGCTCGACCACGCCGTCTTCGCCGAGCCCGGCCACCGGCCGGCCCGGGAGGCGCTGGCCGCGGTCTACGAGCGGCTCGGCCACGGCGCCGAGAACGGCACCTGGCGCAACTTCTACCTGACCGCCGCGATGGAGCTGCGCGGCACCTTGGCCACGGTCGACCTGGACGTCGGCAACCCCGAGATGGCGATGGCCCTCACCGTCGGCCAGCTGATCGACACGATGGCGGTGCGGCTCGACGGCCCGCGGGCCTGGGACACCGCGCTCACCGTCGACCTGCTGGTCACCGACCAGCGGCGCGGCTGGCGGCTGACCCTGTCCAACGGGGCGCTGACCCACCACAGCACACCCGCCGGGGAACCGCTCGGGGCCGGCGCCGCGAACCTGACGCTGACCCTGACCAAGCCGCAGCTGCTCGGCCTGCTGGCCGGCGGCGGCCTGGACGGGATCGAGCACACCGGGGACCCGCGGGCCTTCGCCACCCTGGTGTCCTTCCTGGACACCCCGGACCCGGACTTCCCGATCGTCACCCCCTGATCGCGCGGGGCGCCCCCGCACCCCCGTACGACGGAGCCCCGGCCCCCGGACGCGGTGTCCGGAGGGCCGGGGCCCGGTCGTGCCTGGTGCGGGGTGCGCCGCGGGATCAGCCCTTGCGGTGCCGGCCACCGGCCACCGGGTGCTGCTCCTCCTCGACGGCGGCGCCGGCGGCCTTCTTCTTCTTCCGCTCGCGCACCACCTCGAAGATGATGGGGGAGATCGAGATCAGGATGATCAGGGCCATCGCCGGGATCAGGTACTTGTCGATCACGGGGGCCAGCGAGTCACCGGTGAAGTAGCCGATCAGCAGCATGGACTCGGTCCACAGCACGCCGCCGACCACGTTCCACACGAAGAAGGTCCGGGCGGGCATCTCCAGGGTGCCGGCGACCGGGTTCAGGAAGGTGCGCACCACCGGGATGAAGCGGGCGATCACCACCGCCTTGGCCGGGCCGAACTTGTCGAAGTACTCCTCGGCCTTGACCACGAAGTCCCGCCGGAAGATCTTCGACTCCGGCTTGTCGAAGAGCCGTGGGCCGACCTTGGCCCCGAAGAAGTGGCCGAGCTGGGCGCCCGCGATCGCGCAGATCGGCGCACCGATCAGCAGCACCGCGATCGGCAGCCGGGCACCCTCCCCGAGCACCGAGGAGGCCGCGCCGGAGGCGGCCACGCCGGCCAGGATCAGCAGCGAGTCACCCGGGAAGAAGAAACCGATCAGCAGGCCGGTCTCGGCGAAGATGATCGCGAGCAGTCCGATGGCGCCCAGTGACGAGATCAGCGACTTCGCGTCGAGCACATTGACGGCGAGCTGGTTGTAGGTGTCCACGCGCGCAGGATAGCGCCCCCTGATGACGGGACGCTCAGGGCGCCGTCCGGGCGCCCGGCGACCGCACCCACCTGCTCCGTCCCAAGTGGCGGGCCGCCGGGTGTCCCGGGCGCCGAGTCTGGGAAGATGACACAGGTGTCCGGCCCGCGGTCGTGGACCACCCTCAGTCCCGTGCCGCATCGGACCCGTCGATCCTGGTACCACCAAGCCGTACCGCTGAGTCGCGTCGGCCCGGTGCCACACGTCGTACCACTGGCGTACTGAGCATCGGACAGCGTCGTCCGATCGCCCCACACCGACAGGAGCGGATTCGCATGCCCATCGCAACTCCCGAGGTCTACAACGAGATGCTCGACCGGGCCAAGGCGGGCAAGTTCGCCTACCCGGCCATCAACGTCACCTCGTCGCAGACGCTGCACGCCGCCCTGCGTGGCTTCGCCGAGGCCGAGAGCGACGGCATCATCCAGATCTCCACGGGTGGTGCGGAGTTCCTGGGCGGCCAGCACAGCAAGGACATGGTGACCGGCGCCGTCGCGCTCGCCGAGTTCGCGCACATCGTGGCCGCCAAGTACGACGTCACCGTGGCGCTGCACACCGACCACTGCCCCAAGGACAAGCTGGACGGCTACGTCCGCCCGCTGCTGGCGATCTCCGCCGAGCGCGTCGCCCAGGGCCGCAACCCGCTGTTCCAGTCGCACATGTGGGACGGCTCCGCCGAGACCCTGGCCGACAACCTGGCCATCGGCCGCGAGCTGCTGGCCAAGGCCGTCGCCGCGAAGATCATCCTCGAGGTAGAGATCACCCCGACCGGCGGCGAGGAGGACGGTGTCTCGCACGAGATCAACGACGAGCTGTACACCACGGTCAACGACGCCGTCCGCACCGCCGAGGCGCTCGGCCTGGGCGAGCAGGGCCGCTACCTGCTGGCCGCCTCCTTCGGCAACGTGCACGGCGTGTACAAGCCCGGCAACGTGGTGCTGAAGCCGGAGCTGCTGCGCGAGCTGCAGGACGCGATCGGCAAGCAGTACGGCAAGACCGACCCGTTCGACTTCGTCTTCCACGGCGGCTCGGGCTCCACCGCCGAGGAGATCGCCACCGCGCTGGAGAACGGCGTGGTGAAGATGAACCTCGACACCGACACCCAGTACGCCTTCACCCGCCCCGTCGTGGACCACATGTTCCGCAACTACGACGGTGTGCTGAAGGTCGACGGCGAGGTCGGCAAGAAGAACACCTACGACCCCCGCACCTGGGGCAAGCTGGCCGAGGCCGGCATGGCCGCGCGCGTGCTCGAGGCCGCCCAGCAGCTGCGCTCGGCGGGCAACCGCATCAAGTAGGGTCCGACGCCCCGGTGCCCCCGCACGGCTCGCGCCGTCCGGGGGCACCGGCGTCTCCGCCCGGCCCCCGGTCAGTGGTTGACTGGGGCCCATGAGCATGCACGAGAACCTGCTCGGCGGACCGCCGCCGACCCACCTGCCGGCCGAGACCGGCCCGCTGGAGCTGCTGGCCTCGGGTGCCACGCCCGCCGAGGTCGCGGCCAAGTACCCGACCTCCTCGCTGGCCTGGGCGCAGCTGGCCGACGACGCCTTCGTGGCGGGCCGGACCATCGAGTCCTACGCCTACGCCCGCACCGGCTACCACCGCGGCCTGGACGCGCTGCGCCGGGCCGGCTGGAAGGGCCACGGGCCGGTGCCGTGGGACCACGAGCCGAACCGCGGCTTCCTGCGCGCCCTGCACGCGCTGGCCCGGGCGGCCGGCGCGATCGAGGAGAAGGACGAGTACGAGCGCTGCACGCAGTTCCTCCGGGACAGCTCGCCGACCGCCGCCGACACCCTCGGCTGACCCGCTCCCGCGCCCCGGCCGCCCGTTCGGGCCCGTGCCGATCCGCCGAAACCCGCCGCCGCCCAGGGCCTGCCCGGGCGGCGGAGGGCTGTCCGGGGCCGGTGCCCGGGCGGCGCGGCCTCAGTCCTGCCGGCCGGCCAGCAGGCGCTCGGTGAAGGTGGCCAGCCGGGTGCCCTGGTAGCGGGCGGCGGCGAGCAGTTCCTCGCTCGGGGCGCCGGCGCCGGAGGGGTGGGCGGCGCCGTACGGGTTGCCGTAGGCGGCGAACACGGACGGGTCGGTGTAGCCGGGCGGGATGATGATGGTGCCCCAGTGGTACAGCGTGTTGTAGAGCGCCAGCAGGGTGGACTCGTTGCCGCCGTGCATGTTCTGGGCGCTGGCGAAGGCGGTGGCCGGCTTGTCCTGGAGCTTGCCCTGGTACCAGAGGCCACCGGTGGTGTCGAGGAACTGCTTGAGCTGGGCGGCCACGTTGCCGAACCGGGTCGGGGTGCCGAAGGCGTACGCGTCGGCCCAGAGCAGGTCCTCGTGCGAGGCGACCGGCACGTCCGCGGTGGCCTCCAGGTGGGCGCGCCAGGCCGGGTTGGCGTCGATCGACTCCTCGGGCGCCAGCTCGGCGACCCGCCGCAGCCGGACCTCGGCGCCGGCCTTCACGGCCCCCTCGGCGACCGCCTCGGCGAGCTGGTGGACGCTGCCGGTGGCGGAGTAGTAGATGACTGCGACCTTGCTGGCCATGAGAGTTGGTCCCCCTGTGCGATGGGCTGCTGCCGGACGTGCGCTGGTCAACCTTGCGGCACCCGCGGCGGGGTACGGCAGGGTTTCCCGCCCGAACGCCGCGACTGCGTCAGGTCGACAGTAAAGCGGAGCGCACTCCGCTTACAAGGGGTATCCGGAACGAGTTCCGCTCAGCTCGTCCCCGGGCCGCCGCAGAGCCCGTCCACCAGGTCCCGCACCGCGTCCTTGATCTGCTGCGGATCCATCCCCCGCCCCTCCCGGAACCACCGCAGCTGCTCGGCCGAGAGCGCCGCCAACAGGGTGTCGGCGAGGAAGTGCGGGTCCGCGCCCGGCCGGACCCGGGCCAGCAGGATCGACAGGTGGGCGTGGTGGACCGAGTACCGACCGCTGCGCAGCCGGCCGGCGGGCGAGCTGCGCTCGGCGAGCAGGGCCAGCTCGTGCTGCGCCTGGATCCGGTCCACCAGCGCCGACAGGAAGGCGCGCAGCCTGACCTCGTCCGGCGCGCCCGGACCGAGCGGCGGCGGGCCGGACATGAAGGCCGCCTGGAACTCGCGCTCGCGCTCGTCCAGCAGCGCCAGGAGCAGTCCGGTGCGGTCACCGAAGCGGCGGTAGACCGTGCCGACCCCGGTGTCCGCCACCCGTGCCACCTCGGCGACCGACAGGCCCTCGGGCCCCGCGGCGTCCAGGATCTCGGCGGCCGCACGGAGGATCTTCAGCCGGTTCCGGGCCGCGTCGGCGCGCTCGGGGGGCGCCTGGCCGGCGACCGGGAGCGGGTCGGCCGGCCCCCGCAGTGGCTCCGGACTGCGGCTCATGACGGTCCTCCCAGCACTCCCACGGTTCGCCGGAACCCTATCCGACCAGGCGGAACCGGGTGGCGCCCGCAGGCGTCCAGGACGTTCGGAGCCGTCGGCGCACCCGCAGGGCATACCGGGTATGTAGACACTCGGCGCGCGCCCGTGCGATGGTGATGTTCGATCCGCCGCTTCCGCACCTTGACGGCGGCTCAGGCCATGTCCCCGAACAGAAGGGCCCGTAGTGCCTACAGCCCGCAACTCCCGGCGCGCACCCGCGCGGGGTCGCAGGCGCGCCGGTCGGCGCCGACGCAGCCGGCTCGGTACGGGCATAGCCCTGGCGCTCTCGCTGGCGGTGCTGGGCGCCGCCGCGGTCGCCCTCCTCCTCCCGCACCACGAACCGGACGGCACGGGCCCGAGCCGGCAGGCCAGGGCCGTCCCGGCCGAGACCGAGCAGCCGGCACCGGACAGCCCCGAGCCCGTGCCGCCGTCCCCCACGCCCGCCCCGAGCAGCGCCCCGCCGGCCGACCAGGACGTCAAGGGCACCGGGGAGTTCAGCACCGCCGCGGCCAACGGGCCGGCGGTCGGCAAGGGCACCGTCCGGCGCTACAAGGTCGAGGTCGAGGGCGGGATCGGCATCGACCCGCAGGGCGCGGCGGCCGAGGTGCAGGCCATCCTGGCCGACAAGCGCGGCTGGACGGCCGACAAGCGCTACGGCTTCCAGCTGGTGGCCGACGGCAGCTACGACTTCACCGTGCGGATCGCCTCGCCGGCCACCGTGGACCGGATCTGCGCGACCGCCGGGCTCAACACCCAGGGCGAGGTCAACTGCGACGTCGGTCGCCAGGTGATGGTCAACTCCAAGCGCTGGCAGAGCGGTTCGCCGCAGTTCTCGGGCCCCGTGACGGAGTACCGGGCGCTGATCATCAACCACGAGGTCGGCCACCGGATCGGCCACGGGCACGAGGGCTGCCCCGGCCCCGGCAAGCCCGCGCCGGCCATGATGCAGCAGATCTACGGACTGAACGGCTGCGTGCCCAACGCCTGGCCGTTCTCCGCCGAGGGGACCTACCTCGGCGGCCCGAGCGTGCCCTGAGGTCACCGCGCCTGCCGCCGGCGACGCTCGGCCGGTCGGGCGGTGGTGGGCGGCGGTCCGGCGGCGGTCGGCCGGCTCAGCCCGCCCGGACGGCGGCGACGCCGTCGGAGGTGCCCAGCACCAGCAGGCCGTCGGCCAGGGCCAGCGCCCAGATCGGTGACCCCAGGCGCAGGTCGACCGGCCCGGCCCCGGGCCGGCGCAGCCGGACCAGACCGTCCGCCCAGGCCGCCGCCACGGTCAGCCCGTCGGCGCCGGCGGCCACCGCGACCGCGCCGACCACCCGCTCCCGCCGGTCGAGCACCTCGACCGGCTCCGCGCCGCCGGGCCGCCAGAGCTGCACCGATCCGTCGAAGCCGCCGCTCACCAGCACCGGCCGCCCGGCCTCCAGGGCGGCCGCCAGCGCGGTCACCGGGCCCCGGTGCGGCCGCGCGGACAGCGGTGCGCCGCCCGCGTCCCGCCAGTGCAGGGCGCCGGCCTCGTCCCCGAGCGCGGGCACCGCACCGGGGAGGCCCGGCACGGCGGCCACGGCGCTCGGCGCGGTCCCCGCAACGGCCACCAGCTCGGCCAGCGCCGCACCCGGGCGGCTGTCCGCCTCCGCCGCGGACGGCAGCACCGCACTCTCGCCCCAGGAATCCAGCAGCACCACGCTGCCGCCCCCGGTGACGGTCAGCCCGCGCAGCGGCCGCGGCCCCGGGGTGGGCACCCGGGCCAGCGGGCGGCCCGAGGCGGCGTCCACCGTACGGACCGTGCCGCCGGGGTCGGCCAGCAGCAGCTGGCCGGCGTACGAGCCGGCGCCCAGCGCCAGCGAGGAGACCGGGCCGGGCCAGCCGAAGGCGGAGTCCGGCCACATCGCCCAGGCACAGTGCCACGGGCCCGGCACCGCGGCCAGCCGGTCGGCCGCGGGACCGTCCAGACCGATCAGCCGGGTGCGCAGCACCGCGGCCCGCACGCCGGGGTCGGGCTCCTCGACCAGCGCCGGGCCGGCGTTGCGCCACTGCTCCGGCACGGCGCCGGGCCGCCCGGCCAGCGCGGCCGAGACCACCACCGGGTCGGCGTGGGTGAGCAGCCGGGCGTCGCCGAGCAGCCGCTCGACCCCGCCCTCGCGGGTGGCCGCCCGCCACAGGTCGGTCAGCAGCCTCGGCTCGGCCGCCGCCGGGTCGGGTGCGCCGTCCGGGCCGGCGGGGAGTTCGGTGGCCAGTTCGAGCAGGCTCCGGCGCGCTGGTTCGGCGGGGTGTCCCAGGGCGGCGCCCGGGCTGGGGTAGCGGTCGGGGTCGGCGGCGGCCGCGGCGCACCAGGCGGCGAACCGCGCGGGGTCGGTCCACTGCGGCAGGTCCAGGTCGAGCACCGCCGGTGCGGCGACCGCGGTGAACGCTCCGGCGCCGCCCTCGACCACCAGTCTGATCCGCTCCAACCGCAGCAGCGGGTCGAGCAGTTCGGCCACCAGCTCGGCCGGGTCGGCGGCCCGGCCGAGGTCCGGTACGCAGATCACGGTCGGGCGGTCGTCCTCGGCCAGCGCGGCGAACAGCTCGTCGGGCGTGCGGACCAGCAGGTCCAGGCGCCGGCCGAGCCGCCAGGCCGCGCTCTCCACGGTGGCCCCGGCGGCGGGCAGCACGGCCCGTACCCGGGCACCGGCACCGGCAGCGGCACCGGCAGCGGCGTGCGCCTCGGTGCCCGCCTCGGCCAGCCACGCCAGCAGGTGGCTCTTGCCCGCACCCGGTGCCCCGGTGACCTGGCACAGCCGCGGCGCCCGCTCGTCCGCGAGCCAGCCGAGCAGTGCCAGCCCGGCCGGCCGGCGGCCCGCTCGCAGTGGCGGTATCCGGCTCCCCTGTTCACCCACGGCCCTGTCCCCCTTCAGCGCTGCGTCGGCGCCAACCGGCCAACCGTCAGGAGGACGAGCTTACTGACGGGGGCGGTGCGGGCACCCGCGGCCACCGCGGGGCTCCGGCCGGCCCGCGGCCGGCAGCGGCCGGCGCACGGTCTCAGCCCAGCACCGGCAGGTACGGGCCGAGGCCGCTGCGCTCGCCGCTGGCCGACACCGCCGCGTCCTCGACCGCCGACGCCCAGTCGAGCCGGCCGGTGGCCAGCCGGATCCAGGTCAGCGGGGCGGCCTCGACCACGTTCGGCGGGGTGCCCCGGGTGTGCCGGGGACCTTCGACCGCCTGCACCACCGCGTACGGCGGCACCCGCAGCTCGACCGCCCCGCCGGGTGCCTTGGCGGCGAAGGCGTCGGCCAGCAGCCGGGAGACCGCGGCGAGGGCCTGGCGGTCGTGCGGGAAGTCGGTGCGCCCGAGCGCGGCCGCCAGGTCGTCCGCGTGCACCACGGTCTCCACCAGCCGGGTCACCAGCATCTCGGTGAGGGTCAGCGCACCGAGCCGGATCTCGAACCGCCGGGCCGGGTCCGTCGCCGCCGGACCGGCCAGCAGGTCGAGCAGCAGGACGGCCTCGTGGTCGAAGGCGGCGGCGACCTGCGCGGGCGGGCCGGCGAACGCCTCGGCGGCGTGCGCGCGGGCCGCCTCGTCCAGCACCGGCGCCAGCTCGCCGACCCCCATCGCCCACTGCGCCAGGCCGATCGCCGGCCGGCCCTGCTGCGGATCGTCCAGGTGCCGGGGCACCCACCCGACCTGCAGCGCGAGGTGCGCGAGCAGGTCGCGGACGGTCCAGCCGGCCAGCCCGGTGGGGCCGGCCAGCAGCCGCACCGCCGCCGGGTCGGCGCACAACCCGCCGACGGCGGTGCGCAGTGCCTCGGTCTGCGCGGCCAGGGCGGCGCGCACCTTCGCGGGGTCGTACGTACGGGTCCGGTTCGCCATGACCGGAAGGCTAGCCGGGAGCGGTGCGGACGCGCGAAGGGCGGCCCGGTCGGTCGACCGGGCCGCCCTCGGTGCGCGGGATCAGGCGAGCAGCGCCTCGATGACGCCGGTGTGGGCGTCCTTCAGCTCGGCCAGTGTCACGCTGAACTGCCCCTGGACGTCCAGGACATCACCGTCGACCACGCCGATCCGGGCGACCGGCAGGCCGCGGGCGCCGCACATGTCGTTGAACCGGAGCTCCTCGCTGCGCGGCACGGACACCACGGCCCGGCCGGCCGACTCGGAGAACAGGAACACGAACGGGTCGAGCTCCTGCGGCACCACGATCCGGGCACCCTTGCCGCCCTTGAGGCAGCTCTCCACCAGGGCCTGGCCCAGGCCGCCGTCGGAGAGGTCGTGCGCCGCGTCGATCATGCCGTCGCGGGAGCCCGCGATCAGGATCTCGGCGAGCAGCCGCTCGCGCTCCAGGTCGACCTTGGGCGGCAGGCCGCCCAGGTGGCCGTGGACGACCTCGCTCCAGGCGGAGCCACCCAGCTCGTCGGCGGTGTCGCCGAGCAGGTAGAGCAGCTGGCCCTCCTCGGCGAAGCCGATCGGGGTGCGACGGGTGACGTCGTCGATCACGCCGAGCACCGCGACCACGGGGGTCGGGTGGATGGCGGTCTCGCCGGTCTGGTTGTAGAGCGAGACGTTGCCGCCGGTGACCGGGGTGCCGAGGACCTGGCAGGCGTCGGCGAGGCCCCGGGTGGCCTCGGCGAACTGCCACATCACGTCCGGGTCCTCGGGGGAGCCGAAGTTGAGGCAGTCCGAGACGGCGAGCGGCTTGGCGCCGCCGGCCGCGACGTTGCGGTACGCCTCGGCCAGCGCCAGCTGGGCGCCGGTGTACGGGTCCAGCTTGGTGAAGCGGCCGTTGCCGTCGGTGGCGACCGAGACGCCGAGGTTGGTCTCCTCGTCGATCCGGATCATGCCGGAGTCCTCGGGGGTGGACAGCACCGTGTTGCCGAGCACGTAGCGGTCGTACTGGTCGGTGATCCACGCCTTGGAGGCCTGGTTCGGGGAGCCCGCGACGGCCAGCAGGGCCTCCTTGAGCGCCTCACCGGTGGCCGGGCGCAGCAGCCGTCCGGCGGTCGGGGCGTCGGCCTGCAGCGCGTCCTGCCAGCTCGGGCGGGCGTACGGGCGCTGGTAGACCGGGCCGTCGTGGGCGACGGTGCGCGGCGGCACGTCGACGACCTGCTCGCCGTGCCAGAAGATCTCCAGGCGCTCGCCGTCGGTGACCTCACCGATCACGGTGGCGATGACGTCCCACTTCTCGCAGATCTCCAGGAAGCGGTCGACCTTGCCGGGCTCGACGATGGCGCACATGCGCTCCTGCGACTCGCTCATGAGGATCTCCTCCGGCGAGAGCGTCTGGTCGCGCAGCGGCACGGTGTCCAGCTCGATCCGCATGCCGCCGGAGCCGGCCGAGGCCAACTCGCTGGTGGCGCAGGAGAGTCCGGCGCCGCCGAGGTCCTGGATGCCGAGCACCAGCTTCTCGGCGAAGATCTCCAGGGTGCACTCGATCAGGAGCTTCTCCTGGAACGGGTCGCCGACCTGGACGGCCGGGCGCTTGGCCGGGCCGGTCTCGTCGAAGGTCTCCGAGGCCAGCACGGAGACGCCGCCGATGCCGTCGCCGCCGGTCCGGGCGCCGTACAGGATGACCTTGTTGCCGGCGCCGGAGGCCTGCGCGAGGTGGATGTCCTCGTGCTTCATGACGCCCACGCACAGCGCGTTGACGAGCGGGTTGCCCTGGTAGCAGGAGTCGAAGACGACCTCGCCGCCGATGTTCGGCAGGCCCAGGCAGTTGCCGTAGCCGCCGATGCCGGCGACGATCCCGGGCAGCACCCGGCGGGTGTCCGGGTGGTCCGCGGCGCCGAAGCGCAGCGGGTCCATCACGGCGACCGGGCGGGCGCCCATCGCCAGGATGTCGCGGACGATGCCGCCGATGCCGGTGGCCGCGCCCTGGTAGGGCTCGATGTACGACGGGTGGTTGTGCGACTCGACCTTGAAGGTGACCGCGTAGCCCTGGCCGACGTCGACCACACCGGCGTTCTCGCCGATGCCGACCAGCATCGCGTCGCTCTCCGGGGCCTTCTCGCCGAACTGCTTGAGGTGGACCTTGGAGCTCTTGTACGAGCAGTGCTCCGACCACATCACCGAGTACATCGCGAGTTCGGCACCGGTGGGCCGGCGGCCGAGGATCTCCCGGATCCGCGCGTACTCGTCCTGCTTCAGGCCGAGTTCGGCCCAGGGCTGGGCGGAATCCGGGGTCTGCTCGGCGTTCTTGACGGTGTCGAGGGACATCAGGCGTTCACCAGCTGCTTCAGGACGGACGTGAAGAAGCCCAGGCCCTCGGTGGTCGGGCCGGTGAGCGGCTCCACCGCGTGCTCGGGGTGCGGCATCAGACCGACGACATTGCCGGCGGCGTTGGTGATACCGGCGATGTCGCGGTACGAACCGTTGGGGTTCAGATCCACGTAGCGGGCGACCACTCGGCCCTCGGCCTCGAGCTCGTCGAGGACATGCCCGTCGGCGACGAAGCGGCCCTCGCCGTTCTTGAGCGGGACGACGATTTCCTGGCCGGCCGAGTAATCGGCGGTCCACGCGGTGTCAGCGTTCTCGATCCGCAGCTTCTGGTCGCGGCAGATGAAGTGCAGCGAGTCGTTGCGGGTGAGCGCGCCGGGCAGCAGGTGCGATTCGCAGAGCACCTGGAAGCCGTTGCAGATACCGAGGACGGGCATTCCCAGCCGGGCCTGCTCGATGACGGTCTCCATCACCGGCGAGAACCGGGAGATGGCGCCGCAACGCAGATAGTCGCCGTAGCTGAATCCGCCCGGCAGGACGACGGCGTCGACCTGATGGAGATCCTTGTCACGGTGCCAGAGTGCGACCGGCTCGGCGCCGGCCAGACGGACCGCGCGCTGGGCGTCGCGGTCGTCGAGAGAGCCGGGGAAAGTGACGACGCCGACGCGGGTGGTCACTTCGCCTCTCCCTCGACCCGGACGGTGAAGTCCTCGATCACGGTGTTGGCGAGAAAGGTCTCGGCGGCTTCGCGGATGCGGGCGAGGGCGGCGTCGTCGACCGGCCCTTCCAGCTCCAGCTCGAATCGCTTGCCCTGGCGGACGTCGGCGATCCCGTCGAACCCGAGACGCGGCAGTGCACGCTGCACCGCCTGTCCCTGCGGGTCGAGGATCTCCGGCTTGAGCATGACGTCGACTACGACGCGTGCCACTGGCACTCCCGGGTGTCGTGCGTGAAGGCGGGGGGACCTTCAGACTACCTGGGCTTTCGGGCCGGATTGCGGGCCGGAGGGGGCGACGCGCGTAGACCATCGCCCCTTACGCGCCAAGGGTTCCAGGCCTCTCCGGCACCCGCGCGGCGGCCGGTTTTCGGCCCGGTTAATGCCCCGTGACAGGGCCCGGCGAGAACACCCGAATACCGGCACACCGGACAGATCGACCACCCCTATCCGTCCGGTATCCGAGCTCGCGAGCATCGCGTGAATTTCCGGAAAAAGGAATCCCCAACCCTTCGTATTCGGCCCCCTTTGGGTGCAGAATAGGGCGACCGGCGACCGCAGGCGCGGCGCATCGGCATGGCCCCGAGCCTGTCCGTTTACGCCCGGGCCCACCGGACACCGGGGCACCCGGGGCACTTCCGACACCCGGCGGCCGAATTGCCCGAGAGGATTGACACCCATGGCTCAGCGTGTAGTCGTCACGCTCTCCGACGACCTGGACGGCGGCGCCGCCGCGGAAACCGTCCACTTCGGCGTCGACGGGAAGTCGTACGAGATCGACCTGTCTGCGGACAACGCGGAAAAGCTGCGGGAGGCCCTCGCCCCGTTCGTCGCGGCCGGACGCCGCCAGAGCCGCACCGGAAAGTCCTTCCGGCGCACCGCGCTCACCCCGGATCCGGCCGCCGTGCGCGCCTGGGCCCAGTCCAACGGCATGGAGCTGCCGGCCCGCGGCCGCATCCCCAAGCACGTCTACGAGGCGTTCGCGGACGCCAACTGAGCCGCTCCGGCCGCTCGGCCGCCCCTCCCCTCCTCCCCCCGGAGGAAGGGTGGGGCGAGCACTCCGATCGATGTTGTAGAGTAATTCTCGTCGCCACAACGGGGAACACCCGGAGAGGCGGCCGGTGCCCAGGCACCGTGCGGACGTGGCTCAGTTGGTAGAGCATCACCTTGCCAAGGTGAGGGTCGCGAGTTCGAATCTCGTCGTCCGCTCGCAGTGTCGAAAGACACAGCAGCACAACGCAGGACAACTTCACAGCATGCGGACGTGGCTCAGTGGTAGAGCATCACCTTGCCAAGGTGAGGGTCGCGAGTTCGAATCTCGTCGTCCGCTCGGTACGAAGGCCCCCTCTCCGGAGGGGGCCTTCGGCGTTCCCGGCCCCTGGGCGGCGGCCTGCGGGCCCGCGGGCGCCGGGTCGCCCCGGCGGCCGCGGGCCGTGCGCGGTCAGGCCCAGGCGGTGCCGGTGAGCCGCTCGTAGGCCTCGATGTACTTGGCCCGGGTCAGCTCGACGACCTCCGCGGGCAGCGCCGGCGGCGGCAGCTCGCCGTGCCGGTCCCAGCCGGAGGCCGGCGAGGCCAGCCAGTCCCGGATGATCTGCTTGTCGAAGGACGGCTGCGAGCGCCCCGGCTGCCACTGGTCGGCCGGCCAGAACCGGGAGGAGTCCGGGGTGAGCACCTCGTCGCCGATCACCAGCTCGCCGTCCAGCAGGCCGAACTCGAACTTGGTGTCGGCCAGGATGATCCCGCGCTCGCGGGCCACGTCCCGGGCCCGGCCGTACACGGCCAGCGTGGTCTGGCGCAGGGTGGCGGCCAGCTCGGCGCCGATCCGGCGGGCGGTCTCCTCGTAGGGGACGTTCTCGTCGTGCTCGCCGACCTCGGCCTTGAGCGCGGGGGTGTAGATCGGCGCGGGCAGCTCGGAGCCCTGCTCCATCCCCTCCGGCAGGGCGATCCCGCACACCGTGCGGTCGGCCTCGTACTCCAGCAGGCCCGAGCCCGCCAGGTAGCCGCGGGCGACGCACTCCACCGGCACCATCTCCAGGCTGCGGCAGACCATCGTGCGACCCTTCCAGTCGGCGGGGGCGCCGGCCGGGACCTCGGTGGAGACGACGTGGTTGGGCACCAGGTCGGCGATCCGGTCGAACCACCAGAGCGAGAGCTGGGTGAGGATCCGGCCCTTGTCCGGGATGTCGTTGGGCAGCACCCAGTCGAAGGCCGAGGTCCGGTCGCTGGCCACCATCACCAGGTCGCCGGAGTCCGCCCGGTAGAGGTCGCGCACCTTGCCGGTGTGCAGGTGGACCAGGCCGGGCACCTGGACCGGCTCGGGCTTGGTGACAAATCCGCTCAAGTCGTCTCAGTCCTCAGGGGTGGTTCGCGTGTCCGCGGGCCGCGAAGGGGGAGGTCACTGCCCCGAGTCTGTCACGGCCGGTCCGGCGCCCCCGCTGCCTCCCCGGCCCACCCCCGCGCCTCGACCGCCGCTCAGCCCTCCTTGCACAGGTGGTCGAGCAGGTTCGCGGTGGCCCGCTGGATCCGCTCGTCGGTGTGCCCGGGCCGGTCCAGCGCCGGCGACCAGGCGAAGGTGCCGGCCGCGAAGACGTACGCGCCGCTCGGCGCCCGGTAGAGCGAGGTCTCCTGGTGCGCCGGGCGGCCCTCGGAGTCCCGGTACGGCGAGTGGGCCAGCAGGATCCGCTCGGTGTGCTCGGGCAGCGCGACCTTGGGGAAGTAGCGGTCCGCCTCGCCGGCGACCAGGTCCGGCACCGGGTCGCCCTCGGCCAGCCCGGTGCCCGCCCACAGCCAGTGCGCGGTGTTGCGGGCCACCAGCGGCACCGGCGCCGGGACGCTGCCCGCGTACTGGACGCCCAGCAGGTGCTGCTCGGGCTCGCCCGCGTCCCGCCAGAGCGCGCTGGCGGCGCCGGCCGGACCGGCGGCCGTCCCGCCGGGGCGCACCCGCTGGCGCTTGCGGCAGTTGAGCAGCCGGTTCGGCTCGCCGGACGGCCCTGCCGAGAGGTCGACCCGCCAGTACATGGTGTTGGCGGACAGGAACACCAGCGAGGTGCCCGCGTCCCGGGCGCCCTCCACCGCCCGCCGCATCGGCTCCGACCAGTACTCGTCGTGCCCGGGGAAGATCAGCGCCCGGTGCCGGGTCGGGTCGACCAGCCCGGCGTGCAGGTCCGAGGCGGTGGCGTAGGAGAGGTCGTAGCCGTAGCGCTCGGCCCACCGGATGAAGTCGTAGGCGTGGCCGACGTGCAGCGGCAGCCCGGCCCCGGCGTGCGGGCGGTCGAAGGAGACCGTCACCGCCGCCTCCGCCTCCCCGACCAGCCGCCCGCCGCCGTCCCAGGCGTGGTAGAGGCTGGCGCCGGTGCGCCCGTCCTCCGGGAAGAGGTTGTAAGCCTGCCAGGTCACGTCCGGCAGCACCAGCAGCAACTCGGACTCCGGGCCGCGGCGTTCGGCCGCCACCGGGGCCGGCGGGGGCGCGGCCGCGGCCGGCTGCTCGGCGAAGTCCCGGACGGTGAACGGGATGTGGCTGCGGTGCCGGTTGTCCGCGGTGGTCAGCACCGCGACGTACGCACCGGGCCGCCAGTGCTGCGGGACGTGCAACCGCCAGGACTGCCACCAGTGGTGGCAGGAGACGGTGCGGCCCACCACCAGCGGCGCGGCCTGCGCCAGCCCGGCGATCAGCGGGCTGGAGGTGACCACGTGGGCCCCGTCGCCGCCGTAGCGGCCGATCCGGTAGACGTCCACGCCGAACTCGCGCGGCGGGTTCACGGTGACCCGGAAGTCCACCGACCCGCCCGGCCGGATCACCCCGGCCGAGGCGAAGCCCTTGATCTGCTGGTCGACGTCGTCCGAGTTCTTCGGCGTGCCGACCGGCGGGCGCGGCCGCGGCCCGGTCACCGGCTCCTGGCCGGGCGCGTCCACGCTCACGTACCAGGGGACGGCGGCCTCGACCCCCGCCAGGTACTCGTCGGGGCTGCGCAGCCAGGGCAGCGGCCCCTGCCCGAAGGGGTCGGACACGCTGTGGGCCAGCGTGGCGGACTCCCAGCGGCGGTTGAGTTCTCTCCCCACGCGCCCTCCCCACGGCGAGTCGCACATGCTCCGCTGGCACGTGCCGGCCGAATGTGCGTGCCGTCCAGCACACCACACAATGCTGGCGCTGCGTCACCCAACGGTAGCAACTGGTGGTCGGGAAACCCCGACCCGGCGGAGCGCCCCCCGCGCGGCCGGTCAACCCGGCAGCCGGACCGGCCGCTCCAGCCGCACCCCGGCCGCCTCCAGCCAGGCCCGCAGCGGCTTGTCCTCGCCCTGCTCGACCGCCCGGGCGACCGCCGCCGCGGGCTCGCCCCGGCGGCCGTCCGCCATCAGCAGCACCGGGCCGTCCAGCCAGTCCAGCCCCGGCACCGCGACGCCGGTGTCCACGGCCGCGCAGCAGACCATCGCCGTCACGTGCTCGACCAGCAGCTCGCGTCCGCTGCGCACGGGAGGCAGCGGGGGCGCGACCTTGGCCGCGCGCGCCACCTGGCCGGCCAGTGCGGCGGCCAGCGCCTCGCCCTCGCCGCCGGCCAGCCGGCCGAGCAGCCGGGTGAGGGTGGGCGCGCCGGCCGGGCCGACCGGGCCCGCGCCGTCCATCGCCGCCTGCAGGGCGACCGCCTGGACCCGCCAGCCGCGGTCCACCACCTCGGCGGGGTAGTCGGTCCAGTCCAGTGGCTGCCAGCCGACCGCGGGCGGCTCGTGCAGCAGGCCGGCGGCCAGCAGCGAGACGGCCTCGTCCACCCGGCCGGGCTCCTCCAGCAGGTCGCAGGCGGGCCGGTCGCCGAGCCGGCTGCCGTAGCTGTCGGCCAGCCGGTCGCGGCGGGACAGCTCGGTCAGCGCGGCGACCACGCCGGCGTTCAGGTGCTCGGGGTGGCGGCCGAGCCGCCAGGCGGGCAGCGCGACCCGGGTGAGCAGCCGGTCCCAGCCGGCGTAGGCCAGGCCGACCTGCTCCTGGGCGGCGATCCGCAGCCCGTAGTCGACCGCCCTGGCCTGCTCGGAGGCCCAGGCGGCGACGGCCCGCTCCAGCTCCGCGGAGTGCTCCCGGCAGGCCCCCAGCAGCGCCCGGTTGATCCGGTCGACCAGCGCCAGCGGGCCGCGGCGGCGGGTGCCGAGCGCGGCGTCCAGCCCCCGGACGAACCGGCGGGCGGCCGCGATGTCGGGATCGGCCGAGGCCGCGGCGCCGGCCACCACGGGGGCCAGCAGCGCGCGCAGCTCGCCGGCCCGCATCCACCAGAGGAAGGGCGAGCCGATCACCAGCACCGGCGCGGGCGGCTCGGCGCGGCGCCCGCGGCGGCGCGGCCGGGCGTCCTCCAGCCAGCTGTCGCAGTCCGGGGTGAGCGAGATGCCGGCCGGGGCGCGGACCTCCAGCCGGTCGGCCAGCTCGCCGATCAGCCGGTGCAGCTCCGGGGCGGCCGACTCGGTCAGCGGGACGGCGGGGGTGACCGGCGGCTCGGCTCGCGACTGCGACCGTGCCACCAGACCGGCCAGCAGCAGGGTGACGGCGGCGACGCCGCAGACCACCCAGCGGACCGCGTCCCAGCCGGGCGCGTCCGGGGCGCCGGGCGCGCCGATCCGGCCGGTGAACCGGCCGGCGAGCAGCACCGCCCCGAGGGCGGCCGGCAACACGGCGGCGGCCAGGGCGAGGCCGCGGACCCGCAGCACGGCCTGGGCACGTGCGCGGGCAGCATCGGCAGCGGCCATACGGCGCGACACCCCCTTCGCGGCACTCGGCCGCCGCTGTGACCGTGATCCGCCGGGACCAGCGATCAGGACGCCCGAGACCTCTCGGAAACGATCGATATCCGAACGGGAAGCGGCGGAGCCGGCCCCCGGTTGTGCATCCTGCGTGGCACTTCTGACAGTTTTGACGCCCGCGTGCGGCTGGGTGTTCCGGACCGCCCGCGATTCCACCCGTCCTGATGACGGCGCGCGCGCACCGGCGGCCCCAGCATCCCCCCGGCGTGGCCCCGCCACCGGCGGCGACCACGGCGGCTCCCAGCAGGCCACGGCGATTCAGCGCACCCTACGGCGGTCGGTCGTGTCCCGTCAGCCGGATACCCAAGGAGTCACCCGAAGGGCTGGAAATCCTCGGCCGGCCGCGTTCGGCGGCCCGGCAGCGGAAAAGCCGCGGGCGCCGCTGCCGGACGGGTGGTCCGGCAGCGGCGCCCGGTACGGCGCGGCGGCAGGTCAGCCTGCGGCCGCCTCCAGCGCGATGTCACGGCGGTGCTGGGCGCCCTTGAAGCCGATCCGGCCGACGCCCTGGTACGCCCGCTCGCGGGCCTCGGCGAGGTCGGTGCCGACCGCGGTCACGGACAGCACCCGGCCGCCGGCCGTGAGCACCTGCCCGGCCTCGTCGGCCCGGGTACCGGCGTGCAGCACGAACACCGTGCCGTCGGCGCTGTCCGCCTCGGCCAGGCCCTCGATCACGTCGCCGGTGCGCGGGGCCGCGGGGTAGCCCTCGGAGGCCAGCACCACCGTGACGGCGGCGCCCTCGTGCCAGCGCAGCGGCTCCAGGGTGTCCAGGGTGCCCTTGGCGGCCGCCAGCAGGACGCCCGCCAGCGGGGTGTCCAGCCGGGCCAGCACCACCTGGGTCTCCGGATCGCCGAACCGGGCGTTGAACTCGATCACCCGGGTTCCGCGCGAGGTCAGCGCGAGGCCCGCGTAGAGCAGCCCGGAGAACGGCGTGCCGCGCCGGCGCAGCTCGTCCACGGTCGGCTGCAGGACGGTGTCCAGCACCTCCTGCACCAGGCCCTCGGGGGCCCAGGGCAGCGGGGAGTAGGCACCCATGCCGCCGGTGTTGGGGCCCTGGTCGCCGTCCAGCGCGCGCTTGAAGTCCTGGGCCGGGACGAGCGGGAGCACGGTGTCGCCGTCGGTGATCGCGAACAGCGAGACCTCGGGGCCGTCCAGGTACTCCTCGATCACCACCCGGCCCGGGCCGTGCGGGCCCGGGGAGGCACCGAAGCAGGCGGCGGCGTGCGCCAGCGCCTCGGCGCGGTCGGAGGTGACCACCACGCCCTTGCCGGCCGCCAGGCCGTCGTCCTTGACCACGTACGGGGCGCCGAACGCGTCCAGCGCCTCGGCGGCCTCGGCCGGGGTGGTGCAGACGTAGGCGCGCGCGGTCGGGATGCCGGCGGCGGCCATCACGTCCTTGGCGAACGCCTTGGAGCCCTCCAGCTGGGCGGCTTCGCCGGACGGGCCGAAGACCGGGATGCCGGCCGCGCGCACGGCGTCCGAGACGCCCGCGACCAGCGGGGCCTCCGGGCCGACCACGACCAGGTCGGCGGCCAGCCGCTGGGCCAGCGCGGCGACGGCCGCTCCGTCCAGCTGGTCGACCGGGTGGACCGTCGCCACCTGCGCGATCCCGGCGTTGCCCGGGGCGCAGTGCAGCTCGCTGACGGCGGGATCTTGGGACAGGGAGCGGCACAGGGCGTGTTCGCGGGCGCCGCCGCCGATGACGAGGACCTTCACGTCTGGAAGGGTAGTCGGTGGCCTGTTCGCGGCCCGCGCCGGCTCCGTCGGATCCTCCCACTGCGGCCCCCGATACCCGGCTTGTTCCTGGAGGAACATCCAAGTCGGAGCGGCTCCGCGCCCTCGGGTCAGTGACCGGCGCCACTCGCGCCTCGCTCGGAAGGGTGAAATCTCGCCACCCGCCGCAACCCTCCGACCTCGCGTTCCGGAGGTGAATTCGGATAACGATCACCTCCGAAGCGGCCCCACGGTCAGCCATTTGGCGGTAAGAAGTGCTGTTGGACCAATGCCGGTCACGGGCCGGGACGCGACACCATGGGCGGCCCGCACCCGCGCACGGAGTCACCGACCGGACCCCGGGTCGGCCGGACCGACACCGGCCGATGCAGCATCAGATCCACACACTGTCGGTCCCGGTAGCCGCCGGGCCTGCGCAGTCACCCGCCACAGGGAGCGCCACAGGTGAGCCAGCCGGAAATGCAGCCCGAGGAGAGTGCCTGGGGCAAGGACGTCGGCGAGGAGGACCAGCCGGTCCTGCCCGTCGCCGCGGGGCGCACCCCGACCCGACGCCGTCCCACCGATCTGAGTGCGCGCCAGTTCCCGCTGGGCGACTGGGGCGAGCCCGCCGAGCGGCTGGAGGAGCTCTACCGCTGGTCCGAGGAGCGGGCGGTCGAGGCGATCGACTGGTACCGCAGGGACCGGGTGTGGAAGCGCCGTTGGGCCCGCCTGCTGCGGTTCGGGGCGGCGACCTTCGCGGTCGGCGGCATCGGCGCCCCGCTGGTGGCACTCACCGGCGTGCTGGACCGGGCGGCGCCCTGGGGGTACGTCGGGCTGGCCATGTCGGCGTCCTGCCTGCTGGCCGACCGGGCCTTCGGGCTGACCTCCGGTTGGATGCGCGACGTCTCCACCGCCCAGGCGCTCCAGCGGCGGCTGGAGGCGTTCCAGTTCGACTGGGCCTCGGAGTGCGTGCGCGAGGTGCTCGGCCCCACCGAGGGCACCGCCGGCGAGGCCGCCGAGCGCTGCCTGGGCGTGCTGCGGCGGTTCTGCGAGGACGTCTCGGACATGGTCCGCAGCGAGACCTCGGAGTGGATGCTGGAGTTCCGGGCCTCGATGACCCAGCTGCCCACCCAGTCCCCGGGCCTGTGGGGCGGGCGCAGCGAGGGCGGGGTGGGCGCCCAGGTGCGGGTGCTGCCGCCGCCGGGCACCCGGCCGACCATGCCGCGCCAGCGGCCGCCGGAGGGCCCGCTGCGCTGACCGGCGCGCCGGGCCGTTCGACCGGGAGCGGCGGCCTGTGCCCGCGGTCGGGGCCGGTCGGCCGGCCGGTCAGGCGAAGACGACCATCGAGCCCTGGGTGACGCTCCGGGTGGCCGCCGCGTAGAGCCCGGCCCAGGCGTGCCGCTCGCGGGCGTACGGGTGCAGGTCGTCCAGCGGCGGGCCGAACGGCTGCTGCAGCTCGGTCGGGCCCAGCGGCCGGGTCGGGGCCGGCGGGTCGAGCACGTCGATGCCCAACACCGGTGCGACCGCATGGAGTTCGCGCAGCAGGCCGAACGAGGAGCCGAGCGGGCCGCCTGCCGCGAGCAGGCCGTCGTCCACCAGCGGGAGCTGGAAGTCCACCGGCACGTAGGCGCCGGCGTGGTCGAAGTGCCAGACCAGGTGGGACTGTTCGGCGGTGGACTCGAACATCTCCAGCAGCTGCTCGTAGTCGCCGCCCAGCGCGTCCACCGGGGTGATCTCGAAGCCGGTGAGGCCCAGCATGTAGGCGCGGCGCAGGAAGTGCAGCGAGTCGTAGTCGAACGCGGCTATCGGCTCGACCTCCCCGCTGATCCCCGGCACGTACTGGTAGACCGGCACCTCGGGCAGGCCGTGGGCGGCGAGCACCGCGTTGTAGCGGACCAGGTCGTCCCGGAACGGATTCTCGGGGCTGTGGGTCAGGACGTCCACGAGCGGGACGAGCCAGAGGTCGCAGGCCATGGGCCGGCTCACCCTCTCCGGTGGGCGGGCGCCGGGTGCGGGGCACCGCGGCGGACGGGCAAGGACGGCCCACCCTACCGGCCCGCGGCAGGCCCTCCGCCCTCCGGCTGCGACAGCCGCAGCGGCCGCCCGAACCGCCCGGGCGGTACGAACCTGGGCAGCGGCACCCGGCCCAGCCCGAGCCCCGCCCGGCCGGCCGCCGGGCGCACCGCCGGTTCGTCCTCGACGGGTTCGGGCGCCACCGTCACCACCGGCGGGTGGTCCGACGGCGGGCGCAGCAGCGGCAGCACCGAGACCGAGTCCAGCGGCTCCCCGGTGAGCCGGGCGAGCAGTTCGACGGTGAAGACGTTGTACTCGTTGACCACCCGCTGGGCGCCCGTGACGTCGTGCTCCTCGATCCGGTCGACCAGTGCGCCGTGCCCGTCCCAGCAGACCCCGCCCAGTTCGCCCGCCGCGCGCAGGTGGGGCGCGGCGAACATCCAGGACTGCACCCGCAGCCAGCCGAGGTAGTCGGCGATCCGGGCGTTGCCGAGCAGCGCCGCCGCCTCCTGCCAGAACCTCAGGTCGCAGCCGACCAGCACGTCCAGCTGGCCGGCCCGGGAGGCCTGGGTGGCGGCGGTCGCCCGGCGGCGCAGCGAGGGCAGCCGGCCCCAGTCGTAGCTCGGCGGCCGCACCAGCAGCTGGCGGATCGCGCTGTCGGTGAGCAGCGCCCGGGCCTCGAAGATCTCCAGGAAGTCGGTCCAGCCGAACTCCGGGACGGTGAAGCCGCGGTGGTGCTCGGCCCGGAGCAGGCCCTGGGCGGCGAGGTCGACCAGCGCCTCCCGGGCCGGGGTGGCCGAGACCCCGTACAGCTCGGCGATCTCCTTGACGGTGAAGTTGCGGCCGGCCGGGAGGCGGCCGGCCATCATCTCCTCGCGCAGCGCCTCGGCGATCTGCTCGCGCAGGCTGTTGCGCCGGATCGCGGGGCGCCCGTCGGCGCCGGGACCGTACGAGCCGGGGAGGCCGAATCCGGGCAGGCCGAAACCGGTCCGCGGGCGGCCGGGGCCGTCGCCGGACATGCGGGACTCGGGCACCCCTGACCTCCCCCTCCTCGACCGGCCTGAACGCGACGCAGGCTCACCTTCTCAAGAGTTGCGCACATGGGTGCCAAACATGTCAAGGACCGGCAAAAGCGGACCCCTGTCACCACCGCTGCGCCGCGCGGCTCCCGGGGCCCGCGCGGCGGGCGCGGCGGCGCGCGATCAGCGCTGGACGGGGGCCGGAATGCCGAGCAGGCGGTCGCGGTGCACGGGGAACTCCGCGCGGGCCTTCGCCACCTCCGCCGGGTCCAGGTCCACCGTCAGCACCTCCTCGTCCGGACCGGCCTCGGCCAGCACCTGGCCCCAGGGGTCGACCACCAGGCTGTGCCCGGCCTGCTCGACCCCGCCGTGGGTGCCCGCCGTGTTGCAGGCCAGCACATACGCCTGCTCCTCCACCGCGCGGGCCCGGGCGAGCAGCGTCCAGTGCTCGCGCCGCTTGGCCGGCCAGGCCGCCGGGACCAGCAGCAGCTCCGCCCCGGCGTCCAGCAGGGCCCGGAACAGTTCGGGGAAGCGCAGGTCGTAGCAGGTCGCCAGGCCGATCCGGCCGAGGTCGGTGGCGGCCGTGACGATCTCCTGGCCGGCGCCCATCACCACTGCCTCGCCGCTGTCGAAGCCGAAGCGGTGGATCTTGCGGTAGGTGTGCACCAGCTCGCCGTCCGGGGCGAACAGCAGTGAGGTGTTGTAGATCGGCCCGTCCGGGTCCCGTTCGACGATCGAACCCGCGTGCAGCCACACTCCCGCGGCCTCGGCGGCGGCCGCCATGGCCTCTGCGGTGGGCCCCTCCAGCGTCTCCGCGCCGGCGCTCCAGGCCTCGTAGGCGAACCCGCCGAGCGGCCAGAGCTCCGGGAGCACCACCAGGTCGGCACCCTCCTGGGCGCGCACCAGGGCGGCGGCCCTGGCCCGCCGCTCGGCCGGCGGCTCGGCATCGGAGACCGCAAGTTGGATCAAAGAAGCGCGCACAGTACCACCGTCCACGACAAGAGTCCTACGATCATCACCCGAAAGCGCTGCCCTGCTGTCACCCGGCAGCGTAACGTGCGGGTAGCGCGTGCGCCCGGAAGCTCAGGAGTCTCCCCCCTCTCCCGGGCCACGTGGCCAGGAAGCTGACGGAGGACCGGAGATTCCCGTGACGGAGAACCAGACCGTGCAGGCGTACACCGACGCATGGCTCCACTCCATCGAGTCGATAGCGGAGCTGCTCGCCCCGCTGCCCACCGACGCCTGGAACCGGGCCACCGAGTGCCCCGGCTGGTCGGTCCGGGACGTGGTCTCGCACATCATCGGCATCGAGTCCGAGCTGCTCGGCGACCCCCGGCCGATCCACTCGCTCCCCCGCGACCTGCGCCACGTCACCAGCGAGTTCGCCCGGTACATGGAGCTCCCGGTCGACAAGCGGCGCTGCCACACCCCGGTCGAGCTGACCGGCGAGCTGGAGTACACCGTCATCCGCCGCAGCCGCGCCCTGCGCAACGCCAAGCAGGGCCCGCAGGACCTGGTCCGCTGGCCGGCCGGCCCGCTCTCCCGCGACCTGCCGTACGAGCAGCTGCTGCGCACCCGCGCCTTCGACGTCTGGGTGCACGAGCAGGACCTGCGCCGGGCCCTGCGCGCGCCCGGCAACCTCGCCTCCCCCGCCGCCGTGGTCAGCCGCGACTACCTGGTGGAGGGCCTGCCCCGGGTGGTCGCCAAGCTGGCCGCCGCCCCGGCCGGGACGGCGGTGACCTTCGACGTGACCGGCGAGCTGGAGTTCCTGCGCACCGTGCGGGTGGACGCGAGCGGCCGCGGCTCGGTGGACGACTCGGCCGGCCCGGGCCCGGACGTCCGGCTCACCCTCGACTGGGAGACCTACCTCCGCCTCGCCTGCGGCCGGGTCCGCCCGGAGGCCGTGCCGCACGCCGTCCGGGTGGACGGCGACGGCGAGCTGGCGGCCCGGGTGCTGGCCAACTTCGCGCTGACCCCGTGACCCCGTGACGCTCTGAACCGCTGCTTCGCCGGCCGCGTCAACCCCGAACGGTGGTACGCGGAGCATCGCGCGCCGGCGCGGCCATCCGCACTCCCGTACGTCGGAGCGGTACCGGTACGTCACCCGTTCGGTGTCGTTGTTCCGGGCAACCCGTCACCGAACGTGAAGGAGGGGCGGCAGTGGACGACACGGCCGACATGGAGCTGGTACGGACGAGCTTCCCGGGGACCGGGCAGCCGATCCGGGTCGTGATGATCGACGGAGAACCGTGGTTCGTCACGGCGGACGTCTGCAGGGTGCTGGGGAGGAAGAACCCCAGCGACACGGCGAGCAGTCTCCCGCCGGGGCAGTCCAGGGTGGTCGACCTGCGGTCGGTGACCCTATCCCTGACTGAGGGTTACGACGTTTCCGCAGGTCGGAAACCCTATGAAGGCGGTAACCCGCTGATCGGGGCGATCAGCGAAGCGGGCCTGTACCGGCTGATCATGCGGTCGGACAAGCCCACCGCCCGCCCCTTCCAGGACTGGGTCACCGGCGAGCTGCTGCCCTCGATCCGGCGCGGCGACACCGACGTCCCGGGGCAGCGGCGGCGGATGGCCGAGACGCTGTCGGAGGCGGTCGGGCAGCGGGTGCAGATCCTCGCCGAGATCGACCACCTGGACGGCGCGGGCATCCACATCCGCTCCGACGGGGAGGTGCACTGCCGACACGGCCGGATGGAACTGCGCTCGCCGGAGCCGGAGCAGGACAGCGGACCGCCGTTCGGCCCGTACTACGAGTGCACCAGCGTCGAGCGGGTCGGCATCCGCGGCGGCCGGGCGTTCCGCCGCTGCGCCCGGCTCAAGGTGGTGGACATGGTGCGCCACCTGGCGCACGCGCCCGAGCCGCGGCCCGGCCCGTACAGCGGGCCCCTGGTCTGCGAGTTCGGGCGGGCCCGGATCTACGGCGAGGCGCCGGACATCGCGGACCTGCTGCGCGAGGCCGGGGAGCTCTGAGCGGCGCGGCGCCGCGGGGCCGGCCGACCGGTCAGCCCCGCGGCGCCCGCCGCACCGTCCGGTGCAGCCGCAGGATCATCGCCGCCCCCAGGGCCAGCGGCAGGAACTGCCAGCAGAACGCCCACCGGTAGGCCTCGGCGGTGTAGCCGCCCCCGTCCGACAGGGCGTCCAGCAGCACCCCGATCCCCAGCAGGGTGAGCACCGCCCCGACGAAGCCGCCCATGTTGGCGATGCCGGAGGCGGTGCCCATCCGCTCGGCCGGGTTGTGCGCGCGGGCGAAGTCGAGGCCGATCAGGGAGCCGGGTCCGTTGCTCCCCATCACCACCAGCAGCAGCACCAGCAGCCACCGCGGCGGGTGGCCGTCCGGCCAGGCCAGGACCACTGCCCAGGACAGCGCCGTGGCGGCGACCACGGCGCCGGCGATCGGCATCCGGGCGGCCGCGCTGAGCGAGACCAGCCGGCCGAACAGCACCCCGAAGAGCATCGTGCTGACCACCATCAGCGTGAGCAGCCCACCCGCGGCGCCCCGGCTCAGACCCTGGCCCTCGACCAGGAACGGCAGGCCCCAGAGCAGGCCGAAGGCGGCGGCGGGGAAGGCGGTGGTGAAGTGCACCCACATGCCGAGCCTGGTCCCCGGCTCCTGCCAGGAGTCGCGGATCTGGCGCCGCACGGACAGCCGTGGCGGCGCCGGGGCGACCAGGCCGAGTGGCACGGCCGGCGCCTCCCGGAGCAGCAGCACGAGCGCGAGGACGGCGGTCCCGGCCAGCGCGATCGCCCCGAACGAGAAGGTCCAGCCCTCCTGGTGCAGGGCCCGGGCGAGCACCACCGTGGTGACCAGGTTGCCACCCATCCCGGCCAGCCCGGTCAGCTGGGCGACCAGCGGATTCTGCGCGGCCGGGAACCAGCGCGCGCTCACCCGCAGCACACTGATGAACGTCATCGCGTCGCCGCAGCCGAGCACCGCCCGCGAGCCGAGGGCCGGCCCGAACGAGGTGGAGAACGCGAACGCGAGCTGGCCGAGGCTCATCAGCAGCACGCCCAGCATCAGCACCCGGCGCGGTCCGAAGCGGTCGACCAGCAGCCCGACCGGGATCTGCATCGCCGCGTACACCAGCACCTGGAGGATCGAGAAGGTGGAGAGCGCGGAGGCGCCGATCCCGAACCGCTCGGTGGCGTCCAGGCCGGCGACCCCCAGGCTGGTCCGGTGCACCACCGCGAGCACGTAGACGGAGCAGCCGATCGCCCAGGCCAGCCAGGCCGCCCGCCCGCCCGGCGGACCGACCACCGACGGAGCGACGACCGGCGGACCGGTGACCGGCTCCCCGGGACGGGGGCCCGGTACGGCTCCGACGGCGGCGGCAGCGGCGGGTACAGGTACGGGTACGGAGCGAGCGGCGCCCACGGGGTCCACGGTCATGGTGGCCCCAGGCTAGTCATCCCATCAAATGATCAATCCTGCAGGGGTCGGCCCGCCGGGCCGGGGCCGGGCCAGGCTCAGCCCGTCACCGTCCAGCTCACCGAGCGGGTCATGAACTCCTGCCGGAAGCCCTCGTCCCGGACCCAGTCGGTGGTGTCGGTGACGGTGGCCTGCACCGTCACCCGCCGGCCGGGCGCCAGGGCCAGCGCCGCGGTGTCCAGCCAGGTCCGGTCCGGGGCCTGCGGCTCCACCGCCACCCCGTCCACCGTCCAGTCCACCCGCAGCTGCCGGGCGCCGGTCAGCTGCAGCGGTTGCACCGCCAGCCGGGCCGGGGCGGCCACCTCGCCCGGCGCGGGGGTGGCGCCGTCCAGCGGGCGGACCCGTCGGTAGAGCTGCTCGATGATCGCCTCCCGGGACGGCAGGTTGTAGGAGCCCCCGAGGGTGCGCATCACCGAGTCCTCGGTCGGCCGGTACAGGCCGTTGGCGCTGCGGTACGCGCCGACCGTGCCGCCGCCGTCCGGGGACGGCGCGTCCAGCCAGCGCCACCACTTCACCTTGGTCCGGCGCATCTGGTCGGCGTCGACGGTGGCGAGGTTGGGGTAGTCGGCGTCGTCCGGGGCGCTGTCGTACTCGTCGCCCAGCTCGCCGACGGTGTGCCCTATCTCGTGCTGGATGATCCGTCCGGCGTCGGGGCTGCCGCCGGCCAGCGTGGTGACGCCGGTGCCGCCCGCGCCGCCGTACTCGCTGGAGTTGGCGAGCGCGATCAGGTACTGCGGTCCGTCGCCCTCGCCCGCGTACCGGGCGGTGGCGGACTCGTCCGCGCACAGCAGCCGGGCGGTCCCCTCGCACCAGAAGTGCATGCCGAGCGGGGTCCGGGTGGAGCGTCCGGTGGACTCGCTCTCGGCGATGCCGGAGGACGGCGAGACCACGTCGACCCGCCTTATGTTGAAGAACCCCTGGTAGGTGCGGAACGGTTCGATCTCCATCAGCGCGCGCCAGGCCCGGTCGGCCTGTTCCCGGAAGACGTTCTGCTGGTCCTCGGTGTACCCGTCGCCGAGCAGGACCAGGGTGATCCGGTTGGCCGGGTCGCCGGAGCGCCTTATGTCGACGGTGGGCGCCGCGGGGGCCCGCAGGTCCGCCTGCTGGGGGCTGCGCGGCGGGGCCGCGTGGTCGGTCAGTGGTCCGGCCGGCGGACCTATCACGGTCGACGGCGACGGTGCGGCCAGTTCGAGCACGGCGGGCAGCGCGGCGGCCGAGAGCAGCACCAGCGCTGCGGTACTCCGGACGAAACGGCCATGAGTGCCAGACGGCATACGGGTCGTCCTCGGTGCTCCGGTCACCCGGCGGGGCGCTCGGGTGGGGGGTCGGAGAGACGTACCCCGGGCGCGTCGCCGCGCTGCCCGCGCGGCCGGAAGTTCCCCCCGGCGGCGCACCGGCTCACCGGGTCGGCCGAGTCCGCGCCCCACCGGCTTGCGGACGGGGCGGTCAGCTGCCCCCGCGCAGCGCCCGCAGCGGGTCGGTCCGGGCCGCCCGGACGGCCGGGTAGAGGCCCGCCAGCAGGCCGACCAGGCTGCCGATCAGCGGCGCCGGCAGGGTGGCCGACGGCTGCAGCACGGCGGTCCACCCGCGCAGCGCCGCGACCGCCGGCACCACCAGCACCCCGAGGCCGGTGCCGACCAGGCCGCCGAGCGAGCCGAGCGCGGTGGACTCGGTGAGGAACTGCGCCGCGACGTGGTGGGTGCGGGCGCCCAGCGCGCGCCGCAGTCCGATCTCCTCGGTCCGTTCCAGGACCGCCACCAGCGTGGTGTTGGCGATCCCGACCGCACCGACCACCAGGCAGATCGCGGCCAGCGCGAGGAACAGCCCGGTCAGGTCGGAGGTGACGTGGTCCTGGAGGGTGTGCGGGTCGGGCGGCGCGGAGACGGTGAGCCGCTCGACCGCGTCCGGCCGCAGGGCCGCCGCCAGCTGCCGGGCGACCACCGGGGCGGCCCCGACCCGGGTGGCGGCCAGCAGGTGGGCGGCCTGGTCCTCGCCGGTGCCGGGGTTGCCGAAGCGGTCCAGTGCGGTGGTGCTCGGCACGATCATCCCCAGCAGGGTGTCGGGCAGCCGCCGGACGTCCTGGTAGATGCCGATCACGGTGTACGGCAGCCCGTCGATGAAGACCGCCGGCTGGGCGTCCGGCCTGGTCACCCCGAGCCGGGCGGCGGCGGCCCGGCTGAGCAGCACTACCGGCAGCCGGGCCCGGTGGGCGTACGGGTCGAGGGTGACCCCGGCGGCCAGGGTGGGCTGCATCGCGGCGATCGCGCCCGGCGTCGCCGCGTACAGCGCCAGGTTCTGCCCGGCCGCGCCGTCGCCGGCGGGGGTGGCGGAGATCCGCAGGCCGTCCGTGGGCACCTGCCACCAGACGCCGGCCGCGGTCACCCCGTCGATCCGGCCGGCCAGCGCGTCGGCGTCGTCCGGGAAGCTGGTCGGCGGCCGGGCGCCCGGGGCCAGGCCGTCCTGCGACGGGTGGTCGGTGACCGTCACGGTGGTGGCCTTGGTGAGGTCGAACTGCCGCCCGATCTGCCCGGAGGCGGTGGCGGTCAGTCCGAGCACCGCGACGAAGGCGCCGACCCCGAGCACCGTGCCGAGCATGGTGAGCACCGAGCGGCCCGGCCGCTGGAGCACCCCGGCCAGCGCCTCGGCGAGCAGGTCGCGCGGGCCGAGCCGGGAGCCGGGCCCGGGAAGGGCGGTCCGGGCCATCTCAGCGGGCCGCCGGCCGGTCGGGGGCCGGGCCGTCCAGCCGGCCGTCGGCGATCCGCACGGTCCGGCCGGCCCGAGCGGCGACCGCCGGATCGTGGGTGATCACCAGCAGGGTGTACCCCTCGGCGTGCAGCCGGTCGAACCGCTCCAGCACCGCGGCGGCGTTGGCCGAGTCCAGGTTGCCGGTGGGCTCGTCGCAGAGCACCAGGCTGGGGTCGTTGACCAGGGCGCGGGCGATCGCGACCCGCTGGCGCTCGCCGCCGGACAGCGTGGTCGGCAGCGCGTCCAGCCGGTGGCCGAGCCCGACCTGGCGCAGCGCCGCACGGGCGGCGGCGAGGCGGCGCTCGCGGGGGGTGCGGTTGTAGACCTGGGCGAGCAGCACGTTCTCCTCGGCGGTCCGGTGCGGCAGCAGGTGGAAGGACTGGAAGACGAAGCCGATCCGCCGCCCGCGCAGGGTGGAGCGCTCGCGGTCGCCGAGCTCGCCGGTGTCGATGCCGTCCAGCAGGTAACGGCCACTGGTGGGGGTGTCGAGCAGGCCGAGCAGGTGCAGCAGGGTGGACTTCCCGGAGCCGGACGGGCCGGTCACCGCGACGTACTCCCCCGCCCGCACGGTGAGGTCGCACGGGTGCAGCGCGGTCACCGGGGGCGGTCCGGCGAAGCTGCGGCCGACGCCGTCGAGCCGGATGACCGGCTCGGCGGGGACGACCTCGGCAGGGACGACCTCGGCGGGAGCCCGGCTCACCGGCCGACCACCACCTGGTCGCCCGCCGCCAGCGGGGGTCCGTCCGCGCTGACGCCCACGTAACCGTCGGCGCTGATCCCGCAGGTGACCGGCACGTTCGTACGCCGCCCGGCCGGGTCGACCCGGGTCACGGCGGTCCGTCCGGCGGCGTCGGTGAAGACCGCCGCCACCGGGACGCTCAGCACCGGCCCGGCCGAGGTGTCGCGCTGCACGGTGATCCGGACGTTCTGGCCGCTCAGCGCGGCCGGCAGCGGCTGCGCGGGGGTGATCCGCAACGGCACGTACGAGGCGGCGGGTTGACCGCCCTGGCCGGGGCCGCCTCCCCAGGTCGCGCCACCGCCCGCCGCGCCACCGGCACCGGCGCTGCCGCCGGCGGCCGGGGCCGGTGCACCGCCGATCGCGATCACCCGGCCACCGGGGGGCGTGGTGGTCGGGGCGCCGACCTCGGCGACCGATCCCGGCAGGCTCTGCCCGGTGGTCTCGGCGAGGATCTCCACCGCCATGCCCGGGACGATCCCGGCCGCCTGTCCGGGGTCGAGCCGGGCGGTGACGGCCAGTTGACCGCTGGTGAGCGAGAGCAGCGGGCCCTGGACGGGTGAGCCGACGGTCGCGTTCACGGCGGTGACCAGGGCGGGCAGCGCGGGCAGGAACACCACCTCGCCGGCCGGCACCATCGGGCCGTTCACCGCGGAGGCCTGTGCGAGCGCCGCACTGTCCTCGGCCAACTTCTGCCGGGCCGCCGTGAGTTGGCGCGCCAGGTCGGCTCCGCCGGCCGCGACCGGCGCGGCGGCCGGGGCCGGCTCCGGAGCTCGGTCCGGCATCGGATCCGGGGTCGGGACGCCGGAGGGCGAGGCGGCGGAGGGGGTCGGGGTCGTCCGGGGCGCGGTCGGGGCCGCGGCCTGCTGGGCCTTGAGCGCGTCGATCGCCGACCGGTCGGCCTCCACGGCCCGGCGCGCGGTGTCCACCGCCTGCTGGGCAGCCGCGCCGGTGGTGGGCACCGGGTAGCCGATCCGCCGGTAGTAGCCGGCGACCGCCTCGGCCGTCCCCGGACCGAAGCTGCCGTCCGGGTCGGCGCCGTGCCCGTGGCCCAACTGCTCCAACGCTGACTGCAGTTCGGCGACGTCCGGCCCGCTGCTGCCCGGCTTGAGGTCCCGGTACGCCGGCACCGGCCCCTGCAGCACGAACAGCGGCTGGCCGGACACCTCCGCCAGCACCTGCCCGTTGGCCACCTGGTCGCCGGTGCGCACCGGCGGGCCGGACACGTAGAGCTGGTTGATCTCGGACGAGGCGGCAGCCGGCGTGACGTCGTACCGGGTCGGCGGGTAGACCTGGCCCCGGGTCACCGCGGACCGGTTCAGCAGCCGGGCGGTGACGGGGGCGGTGAGCAGGGTGTCCGGGGGCGGGGCAGTGTCCGCGGCGCGCTCGGCCGGCGACCTGACCAGCGAGGCCGCGGCCAGCCCGCCGCCGGCGACCACCGCGGCGGCCAGCACGGCCGCCAGCAGGACCCGTCGCCGGCGCCGCAGCCGCGACCCTGCGGCAGCGGGCGCAGCCGCCTCCACCCGCTCCTCGACCAGCTCGCTCAATGCCAGGCCCCAGCCCACTCGGACGCGCGAGAACGCCGTCGCTCCGCGCCTACCCCTCGCCGAACGGGCAGAGCCTACCGGCCGGTTGGGCGCGATCGACCGTGTTCGGTCAACTCCGTTCGGACGACCGCGGCCCGCGCTCCGGGCCGACCGCCCGGCGCGTACGGATCACGCCGTACGGCGATGCGCGCCGAGCACCAGGTGCGTGGCCAGGCCCAGCAGCAGGCCCCAGAAGGCGGCGCCGATGCCGAACAGGCTCATCCCGGACGCGGTGGCCAGGAAGGTCACCACCGCGCCGTCGCGCCCGCGTTCGTCCGCGACGGCCGCCGCCAGGCTGCCCTGGAAGGAGGCCAGCAGGGCCACGCCCGCGATCACCGCGATCAGCGCGTGCGGCAGGCCGGTGAACAGGCTGACCAGCACCCCGCCGAAGCTGCCCACCAGCAGGTAGAGCACGCCCGCCGACATCCCGGCGACGTAGCGCCGGCGCGGGTCGGGGTGGCTCTCGGGGCTGGTGCAGATGGCCGCGGTGATGGCCGCCAGGTTCACGCCCGGGGAGCCGAACGGCGCCAGCAGCACCGACAGTCCGCCGGTCGCGCCGATCAGCAGCCGGTCGTCCGGCCGGTACCCGCAGGCCCGCATGATGCCGAGGCCCGGCGCGTTCTGCGAGGCCAGCGCGACGATGGTGAGGGGCAGCGCCAGGCCGACCGTCGCCGCCCAGGAGAACGCCGGCACGGTCAGCACCGGCCGGGTCGGGCCGCCCGCCCCAAGGTGCAGCGGCAGCCCCACGGTGACCGCCGCCAGCGCCGCCCCGGCCAGCAGCGCCACCGGCACCGCGTACCGCGGCAGCAGCCGCTTGGCCACCAGGAAGGCGGCGAAGCAGCCCAGCACCAGCACGGGGGCGGTCCGAAGTTCGGTGAAGATGCCGGCGCCGAAGGTGAACAGGATGCCGGCCAGCATCGCGTTGACGATCCCGACCGGGACGGCCCGGATCAGCCGCCCGAACAGTCCGGTGATCCCGAACAGTGCCACCACCGCGCTGCTCACCAGGAAGGCCCCCACCGCCTCCCGGTACGGGTACGCGCCCAGGCCCGCCACCAGCAGCGCCGCGCCGGGGGTCGACCAAGCGGTGATCACCGGCGTTCTGGTCCACCATGAGAGCACCAGGCAGGTCAGCCCGCTGCCGACGGAGACCGCCCAGATCCAGGACGCGGTGTGCGTCTGGTCGAGGTGGCCCGCGGCCGTGGCGGCGAGCACCACCACCAGCGGGCCGGAGAAGGAGACCGCGATGCACACCAGGCCGGCGAGCAGCGCGGGGAGCGAGACGTCCCGGCGCAGCGACGGCCGGGCGGCGGGCTCCGCCGCGGGTGCCTGCGCGGGGCGGACGGCGGGGTGCTGGACTGTCGGTCGGTCGGTCACCGGAGCAGTATCCCGGGACACCGCCCAGGACTCCCGAAGAATATTCCGGAACCGCCTGCGCCCCCGCCGGGCTGGCGCATCCGGCACTGTGCGGGGCACGGGGCTCGCGGCCGGCGCCAGCGGCCGGACGCGAGCGACCGGCCCACCCCGTCCACCTCGTCGCCGACCCACCGCCCCTGGGGGTTCCCCGCCATGCGTACGCCTGTCATCTCCCTCCTGGTCCGCGCCTGCGCCACCGCCGTCGCCGCCCTCACCATCGGCATCGGCCTGCCGCTGACCGCCGGCGCCGGCACCGCTCTCGCCTGCGGCGAAGGGCCCGCGGCCGCGGCCACCACCACGACCGCCACCGCGCAGGGTCCGGCCGACACGGTCAGCGGCTTCATCGCGCCGGCTCCCACCGGCATCACCGCCGGCGGCCCGCCGATCGAGATCGGCGTCGAGGAGGCCAACCTCAGCGGCAGCGCGATCGACCGGGTGGTGCCCTCGTTCGCGCTCTACAACGAGCGGGCGAGCGGCGAGGGGATCGGCACTCCGCTCACCGTCGGGGAGGTGTCGGTGGAGGTGATGTCCGGCGGGCAGTGGACCCCGGTCGCGCTGCACACCGGGTGCGACCCGGTGATCCTGGCCGACCTGACCGCGCTCGCCGGTCCGCTGGCCGACGGCCAGGCCCACCGGCTGCTGTTCCGGGTCGGTCTGGTCGCGGACGCCCCCCGCGACCAGACCACGATCCAGGTCTTCTCCGGCCGTACCGCGCAGGGCAGGACCAACCGGCTCGACCTGGAGGTGGAGCACCCGGCCCCGCCGGCGCCGCGGCCGTCCGGCACGCCTTCCGCCGCCACCACGCCGACCGGCACGCCTTCCGCCGCCGGGGCCCTCGCGGTCGGCCTCGGGGTGCCGGCCCCGGTGCGCTGACCGGCGACCCGGACGCGGACGGGCCCCGCACCTCGAGGGAGGTGCGGGGCCCGTCCGTGTCGCTGGTGGGATCAGCCCCAGGTGATCAGCCGCTTGGGCTGCTCCAGGATCGCGGCGACGTCCGCGAGCACCCGCGAGCCGAGCTCGCCGTCGACCAGCCGGTGGTCGAAGGAGAGCGCCAGCGTGGTGACCTGGCGCGGCACGACCTTGCCCTTGTGCACCCACGGCAGGTCCCGGACCGCCCCGAAGGCGAGGATGGCCGCCTCGCCCGGGTTCAGGATCGGGGTGCCGGTGTCGACGCCGAAGACGCCGACGTTGGTGATGGTGATCGAGCCGCCCTGCATGTCCGCGGGCGAGGTCTTCCCCTGCCGCGCGGTGTCGATCAGCTCGCCGAGCGCGACCGCCAGCTGCGGCAGCGTGCGCGAGCCGGCGTCCTTGATGTTCGGCACGATCAGCCCGCGCGGGGTGGCCGCGGCGATGCCCAGGTTGACCTGGCCCTTCACCACGATCTCCTGCGCCGCCTCGTCCCAGCTGGCGTTGACCTCCGGGTAGCGGCGGACCGCCGTCAGCAGCGCCTTGGCGACCAGCAGCAGCGGGCTGACCCGCACGCCCTGGCCCAGCTCGCCGCTCTCCTTGAGCTTGCGCACCAGCTTCATCGTCCGGGTCACGTCGACCTGGACGAACTCGGTCACGTGCGGGGCGGTGAAGGCCGAGGAGACCATCGCGGCCGCGGTGGCCTTGCGGACCCCCTTGACCGGGATCCGGACGTCACCGGTGCCCACCGCGACGGCGGGCACCGCCACCACCGGCGCCGGAGCGGCCGGGGCCTCGGCGGGCGCCGCCACCGGCAGGACGGCGGCGTGCACGTCCTCGCGGGTGATCACCCCGCCCGGACCGGTCGCCACGACGCTGCGCAGGTCGATGCCGAGGTCCTTGGCCAGCTTGCGGACCGGCGGCTTGGCCAGCGGCCGGTCGCCCTCCACCAGCTGCGCCTGGGCCGGTACGGCCGCCACCACGGGCGCCGGAGCGACCGGGGTGACCGCCGGGGCGACCGGGGCGACCGGGGCGACCGGCGGAGCGGGCACCACCGGCGCCACCGGGGCGGCCACGGCGGCGGCAGCGGTGACCCGCTTGGCGCGGCGCTGGGTCCCGCCGGTGCGCGGGCCGTACCCGACGAGCACCTCGCGGCGCTCCGGGACGGCCTCGGCCTCGGCGGGGGCCGCCGGGGCGGCGACCGGCTCGGCGCCGCCCGCACCTTCGACCGCCACCGAGATGATCGCGGTGCCGACGTCGACCGTCGACCCCTCGGGGAAGAACAGCTGCTCGACCGTCCCGGTGAACGGGATCGGCAGCTCGACCGCCGCCTTCGCGGTCTCCACCTCGCAGACGACCTGGCCGTCCGTCACGGTGTCACCGGGCTTCACGAACCAGGTGAGGATCTCGGCCTCGGTCAGGCCCTCGCCGACGTCCGGCATCTTGAACTCGCGGAGCGAGCGAACTTCGGTGGTCACGGCTCTCGCTCCTCTCAGAACGCCAGTGCGCGGTCGACGGCGTCCAGCACCCGGTCCAGGTCCGGCAGGTAGGTCTCCTCGACCCGCGACGGCGGGTACGGGGCGTGGTAGCCGCCGACCCGCAGGATCGGCGCCTCCAGGTGGTAGAAGCAGCTCTCGGTGAGCCGGGCGGCCAGCTCGGCGCCCAGGCCCAGGAAGACCGGAGCCTCGTGCACCACGATGCCGCGCCCGGTCCGCTTGACCGAGGCCTCGACGGTGGCGAAGTCGATCGGGGAGAGCGACCGCAGGTCGACCACCTCGAGCTTGCGGCCGTCCTCCTCGGCGGCCGCGGCCGCCTCCTGGCAGACCTTGACCATCGGCCCGTACGCGATCAGCGTCGCGTCGGTGCCCGGCCGGACGATCCGCGCCGCGTGCAGCGGCAGCTCGGCCGCGTCCTGGACCTCGCCCTTGTCCCAGTAGCGCCGCTTCGGCTCCAGGAAGATCACCGGGTCGTCCGACTCGATGGCCTGCCGCAGCATCCAGTGCGCGTCGTTCGGGTTCGACGGGCTGACCACCCGCAGACCGGCGGTGTGCGCGAAGTAGGCCTCGTGCGACTCGCTGTGGTGCTCCACCGCGCCGATGCCGCCGCCGTACGGGATCCGGATGGTGACCGGCATCTTCACGTGGCCGAGCGCGCGGGCGTGCATCTTCGCCAGCTGGGTGACGATCTGGTCGAAGGCCGGGTAGACGAAGCCGTCGAACTGGATCTCCACCACCGGGCGGTAGCCGCGCAGCGCGAGGCCGATCGCGGTGCCCACGATGCCGGACTCGGCGAGCGGGGTGTCGATCACCCGGTCCTCGCCGAAGTCCTTCTGCAGGCCGTCGGTGATCCGGAAGACACCGCCGAGCTTGCCGATGTCCTCGCCCATGAGCAGGGTCTTCGGGTCGTTCTCGAGCGACTTGCGCAGCGCCTCGTTGAGCGCCTTGGCGATGTTGAGCTGACCTGCCATCAGAGGTTCTCCCCGCCCTCGAAGGAGGCCGCGTACGCCTCGTACTCGGCCCGTTCCTCGTCCACCAGTGTGTGCGGTTCGGCATACACGTGGTCGAAGATCAGGGTCGGGTCCGGGTCCGGCATGCTGCGCACGCCCTCGCGCACCCGCAGGCCCAGCTGCTCGCTCTGCGCCTCGACCTCGGCGAAGAACGCCTCGTCGGCGAGGCCCTCCTTGTCGAGGTGGGCCCGCAGCCGCAGGATCGGGTCCTTGGCCTTCCAGGCCTCGGTCTCCTCGCTGGGCCGGTAGCGGGTCGGGTCGTCGGAGGTGGTGTGCGCGCCCATCCGGTAGGTGAACGCCTCGACCAGCACCGGGCCGTTGCCGCTGCGCGCGTGGTCCAGCGCCCAGCGGGTCACCGCGAGGCAGGCCAGCACGTCGTTGCCGTCCACCCGGACGCCCGGGAAGCCGAAGCCGGAGGCGCGGCGGTACAGCGGGATCTTGGTCTGGTTGGTGGTGGGCTCGGAGATCGCCCACTGGTTGTTCTGGCAGAAGAAGACCACCGGGGCGTTGTAGACCGAGGCGAAGGTGAAGGCCTCGTTGACGTCGCCCTGGCTGGAGGCCCCGTCGCCGAAGTACGCGATCACCGCGTCGTCCGCGCCGTCCTTGGTGATGCCCATCGCGTACCCGGTGGCGTGCAGGGTCTGCGAGCCGATCACGATGGTGTACAGGTGGAAGTTCTTCTCGTTCGGGTCCCACCCGCCGTGGTTCACACCGCGGAACATGCCGAGCAGGTTCAGCGGGTCCACGTCCCGGCACCAGGCGACGCCGTGCTCCCGGTAGGTCGGGAAGGCGTAGTCGCCGGGGCGCATCGCGCGGCCCGAGCCGACCTGGGCGGCCTCCTGGCCGAGCAGTGAGGCCCACAGGCCCAGCTCGCCCTGGCGCTGGAGCGAGGTGGCCTCGGCGTCGAAGCGCCGGACCAGCACCAGGTCACGGTAGAGCGCCCGGATCTCCTCCGGGGTCGTCACCAGCGGAAACTCCGGGTGCTCGACCCGGTCACCCTCCGGCGTCAGCAACTGTACGAGCTCCGCGGGGGCGTCCGTACCCGTGCGGAGATTGTCAGGGACGCCGGGGGCGGCCTTCTTGCGCGCCCTCGCCGTGCTTTTGACGGTCACGTTCACTCCTCGGTCTGTCCGGCCGCCCGGGGTCGCCGGTGACCGGTCCGGTCACCGCCTCGCGGGGCGCGCTTGGGTGTGCGCGCCGGGTGCTCGGCAGGTGGTGATCCTTTTCCGACGGCGTCCCTTCTGCGAGAACGTTACCCAGCGCCGCCCCTTGGCGCGCTTGCGCTAGGACGTCCTAGTTCTTCGCTCCCCAGAGCCGCGGGTGTGGCGCAGCTCTCTTCGGCGGGGCCGTCGGGACACCAGCGCACGCTATCCGGGCAGGGCGCTCCGCGTAAGGGGGTAACGGGAATCGATTCGGTCCCGGCACCGGAGGGGCCGGCGCGCCCGGCCTGCATCCGCCCAGGACGGTGCGAGGGCGATATGGGAGGCTTTGGACGTGAGTGAAAACGGACGAATCACAGTATTCCTCCTCGATGATCATGAGATCGTCCGACGCGGCGTCCACGATCTGCTGTCCATGGAGGACGACATCGAGGTGGTCGGCGAGGCCGGCACCGCGGCCGAGGCGCTGGCCCGGATCCCGGCCGTGCGGCCGGACGTCGCCGTGCTCGACGTCCGCCTGCCGGACGGCAACGGCGTCGAGGTCTGCCGGGAGGTGCGCTCGCAGGATCCCTCGATCAGGTGTCTGATGCTCACCTCCTTCTCCGACGACGAGGCGCTGTTCGACTCGATCATGGCCGGGGCCTCCGGCTACGTGCTGAAGGCGATCCGCGGCACCGACCTGCTCACCGCCGTCCGCGACGTGGCCGCCGGCAAGTCGCTGCTCGACCCGATCGCCACCAGCCGGGTGCTGGAGCGGTTGCGCACCGGCGGGAGCCGGGAGGAGGACCAGCGACTGGCCCAACTCACCAAGCAGGAAAGGCGAATTCTCGACCTGATCGGTGAGGGGATGACCAACCGGCAGATCGGGGGTGAACTTCACCTGGCGGAGAAGACGGTGAAGAACTACGTCTCCAGCCTGCTCGCCAAGATGGGCATGGAACGCCGCACCCAGGCAGCGGCCTACGTGGCCCGCCACCAGGCCGATCAGCAGAACTGAGCTCCCCTAATCACATTCCTGACCGTCTGTCAAGTACCGATTGCGCCAGGCATTACGCTCGCCCCGTGACCGCACAACCGCACCCCTCGGCCCCGTCGGACCCGGCATCGGCGCTGCTCGCGCCGGTCTTCCTGCCCCGCCCCTCGCTCCCCGGCGACACCCGGGCGTCCGGCCGACCGATAGCGGGTGCACCGGCCCGTCCCGATCCGACCGCCCCGCCGGTCGGCACCCTCAGCCCCCCGGTCGCGCCGGGCACGGTGACCGCGGTGCTGCGGGAGTTCCGCACGGCCCCCGCGCTGCGGGTGAAGCCGGTGGCCGAGGGGCTGCTCAACCGCGGCTACCGGGTGACCACCGAGGCCGGCAGCTACTTCCTGAAGTGCTACGTGGACCAGGCCACCGCCACCCGCCCGGCGATCACCGCCCAGCACCACGCCACCCTCGCCCTGCACCGCCTCGGCCTGCCGGTGGCCCCGCCGCTGCCCGCCCAGGACGGCCGCACCGTCCACGCGCACGGCGGCCGGTTCTTCGCCCTCTTCCCCTGGGTCTCCGGCGTCCACCGGCACGGCACCGAGCTGGACCAGCAGCAGTGCGCCGAGCTGGGCGCGCTGCTCGGCCGGCTGCACGGCGCACTCGCCAAGGTGTGCGCCCCCGTCCGGCAGCCTCCCGGGCGGCTCTCGGCCGACCCGGTGGAGACCGGCTTCCTGATCGCCGAGCTGCTCCGCCGCGCCCGCCACCAGGAGCCGCGCCGGCCCTTCGACGAGCTGGCCGAGCAACGGTTGCTCGAACGCGCCGAGTTGATCGCCGCCCACCAGCACCGGCGGCCCGTGCCGACCGCCGCCCCGCCGACCGGCTGGACCCACGGCGACTTCCACGGCCTCAACCTGCTGCACCGCCGCGGCCGGGTGGTGGCGGTGCTCGACTGGGACAAGCTCGGCCTGCACCCGATCGCCGAGGAGGCCGTCCGCGCGGCCACCCTGATCTTCAACGACCGGACCACCGGCGTGCTGGACCTCTCCCGGGTCCGCCACTACGCCCGCGGCTACCGGGCCACCGGCGCCGCCGACGCCCGCCAGCTGGCCGCCGCCGTGCACCGGGTCTGGTGGGAGCGGCTGAACGACCTCTGGATGCTCCAGTGGCACTACCAGCGCGAGGACCACCGCGCCGACCCGCTGTACGCCGCCTCCGCCGCCCAACTCGCCTGGTGGTGCGAGGAGTACGAACAGGTGCTGGACGCCTTCACCAACTGACGCGCACCGCCCGGCCCACCGAACCGCCGGACCCGGCGCCCGCACGCGGCCGACCGCCGTACCCACCCGACCGGCGCCGGACAGGCCGACGGCCCCGCCCGATCCGGGCGGGGCCGTCGTGGCAACCGGCTACTGGCTTCCGCCACCGGCCGCGGGCGTCCCGGAGGACGTCGGACCCGCACTCTGCGAGGTACTCGGCTTGGCCGAGGACGGAGCCGGGGACGAGGCGGGCGCCGAGGCGCTTCCCGACTTCGAGGCGCTCGCCGACGGCGAGGCCGACGGCGAACCGGAGCGGCTCGCGCTCGGCGAGGTCGACGGCAGGTTGCTCGGCGACTCCGGCTGGCGGGTCGTGGTGTTGGTCTGGCTCCGGCTCGCCGACGGCGACGGCGCCCCGGTGCTCGGCTCCACCGTGCTCGGCTGGGAGTTGACCGAGGGCGGCGGCGTCACCACCGGTTCGTCCTTGTGCTTCTGGCCGCCGCTGAGCGCCAGCGCGGTACCGATGGCCGCGGCGAGCAGCACCGCCACCACGCCCAGCACCCAGCCCCACGGGTTGCGCCGGCGCGGCGGCTCCTCGTCGTCGCCGTCGTACCCCGGGCCGCCGCCGCCCGGCCCGCCCGCCGCCGGGTACGGCTGCGAGGGCGTCCGGTACGGCGAGGTCACCTGGTAGGGCAGCGCCTCGGTCGGCCCGGTGCCCGAGCCGGGGCCGAGCTGGCCGAGCGGGGCGGTCATCGCGGTGCCGCCGCTGGGCGGCCCCTCGTAGCCGGGGTAGCTGCCGCTGCCGCCCGCGGCCGCGGCGGCGGCCAGCCCGGCGGCCGCGCCCGGGTAGCCCGCGCCGGGGTGGCCCGCGCCCGCGGCGCCGTGCAACTGCCGCAGCGCGTGCTGCACGTGGGCCCGGAACTCGTCCGCGCTCTGGAACCGGTCGTCCGGGTTCTTCGCCAGCGAGCGCAGCACCAGCTCGTCCAGCTCGGGCGGCACCCGCCGGTTGACCTGCGAGGGCGGCACCGGGATGTCCTGGACGTGCTGGTAGACCACCGCGAGCGGGGTCTCGCCGACGAACGGGGGCCGCAGCGCCAGCAGTTCGTACAGCATGCAGCCGGCCGCGTACAGGTCGGAGCGGTGGTCCACCGCCTTGCCCAGGGCCTGCTCCGGCGAGAGGTACTGCGGGGTGCCCATCACCATGCCGGTCTGGGTCATGGTGCTCGCCGCGCCGGTCAGCGCACGGGCGATGCCGAAGTCCATCACCTTGACCGCGCCGCCGGTCGTGATGATCACGTTGGCCGGCTTGATGTCGCGGTGCACGATGCCGTGCCGGTGGCTGTACGCGAGCGCCTCCAGCACCCCGGCGATGATGATCAGCGCCTGGTCGACCGGCGGCGCCTCCTCGTCCACCAGCAACTCGCGGACGGTGCGACCCTCGACCAGCTCCATCACGATGTACGGCGTGGTCTCCTCGCCGTCCTCCGGGCCGATCCCGTGCTGCTCCTCGCCGGTGTCGTAGACCGCGACGATCGAGTGGTGGTTGAGCGCCGCGACGGCGTGAGCCTCGCGGGTGAACCGCAGCCGGGCCACCTCGTCCTGCGCCAGCTCTCCGCGCAGCAGCTTGACCGCGACCGTGCGGCCGAGCCGGACGTCCTGGGCCGCGAAGACCTCGGCCATCCCGCCCCGGCCGAGCCTGCCGGTCAGCCGGTAGCGGCCCGCCCCGACCGTGCCGAGCGGGGCGGCGGTGCCGCGCGACGGGGTCCCGAAGGGCGCCGACAGCATGGCCGTCTCGGCGGTCGACTCCGGGCTCCGCGGGCCCTGCGGGGTCTCCCGGGTGCCGGCATGCTGCTCCGGCTCGCCCTCGCCCGGCTGCTCTGTCTCTGCCATCGCTCCTCGCCCCGGGCCGTCGCTCGGTGCGCAGTCGCCCTGTCGGTTCCGTCCCTGTGCACGCTACCGCTTCACGCGGGCGCCCGGTGTCCGGTGACTCAGACCCCCGGCGGGATCCGGTCGCCGCCGGCGGCGGGCTCCAGCACCACCACGTGGCGCGGCGCCCCGTCGTAGCTGGTGCCCTTGTTCTTGTCCTTCTCGGCCTGGGCCGCGGCGATCGCCACGATCACCACCGCCAGCACGATCACGCCCACGATCACGCCGACCACGATCAGTGCGGTGGAGCAGCCGTTGTTGGGCTTGACCTGGGTCGGCCCGTACGGTCCGACCGGGCCGGGCACCGGCGTGTGCGCCTGCTGCGGGAAGGGGTGCGGGGTCTGGTACGGCTGCTGGTACTGCGGCTGCGCGAACGGCGGCGGGGTCTGCGCCTGCTGCGGCTGCGGGAAGGGCGGCGGCGTGTGCGGGGCCTGCGCGAACGGCGGCGGGGTCTGCGGGGCCTGGTACGGCGACGGGGTCGGCGCGGCCGGCTGGTAGTGCTGCTGGACCTGCGGCGTCGGCGTCCGGATGTCGCCGCCGACCTGCGGGAAGTTGGTCATCGACGGGGCCGCGTGCACCGAGCGCGGACCCTCGCTGATCACCAGCGGGGTGCTCGCCTGCAGCGGCACGCCGCCGCCCTGCTCCGCCCCGGCGACCCGCTCGACCTCCTCGCGCATCGCCTCCGCGGTCGGGAACCGGTGCGCCGGATCCTTGCGCAGCGCCCGCGCCACCAGCGCGTCCACCGCGGCGCTCACCGTCCGGTTGACGCTGGACGGCGCCGGCGGCGGCTCCTGCACGTGCTTGTAGGCGATGGTGAACGCGGTGTCGCCGTCGAACGGGAGCTGCCCGGTGAGCAGCTCGAAGAGCATGCAGCCCACCGAGTAGAGGTCCGCCCGCGCGTCCACGCTCTTGCCGAGCGCCTGCTCCGGCGAGAGGTACTGCGGGGTGCCGACCACCATGCCGGTCTGGGTCATCGAGGTCACGCCGGACTGCAGCGCGCGGGCGATGCCGAAGTCCATCACCTTGACGACGCCCTTGGAACTGACCATCACGTTGCCGGGCTTGATGTCGCGGTGCACCAGGCCCTGGTCGTGCGAGGCCTCCAGCGCGGACAGCACCGAGGCGGTGATCTTCAACGCCTGCGCGGTCGGCATCGCGCCGTGCTGGGCGACGGCGTCGTTGAGCACGTCGCGCAGGGCCAGCCCCTCGACGTACTCCATCACGATGTACGGCGTGGCCAGCCCCTCCGGGGAGACGTCCTCACCGCTGTCGAAGACCGAGACGATGTTGGTGTGCTGGAGCCGCGCCACGGCCTGCGCCTCGCGCCGGAACCGCTCCTTGAACGCGGCCTGGCCGCCGAGTTCGATGTTCAGGGTCTTCACGGCGACCAGCCGGTCGAGCACGGTGTCGTGCGCGAGGTGGACGGAGGCCATGCCGCCCTGGCCGAGCAGGCGCTGGATCACATAGCGGCCGTTGCCGAGGGAATGTCCCCCGACCGGGTTGGCGTCCTCGCTCATGGTCCCTGCTTCCCCCTCGGCGCGGCGGGGCCGCAGCCTTACGGTCTGGTCCGGATGCACCGGGCGGGCGGGCCCGTGGCCGCCGCCCCCACCGTCGGTCGAGTCCGACGGCAGGGGCCAGGGTATCGGCTCGCACCGACGTGATCGGGTTCAGGGGCGGGAACGTGTCCGAGCTGCTACAGAGCCGGGACAGCCCTGCCGCGAACGGGCCCGGACGGTGTGCCGGGGCAGCCCCGCGGGTGCCCTAGAGGTACGGCCCCGAACGGATCCCGCGGCCGGGGGCCGGCTCCTCCGGCTCGCCCTCGGCACCGTTCAGGCCGGGCGGCAACGCCCGCCGCATCTGCTCAAGCTGCGCGCGCGCCGCCATCTGCTGGGCGAACAGCGCGGTCTGGATGCCGTGGAACAGCCCCTCCAGCCAGCCCACCAGCTGCGCCTGGGCGATCCGGAGCTCGGCCTCGGTGGGGATCGCGTCGTCGGTGAACGGGAGCGACAGCCGCTCCAGCTCCTCGACCAGCTCCGGGGCGAGACCCAGCTCCAGCTCCTTGATCGAGCTGGCGTGGATCTCCTTCAGCCGGACCCGGCTGGCCTCGTCCAGCGGCGCGACCCGGACCTCCTCCAGCAACTGCTTGATCATGCTGCCGATCCGCATGACCTTGGCGGGCTGCTCGACCATCTCGGTCACCGGCAGCTCCCGCGGCTCCGCCGGATCGTTCCCGGCGCCGCGGCCGAACCCGGAGCCCGGCACGGCGCCGATCGGCATCCCGTCCGGTCCGACGATCAGCACCTTGGGCCCGTCGTCCTGCTGCCCGCCCGACGCCTGGTACGGCTCCGACGCCTGGTAGGGCTCCTGCGGCCGTTCGTTCATCGGATTGGTCATAGCTCCTTCATATGCTTCGTCCATCGAGCTGGTCAACGAACCGGTGCCGCCGCACGTTCGCGGCCGCCCACCGCCGGCTCCCGGCGCCCGGGCCGGCGTGCTGCTTCGGACACCGACCGACAGCGGACCGATCGTCCCACACCAGGCGGTACGGGCGGCCCCGGCCGCCACCAATCCGGAAGCCCGGCGCCGCTGTTGACGCGGCGGCGGGCAACGCCCCCGGACCGGCCGGCACCCACCGGGTCAGCCCCGGCGCAGCCGCAGCCCGATCAGCGCCAGCCCGCAACCGATCAGCGCCAGTCCGGCACCGAGCGGGAACTGCAGGCCCGCCGGGTCGGCGGAGCGTCCGGGCACCGCCGGCTGCGCCTGGTACTGCAGCACCGGGCCGGCCGCCTGCACGCTCGGCCCGTCGGGGCTCGGCGGGGCCTCCTCGCCACCGGCCGGCGCGCTCGCGGCCGCGCCGGGGCCCTGGCCCGTACCGCCCGACGCCGGGCCGGCGGCACCGGGCGCACCGGGGCCCGCCCGGTGCTCCGCCCCGGCGGACGGCGGGTCGGAGGGCGGGTCCGACACCGGGTCCTGCGGGACGCCCTGCTCCGGGACGCCCTGCTGCGGGGTGCCCTGCTCCGGGCCGGCCTGCGCGTACGCGGGCGCCGGCTGGTGGTGGTGCCAGGACGGCGGATCCGCGGGGGGCGCCGGTTCGGCCCCGGCCCCGGAGGCGGTGGGCGAGGACGGCGCGGTCACGCTCACCGGCGCGGCGGACGGGCTCTGCACCGCCGGCGGGCTCGGTGCCGGGCCGAGCACCGCACTCGGGCTCGCCGACGGCCCCCCGTGGCCCGCCGAGGGCAGCGGGGTGGAGCGGACCGGGTCGGCGGCGGGCGGGCACGGGTCCACGCCCTGCGCCCCGTCCCCGTCCTGGTCCGCGCTCGGGTCCCCGTGCCCGGCGTCCCCTTGCTCGGCGCCCGGCTCGTCGATCACGGCGGGCGGTCCGGCCGGTACAGGCTGCATCGCGGCGGCCTGGCGCAGCGCGGTCGCGAGCTGCTCCTGCACGGGCGCGGAGAGTTCCCCCGCGACCGGCGCCGGGATCGGGACCGCGACGGCGGGAGCGACGGCGGAGGAGGCGGCGGGAGCGGCCGGTGCGGCGACCGGTACGGCCGCGACGGCGAGGGCCGGGCCCGCCAGCAGGACCGGCAGGGCCAGTCCGGTGCCGGCCAGCACGGCACCGCGGCGCAGCGTGCCGGGAAGGGCGGAGCAGAACGCTGAGAGCGCAGACGGAAGTGCAGCCATGGGAAGCAGGTCCTTCCGACGGCCGACCGCGCTCGGCGCGATCGGCGGCGGACAGCTCCGCACCAGCCTCACACATTCCGACAATCAGGGCATTTCGGGCACCAACCACGCCGTCGCCGGCCACCTCACCCCACCCGCAGCACCACCTTGCCAACCTGCTCGCCCGCCTCCAGCACCCGGTGCGCCGCCCCGGCCTGCTCGATCGGCAGCACCCGGTCCACCACCGGCCGCACCACCCGCGCCTCGACCAGCGGCCACACGTGCTCCCGGACCGCCGCCACGATCGCCGCCTTCTCCTCCAGCGGCCGCCCGCGCAGGTTGGTCGCCGCCACCGCCGCCCGCTTGCGCAGCAGGCCGCCCAGGTCCAGCTCGCCCTTCACGCCGCCCTGCAGGCCGATGATCACCAGCCGGCCGCTGACCGCCAGCGCGTCCACGTTCCGCTGCAGGTACTTGGCGCCCATGATGTCCAGGATCACGTCCGCCCCCGCCCCGCCGGTGGCCTCCCGCAGCGCCACCACGAAGTCCTGCTCGCGGTAGTCGATCAGGATGTCCGCGCCGAGCTCGGCGCAGCGCTCCAGCTTCCCCGCACTGCCGGCCGTGACCGCCACCCTGGCGCCGACCGCCTTCGCCAGCTGGATCGCCATCGTGCCGATGCCGCTGGCCCCGCCGTGGATCAGCACGGTCTCGGCCGGGCGCAGGTGCGCGACCATGAAGACGTTCGACCAGACCGTCGAGGCCACCTCGGGCAGCGCCGCCGCCTCCACCAGGTCCACGCCGCGCGGCACCGGCAGCAGCTGGCCGACCGGCACCGCCACCAGCTCGGCGTACCCGCCGCCGGACAGCAGCGCGCACACCTCGTCCCCGACGCCCCAGCCGGACACCCCCGGGCCCAGCGCGACGATCCGGCCCGAGCACTCCAGCCCCGGGTACGGCGAACTCCCGGCCGGCGGCTCGTAGAAGCCCTGGCGCTGCAACAGATCGGCACGGTTGACGGCGGTCGCCGCCACCTCGACCAGGACCTCCCCGGCGGCCGGCACCGGATCGGGCACCTGCTCCCAGCTCAGCACCTCGGGTCCACCGGCATGGGCGATGTTGATGGCTCGCATGGCGCCACGCTACGCGCGCACACCCCCTCACGTCCGCGCGGCCCACCCGGCGGTGACCACCCGTCGGCCGCGACACCCCGGCGCCGCGACCCGCCCGCGACCCGCCGCACCCCATGCTTGTCCCTGTGCCGAACACCGACCCCCACCCCGATACCGACCCCGGCAGCCGGACCGCACGGAGGGCGCGGACGGCAACGGGCGCGCCGCCCGGCCAACGCGGCCGGCGCGGACCCGGCCCGGACAGTGACCAGGTCCGCAACGTCCTGCTGCCCGCCCGCACCCCGACCCCGCCGATGCGCCAGGTCGCCAGGCGCCTGCTGATGGCGCTCGCCATCCTGGCCGTCACCACCCTGGTGGTCTGGCTCGACCGCAGCGGCTACACCGACAACTCCGACGGCTCGGTCGACCTGCTCGACGCCGCCTACTACGCCACCGTCACCCTCTCCACCACCGGCTACGGCGACATCACCCCGGTCAGCGACACCGCCCGCCTGATCAACATCCTGGTGATCACACCGCTGCGGGTGGTCTTCCTGATCATCCTGGTCGGCACCACCCTGGAGGTGCTCACCGAACGCACCCGCCAGCACTGGCGGATCGAACGCTGGAGGTCCACCGTGCGCGAGCACACCGTCGTGATCGGGTACGGCACCAAGGGCCGCAGCGCGGTCGGCACCCTGCTCGGCCAGGGCGAGCCCAAGGAATCCATCGTGATCGTCGACCCCCAGCGCAAGGTGGTCGAACAGGCCACCCTGGACGGCCTCACCGGCGTGGTCGGCGACGCCACCCGCACCGAGACCCTGCTGCGCGCCGAACTCCCGCGCGCCTCCCGGATCGTGGTCGCCCCCGAACGCGACGACACCGCCGCCCTGATCACCCTCACCGCCCGCCAGCTCAACAAGGGCGCCACCGTGGTCGCCGCCGTCCGCGAGGACGAGAACGCCCCGCTGCTGCGGCAGAGCGGCGCCGACGTGGTGGTCACCAGCTCCAGCTCGGCCGGCCGGCTGCTCGGCATGTCGACGCTCAGCCCGAACACCGGCTCGGTGATGGAGGACCTGCTCACCTACGGCAACGGCCTGGACGTCCTGGAACGGCCGGTCACCCGCGCCGAGGCCGGCCACGGCCCGCGCGAGTGCACCGACCTGGTGGTCGCCGTGGTCCGCGGCCGCCGGGTGCTCAACTACACCGACCCCGAGGCCGCCACCCTGCAGCTCACCGACCGGGTGGTGGTGATCAGGCCCGCCCGCACCTGAGACCCCGCAGGCACCCGAGACCCCGACCTGACCGCCCCGGCCGGCTCACGGCACGTCCAGCAGCTCCACCCGGCCGCCCACCGGCAGACCGCCCGGTGGCACCACCGCCAAGGCCTCCGCCAGCGCCAGCCCGCGCAGCATCGCCGGCCCGTCGAACGCCAGCGGCGCCACCCCGCCCCCCGTCCGGACCACCGGCAACAGCCGGGTGTCCGACGGGTGGCCCGGCAACGCCACCCCCACCGGCTCGATCCGGTGCGCCGGCGCCGGCCGACCGCTCAACGCCGCCAGCAACGGCAGGGCCAGGGTCACCGCGCCGGCCACCGCCGCCAGCGGATTGCCCGGCAGGCCCACCAGGTGCCGCCCGTCCGGCAGCTCGGCCAGCAGCATCGGATGCCCCGGCCGCACCGCCACCCCGTCCACCAGCAGCCGCGCCCCGGCCGCCGCCAGCGCCCGGTGCAGGAAGTCCACCGGACCTGCCGCCGTCCCGCCCGTCGTCACCACCAGATCCGCCGGCGAGCGCCGCACCGCGTCCCGCAGCAGCCCGAACTCGTCCCGGACATGGCGCCGGGCGATCAGCTCCGCCCCCGCCGCCGCCAGCCACGGCGGCAGCAGCGGCCCCAACGCGTCCCGGACCAGCCCCGGCCGCGGCGGCCCGCAATCCAGCAACTCGTCCCCGAGCACCAGCAGCTCCACCGTCGGCCGCCGGTGCACCGACAGCCGGTCGTGGCCCGCCGCCGCGGCCAGCCCCAGCACCGCCGGCGTCACCACCCGGCCCGCCGGCAACAGCTCCTCAGCCCGCCGGCACTCCTGCCCGCGCGGCCGCACGTCCTGGCCCGGCACCAGCGCCGACCCGCGCAGCAGCCCCCGGTCCAGCCGCCCGTGCTCGCGCCGCAGCACCCCGGTCGCGCCCGGCGGCAGCTGCGCACCGGTCGCGATCACCACCGCCGTACCGTCCGCCAGCGGACCCGCCCGCTCCCCCGCCAGCACCCGGCCCACCTCGTGCCACGGACCCGGCCCCGCCACCGCCCAGCCGTCCATCGCCGAGGTGTCGAAGGCCGGCAGATCCGTCAGCGCCACCAGCGGCTCCGCCAACGTGTGCCCGAGCGCCGCCGCCAGCTCCACCACCCGGACGGCCAGCGGCCGCCCGCCCGCCAGCAACGCCGCCCGGCGGGCCCGCGGCCACGCACAGTCCCGCAGCACCGGCTCCCCCGCCACCGCCTCCCGGCCCGGATCCGCCTCCCCCCGCCCGAGGCCCGTCACCGCCGTCACGGCTGCTGCTCCGCCGCGGCCCACCGCTCGGCCAGCGCGGCCGTCCGCGCCCCGGCCGCCGCCACCGCCTGCGCACCGCCGCCCTGCTGGGCAGCGGCGTAACCGACCAGGAAAGCGGTCAGCGGCGCCGCCGGGCGGGCCACCCCGTGCGCGACCACCCGGGCCAGATCGAGCAGTCCGGGCACGTCCACCTCCAGGTCGATGCCCAGCTCGGTGCCGACCGCGGCGATCCAGTCATCCAGCGTGCGCTCCATGCCTCCCATGCTGCCCGATCCCGGCGCCGCCGCAGCACCTGGCCGGTGACCATCAGGATTCGCTCTGCTCACCGGCCGCCACCCCCGGCCGTGCGGCCGCCCGCTCCCGGGCCAGCGCCAACTCCTGCCAGGTGTCGCAGTCGAACGCCGCCCCACCCCGGTCCGCCACCCGGACGGTGCGCAGCGGCGCCAGCAACCGGCGCAGCGACTGCCCCGCCGGATCACCCAACTCCGCCAGCGCCGCCCGCAGCGCCGCGGTCCGGTAGGCCGCGGTCAGCGGCTGCTCCTGTCCCCCGGCGTCCACCAGCAGCGCCGCCTCCGGCTCCGGATCGTCCAGCGCCGCGAGCAGCCGCTCCAGCGTGCCGCGGTCCAGGAACGGCAGATCGGCGGCGAGCAGCAGGACCCGTTCGGCGGTCACCCGGCCGAGCCCCGCGGCCAGCGCCGCCACCGGCCCGCCACCCGGCGGGTCCTCCCGGGCCCGGAGCACGCCCCCGAGCTCCCTGGCCGGCCCCACCACCACCGTGCGGCCCGCGCCCGCGCAGGCCGCCACCACCCGCTCCAGCATGGTCCGCCCGCCGACCACCAGGGCCGGCTTGTCCACCCCGCCGAGCCGGGCCGCCCCGCCCCCGGCCAGCACCACCGCGTCGTACGCCGCCATGCGGCCAGTATCCCGCCCGGTCCCGGACCCGGGCTCAGTCCTCCGGGTCCTCGACGATCTCCGCGTCGATGATGCCGCCGTGGTCCTCCTGCTGCTCGTACGGCTCCACCCGGCGCAGCTCCGCCGTCCGCGGCGCCGTCGCCGCCGCCGCGCCCAGCTCCAGGATGGCCGGCAGGGTCAGCCCGCCGTACCGCGCGTTCACGGCCGCGGCCAGCGCCTCCGCGTCGTGCGGGTGGGCCGCCAGCGCCAGGTCGAAGTCCCGCAGGTAGTCCCCGGTGAACCGGAGCACCCGCTGCGCGTCGTCGTCCGCCCCCGGCGCCCGGTGCCCGGCGATCACCCGGTACACCCCAAGATCGGCGATCCGGCCCAGGTTGCGGCCCCACTCGACCCGCTGGTGCGGATCGGTGTCGGCGGTCCACACATGGGTGCCGTTGTAGACGAAGTCCCCCGCCAGCACCGTCCCGATGCTCGGGACGTGCACCACCGTGGAATCCGCGCAGTCCGCCTGCCCCAGCTGGAGCACCCGGATCAGCTGCCGGTCGATCATCAACGGCTGCGGCAGCAGCGCGGCCGGGACCAGCGGCTGGTCCGGGATGTCCGCCCCGTAGACCGGCTTCCACTGGGCGACCTTCGCCGCGGCCGTCCGGACGATCCCCGCCACCACCGACGGCGCGGCCAGCAGCTGCGCGGCCGGGAACAGCCGCAGCACCTCCTCCGCCCCGAAGTAGTGGTCGGGGTGCTGGTGGGTGACCACGATCGCCAGCAGCTGCCGGTTCTTGCCGGCGACCCACTCGGCCAGCTCGCGCCCCGCGCTCCGGGTGAGCTGGGCGTCCACCAGGATCGCCGCCTGCTCGCCCATGATCAGGCTGGAGGTGGCGAAGAACGCCGTCTCGGGGCCGGTGAACACCTCGACCTCCAGCGGCCGCACCGGCGGACGCCCCCGGTCCGCTCCGCCCGCTCCGGCAGTCCCCTCGGGCGACGACGGCGTCACTTCTGCTCCCTGGTCGGCGCGGCGGGCCGGCTCGGGCCCCGTGCGCTACCAGCTTGGGAGGAAGCCCCCGCCAAAGCCGGGAAGGCGCGCCCGGCGAGTGGTCCGGGAGCCCCTCGCCGTCCACCGCCCGCCCATCTGCCCGTACCCGTCCTCGGCTAGAGTCTGACGCTCAGCGGCAGACCACCCAGGGACCGGACACCCGGTAGAGAACGGAATCGGGGACAGCGCGATGGACAGGCTCCGGAACACCGTCCGCCCCTACGCATGGGGGTCCCTCACGGCCATCCCCGAGCTGCTCGGCCAGGAGCCCACCGGCGAACCGCAGGCCGAACTCTGGATGGGCGCCCACCCCGGCTCACCCTCCCGGGTCGACCGCGGCCACGGACCGCGCTCGCTGGCCGAGGTGATCTCCGCCGACCCGGTCGGCGAACTCGGTGCCGAGGCCACCGCCAAGTTCGGGCCCACCCTGCCCTTCCTGCTCAAGGTGCTGGCCGCCGGCCTCCCGCTGTCCATGCAGGCCCACCCCACCCTGGCGCAGGCCCGGGCCGGCTACGCCGACGAGGAGAACCGCCGGATCCCCCTCGACGCGCCCGAGCGGAACTACAAGGACGCCAACCACAAGCCCGAACTCATCTGTGCGCTCAGCGAGTTCGAAGGCCTCTGCGGCTTCCGCCGGCCCGCCGACGCGGCCGACCTGATGGCCTCCCTCGACCTGCCCGCACTCGACCCGCTGATCGAGACCCTGCGCGGCAAGCCCGAGACCGAGGCGCTCAGCAGCGTGCTGGGCACCGTCCTGTCGATGACCGGCGAGGACGGCCGCCGGCTGGCCACCGAGGTCGCCGCCGCCGTCACCGCCGCCGCCCCCGGCGACCCCACCGGCGCCATGGCCGGCTACGCCTTCGTCGGCCGCACCCACCCCGGTGACACCGGGCTGATCGCCGCCCTGCTGCTCAACCACGTGGTCCTGCGGCCCGGCGAGGCCCTGTACCTCGGCGCCGGCGTCCCGCACGCCTACCTGCGCGGCACCGGTGTGGAACTGATGGCCAACTCCGACAACGTCCTGCGCTGCGGCCTCACCCCCAAGCACGTGGACGTCCCGGAGCTGCTGCGGGTGGTCGACTTCCGGGCCGGCCGGCCGCAGATCCTGCACCCCGAGCCCGGCCCCGACGGCGAACGCCACTACCCGGTACCGATCGACGAGTTCCGGCTGTCCCGCTACACCCTGGGCACCGAGACCCGCCGGCTGGACGGCCGCACCCCGCAGATCCTGCTCTGCACCCGCGGCACCGCCCACCTCACCGCCGACGACGGCAGCACCCTCACCCTGCGGCGCGGCGAGTCCGCCTTCCTGCCCGCCACCGGTGCCGGCACCGACCTGGCCGGCCCGGGCGCCGAGGTCTTCCGCGCCACCGTCACGCTCTGACCGCGTCGGTCCCCCGCCGACGGTCGCACCCCCGGCCAGGTCGCACTCCCGGCCGGTCCCAGCCCGGGACCGCCGATCCCAGGCAGAACGCTCCTCTCCTCAGCCGCGCGCCGCGGTGACAGCCTCGATCCCGTCACCACGAACCACCCAGGGAGAAGGAGCGCCACCATGCGCGCAGTCCTCGTCAAGACGTTCGGCGGACCGGAGACCGCAGAGATCGCGGAGATCGAGCTGCCGGAGCCCGGCCCCGGCCAGGTCCGGATCCGCAACCAGGCGCTCGCCGTCCACCCCGCCGACGTCGCCGTCCGGGCCGGCTTCCTCGCCGCCCTCCTCCCCGAGCAGCCCTCCTACCGCCTCGGCTGGGACACCGCCGGCGTCGTCGACGCGATCGGCGAGGGCGTCGAGGACCTCCGGACCGGCGACCCGGTCATCGGCCTGACCCACTGGTTCGCCACCCGCAACGGCACCCACGGCGACTTCGCCGTGCTGCCCGCCGCCACGGTCGCCCCCGCCCCGGCCGGCCTGACCCCCGCCGAGGCCGCCACCCTCCCGCTCAACGGCCTCACCGCACTGCAGGCACTCGACCTCGCCGAACTGCGCGACGGCGGCACCCTCCTGATCACCGGCGCCGCCGGCAACCTCGGCCACTTCGCCACCCAGCTCGCCCGCTACCGCGGCCTGCGGGTCATCGCGATCGCCCGGGCCACCGACCGCGACGGGCTCACCGCGCTCGGGGCGGAGTTCGTCGAAGCCGGCGACCAGGCCCTCGCCGCCGTCCAGCGGCTCGCCCCCGGCGGCGTCGACGCCGTCCTCGACACCGCGCTGACCGGCGCCGCGCTGCTCCCGGCGGTCCGCGCCGACGGCGTCTTCCTCGCGGTCCGCCCGCCGGCCGCACCCGAGTCCGAGCGCGGCATCAAGGTCGTCGTGGTGAACGTGCGCCCCGACGGCCACCAGCTCGGCGAACTGACCAAGCTCGCCGAGGACGGCCGCCTCACCACCCGGATCGCCGGCACCCACCCGCTCACCGAGGTCGCCGCCGCCCACGAGCACGCCGCCCGCCCGGGCATCCGCGGCGCGGTCGTCCTCACCGTCTGACCACCCCGAAGGGCCGGCCGCCCACCCCGGCCGGCCCCGGGCGGGTCCTCCCCGCACCGGTCGGCAGGCCGACCGGTCAGGTCACGTCGCGGGTCATGTCGACGAAGCGCGAGTAGTGGCCCTGGAAGGCGACCGTGATGGTGGCGGTCGGACCGTTACGGTGCTTGGCCACGATCAGGTCGGCCTCGCCGGCGCGCGGGGACTCCTTCTCGTAGGCGTCCTCGCGGTGCAGCAGGATCACCATGTCGGCGTCCTGCTCGATCGAGCCCGATTCACGCAGGTCGGAGACCATCGGCTTCTTGTCGGTGCGCTGCTCGGGGCCACGGTTCAGCTGGGAGAGCGCGATGACCGGGAGTTCGAGCTCCTTGGCCAGCAGCTTCAGGTTTCGCGACATGTCGGAGACCTCCTGCTGGCGGCTCTCCGCCCGCCGGGAGCCACCGGCCTGCATCAGCTGCAGGTAGTCGATGACCACCAGCTTGAGATCCTGACGCTGCTTCAACCGGCGACACTTGGCGCGGATCTCCATCATCGACAGGTTCGGCGAATCGTCGATGTACAGCGGCGCGTTGGTCACGTCCGGCATCCGCCGGGCCACCCGGGTCCAGTCCTCGTCGGTCATGTTGCCGGAGCGCATGTGGTGCAGCGCGACCCGGGCCTCGGCCGAGAGCAGGCGCATCGCGATCTCGTTGCGCCCCATTTCGAGCGAGAAGATCACGCTCGGCAGGTTGTTGTGGATCGAACAGGCCCGCGCGAAGTCCAGTGCCAGCGTGGAGTTGTGGACCACGATGTCGTTGGCGACGAAGTTGTGGGTGCCGTCGACCGTCAGGTCGTAGACCTGCTCCTCCCCGGCCGGGACGATCGACTCCACCCGGTCCCACTGGACGTCCGAGTCGGCGATGTCCAGCAGCTCCCGCGAGTCCAGCGCCTTCGCCAGCTCCGTCAACCGGTGCCGGCTGACCTGCTGGCCGACGTGCCAGTTGTGGTTGCGCGGCCGGCCGCAGCGCGCGCTCACGTCCGCCCAGCTCGACGCGCCCTTGGCGGCCGCGATCAGCTCCCAGACCTCACCGGGCACCAGATCCAGGTTGGGCTGGCCGGTCCGCTCGCCGATGCTCTCCAGCACCTCGGCTACCTGGCGCTCCTTGGAGAAGATGCCGACCCGCGCGGCGAAGGTCCGGATCTGGTCGATGTCGTGGATCAGGACCTGGAAGGCGGGCCGCCGCTCGCCCTGGTACGGCACGGTCCGCCGGACCACCTTGGCGACGATGCCCAACCGCAGCAGCAGGTGCGCCACGTCGCGGGCGAGGCGCTCGCTCACCGAGCAGTAGCCGATCTGCGGCTGGTTGCCGGGCTTGGAGACCGAGGCCCAGCCGTCGGTGGCGTACAGCCGGGACAGGAAGAGCGCGATCTGCGCCTCCGGGAGCCGGAAGAACACCTCGGGGACGAACTTGGTGTGGCTGCCCCGGCCCATCAGGCCCCACTCCTGCAGCCGCGCCGTCAGCTGATTGGGGCCGGGCACGGCGCTCGCGAAGGTGAGCCGCGACGGATGCTGGTGACCGTCCGCCGGCGAGGCGCAGTCCCGGTCGGCGCAGGCGCGGACGACACCGTGGTGGGTCCGCAGCAACAGCTGCCGCGCCCAGTGGTCGGCGTCCTGGCGGACCGGCTCGGAGAACGCGGTCAGCTGCGGAGTGGCGGCGAGCAGGCAACCGTCACCGATCAGGTAGCCGGTCAGCGCCACCAGCGCGCTCGGCAGTTCCGTCGACGGCAGGGCGGGCAGGCTCCGGGCCACCGCGATCCGGTCGCCGGGGCGGAGTTCCTCCAGCGGCACCCAGCCGCGGAGGGTGCGGAACGGGTGGTTCGCCGTCGCGGTGATGGACCGCCCGAGCTGGGTGGTCAGCTCGAACACCGCGCGACGGCCGTTGTCGATGAAGTCGGACGGGCGCACGCTGCGCAGCTTCCAGGCCTCGTCGAGGGTGTACACCTCCAGGTGCTCACCGGCCCGCCCCCGCCGTACCAGCTCGGCCATCGTGATGCGTTCACCGCTCAGCGCCTCGGTAAGGACCGTACTGCCGGTAACGCACTTACCCATAGCGGGCCGTGCCGCGATCACGACCATCTGGCCCGGGTGCAGGCCGTTGGTCAGCGCGTCGAGGTCGGCGAAGCCGGTCGGGACGCCGGACATCTGGCCGGCCCGGGAGCCGATCGCCTCGATCTCGTCGAGGGCGCCCTCCATGATGTCGGCGAGCGGGGCGTAGTCCTCGCTGGTGCGCTGCTCGGTGACGGCGTAGATCTCGGCCTGGGCCGCGTTCACGATCTCGTCCACGTCGCCCTCGGCCGCGTACCCCATGCCGGCGATCCGGGTGCCCGCCTCGACCAGCCGGCGCAGGACGGCCCGCTCGTGGACGATCTCCGCGTAGTACTCGGCGTTGGCCGCCGTCGGGACGGAGTTGACCAGGGTGTGCAGGTAGCCGGGGCCGCCGACGCGGGAGAGCTCGCCGCGCTTGGTGAGCTCGCCGGCGACGGTGATCGGGTCGGCCGGCTCGCCGCGGGCGTAGAGGTCGAGGATGGCGCCGTGGATCAGCTCGTGGGCGGGCCGGTAGTAGTCGGCCGGCTTGAGCACCTCGACCACGTCGGCGATGGCGTCCTTGGAGAGCAGCATGCCGCCGAGCACGGACTGCTCGGCCGCGAGGTCCTGCGGCGGGACCCGCTCGAAGCCGTCGGCGCCGCCCGACCGCTCCTCGGAGCGCTCGGCGTCACCCCGGCCGCGCCGGGCGACCTCGCCGCCCTTGCCGCCGCCCTGGAAGCCGCCCTTGGAGCCCGCGCCGCCACCATTGCCGCCACTACCGCCGCTGCCGCCGCCCTCGCGGCGCTGGCGGGAGACCGGGAGCCGGTCGCCGGGGCCCTCCGGGAAGGGGGCGCTGGGGAAGGCATCGTCGGAGGGCTGCCAGTCGTCCTCCGGCGGGGGCGGGACGTCGTGGTCGTCGTAGTGGGGGCCGGTCACGCGTCTTCCCCGATCAGCGAGTGTGGAGCGAGTTGGTTCTGGCGAGCCGTGGCGCGTCCTGTCCTTATTACGCCAGCGGGCCGACAAATCCGCGCCGGGCCGGGCGGTGTCGCCGGGCGGTGGAGTCGGGGCCGCGTCCACGCTACGGGGCCCGGGGCCGATCGGCCAACATGGTTATCCACAGGCCGTGTGGATAACCGGGCCAGGTCTGTGGAGAACCCACCCAAACCTGTGAACAACCCTGTGGACACCTCTGTGGATAACCACACGATCGCCCTGGTGTCAACTCGCTGACCTGCGGCAACCCCCACGGGTGGCTGTGCATGAGAAATTCTTCACACACCCCGCCCGACCCGGTTCACGCCGTCGCCGAGCCCGATCGACCGGACTTTCGAGTAAGTGTCACATCCCACAGTTGTCTCTTACCTGTGGATGAGTAGGCTGGCAGCCATGACCACCGCCGCCCCGCACCGCCGCAGGCACGACCGCGAGATCCTCGCCCTGGCGGTACCGGCCTTCGGCGCCCTGGTCGCCGAGCCGCTGTTCCTGCTGGCCGACTCGGCCATCGTCGGCCACCTCGGCACCGCCCAGCTGGCCGGCCTCGGGGTCGCCTCCGCCGCGCTGACCACCGCCACCGGCGTCTTCGTCTTCCTCGCCTACGCCACCACCGCCGCGGTCGCCCGCCGGATCGGCGCCGGCGACCGGCGGGCCGCCGTCCAGCAGGGCATCGACGGCATCTGGCTGGCCCTGCTGCTCTCCGCGGGCATGGTGGCGCTCACCCTCGCCCTCGCCCCGCAGGCCGCCGCGGCCCTCGGCGCCTCCCCGACCGCCGCCCCGTACGCGGTCGACTACCTGCGGATCAGTGCCCTGGGCATCCCCGCCATGCTGATGGTGCTGGCGGCCACCGGGGTGCTGCGCGGGCTGCAGGACACCCGCACCCCCCTGGTGGTCGCGGTCGGCGGCTTCACCACCAACATCCTGCTCAACCTGGGCCTGGTGTACGGCGCCGGGCTGGGCGTGGCCGGCTCGGCCTGGGGCACGGTGCTGGCCCAGAACGCGATGGCGGCCGCGTACCTGGTGGTGGTGGTCCGCGGCGCCCGCCGGGAGGGCGCCGGTCTGCGTCCCGACCCGGCCGGCATCCGCGCCTGCGCCCGGGCCGGCGGCCCGCTGGTGGTCCGCACCGTGAGCCTGCGCGGGGTGCTGCTGATCGCCACCGCGGTCGCCGCCCACCTGGGCGACACCGAGGTGGCCGCCCACCAGATCGCGATGACGGTGTGGACCTTCGTGGCGTTCGCGCTGGATGCCATCGCCATCGCCGGCCAGGCCATCATCGGCCGCCACCTCGGTGCCGGGGACGTCCCCGGCACCACCGCCGCCACCCGGCGGATGGTCGAGTGGGGCATCGGCTCCGGGGTGGCGCTCGGACTGCTGATGGTGCTGGCGGCGCCGCTGTACGTCCCGCTGTTCAGCGCGGACCCGGCGGTACGGTCCCAGCTGACCGCCGTCCTGCTGCTGGCCGCGCTCACCCAGCCGGTGGGCGGCGTGGTGTTCGTGCTGGACGGGGTGCTGATGGGTGCCGGCGACGGCGGCTACCTGGCCGGGGCGATGCTCGCCACGCTGCTGGTGTTCACCCCGGTGGCGCTGGCGGTGCCGGCGCTCGGCGGCGGGCTGGTGGCGCTGTGGTGGGCGATGAACCTGTTCATGCTGCTGCGCGCGGGATTCCTGGTGCTGCGGGTGCGCGGTGGCCGGTGGCTGGTGACCGGCGCGGTCCGGGCCTGAACCCCAGCCCGGCCTGAACCCAGCCCGGCCTGAAGCGGCCGCCCCACCCGCGTACCGGCAGACGCCGAGGGCCGGGCTCCTCCGAGGAGGAGCCCGGCCCTCGGACTGTCACCAGCTACGGCTGGACGTTCAGGCGGCGACGACGTTGACGTCGAGGTTGGCCTGGACATCGGCGTGCAGCTTGACCGAGACCTTGTGGGTGCCCACGGTCTTGATCGGCGAGCCGATCGCGACGGCGCGCTTGTCCACGGTCGGGCCGTCGGCGGCCTTGATGGCGTCGACGACGTCGGCCTGGGTCACCGAACCGAACAGGCGGCCGGCCTCGCCCGAGCGGACGGCCAGCTTGACCTGGAGACCCTCCAGCTTGGCCTTGACCTCGTTGGCAGCCTCGAGGGTCTGGATCGAGTGGATCTTGCGAGCGCGACGGATCGCGTCGACGTCCTTCTGACCGCCCTTGGTCCAGCGGATGGCAACGCCACGCGGGACCAGGTAGTTGCGGGCGTAGCCGTCCTTGACCTCGACGACCTCGCCGGCGCTACCGAGGCCGGGGACCTCGTGAGTGAGGATGATCTTCATTCTGGGGTCACCCTCTCTTAGCGCGTGGTGGAGGTGTAGGGCAGCAGCGCCATCTCACGGCTGTTCTTCACGGCCGTGGCGACGTCACGCTGGTGCTGGGTGCAGTTGCCGGTCACTCGACGGGCACGGATCTTCCCGCGGTCGGAAATGAACTTCCGAAGCAGGTTGGTGTCCTTGTAGTCGACGTACGTGACCTTGTCCTTGCAGAAGACGCAAACCTTCTTCTTCGGCTTGCGAGCAGGCGGCTTCGCCATCATGTGCTCCATTTGGGTTGACGGTCCGGGTGCCTGCAAAAACACCGCGGACCGCACGAAATCTCATCGCAATGCCTGGGCCCCGAGGGGCCCGGCGCACACCGCTTCAGTACCGCTTAGAACGGGGGCTCTTCCGAGAAGCCGCCGCCGGAGTTTCCACCCCAGCCGCCGCCACCCTGGTTCCCGCCGGAGGGCGCGCTGGACGCCCACGGGTCGTCGGACGGACCGGACTGACCGCCGCCGGAGTTTCCACCCCAGCCGCCGCTGCCCTGGTTGCCGCCGCCGCCGTAACCGCCGCCGCCGCCGCCCTGCTGGCCGCCGAAGCCGCCACCGCCGCCGCCCTGGCCGCCGGGACCGCCGGAGCGGTTGGCGCGGGTGACCTTGGCGGTCGCCGAGCGGAGGCTCGGGCCGACCTCGTCGACCTCGACCTCGAAGACCGTCCGCTTCTCGCCTTCCTTGGTCTCGTAAGACCGCTGGCGCAGTCGGCCCTGCACGATCACGCGCATGCCGCGCTGCAGCGACTCGGCCACGTTCTCCGCCGGCTGACGCCAGACGTTGCACGTGAGGAAGAGGCTCTCGCCGTCCTTCCACTCGTTCGTCTGACGGTCGAAGGTGCGCGGGGTGGACGCGATACGGAACTTCGCGACCGCCGCACCCGACGGGGTGAAGCGCAGCTCGGGGTCGTCGACGAGATTGCCGACGAGGGTGATGACGGTCTCGCCTGCCATGGTGGTGATGACCTCTCGGAACGGAGTTCTGCGGTGCTCGCCCGATGTTTCACGTGAAACACCGGACGTGAACCACCTGACGCCCGCGGGCGTCAGGAGTGGCTCAGTGGGTGTCCGGGCGCAGGACCTTGGTCCGCAGAACCGACTCGCTCAGGCTCAGCTGACGGTCGAGCTCCTTGACGACCTCAGGCGTGGCCTTGAGGTCGATGACCGAGTAGATGCCCTCGGACTGCTTGTTGATCTCGTAAGCCAGACGGCGCCGGCCCCAGGTGTCGACCTTCTCAACCTTGCCGCCGCCGGTGCGGACGACGTTGAGGAAGTTCTCGATCAGGGGGGAGACAGCGCGCTCCTCGACCGACGGGTCGAGGATGACCATCAGCTCGTAGTGACGCATGTGGAACCCACCTCCTTTGGACTCAACGGCCACGGTCTCTCCGTGGCAGGAGGGTTGTGCAGCGTCGGCACCGGAGCAGTGACCGACCCGCTCACCGTAGTGAAGGGGTCCGACATTCGGGCCCCGGCCCGCGAACGGGCATGAAGGGGCACAACTACACCAGTGCAGACCGCACAGCCTACCTGGCCCCGGACGGCCCAACCAAACCGCTTCCGCTCCGGGTCGGCGGCCGGCCCGTCGGAGGCGGGCGTCGGGGCCGGTCGCCGGGCGGCCTCACGGACCGTGTCCGCAGGGGTTGTGATCCGCGCCATACGGCAGCAATCTGGACAGAACGGCATGTCCCTCCCGTGGACATGCCTCCTCCAACGGAGGTGGGTCCTCATGGCACAGACCATCCGCCGCATGCCCCCGCTCACCCTCAACACCGACGGCCGGCCGCACCCGCGGGAGAACACCCTGGTCGGCATCTCCGCCGTGCTCGGCCTGGTGGCGTTCATCAGCTGCTGGTTCTACAGCGTGCACCTGCTCAGCTCCTGGGCCGGCCTGTTCGGCATCGCCGTCGCCCTGTGGGGCCAGTTCATCTCGGTGACCACCGCCGAGCGGTTCGTCCTGGTCATCTCGCTCGGAATGTCGGCCATCGGTTTCTACCTCGGCATCGCCCACGGCGGCCTGTGGTGAGGCGCGCGGAGCCGGCCGAGCGCCGATCCGCCACCTGAGGTGACAACAGCGCCGTAACCTTCATCGCCCTCCTTGCGTAGATACCTGTGCAGAGGTCCGCAAGGAGGGCGACGCCATGTCGGCCCGACCCCACCGAAACGGACCATTCGGGCGATAGGGTCAAACCCTGGATCGGCCCACCGAGGAGGAGCACCCGAGAATGAGCCTGCGCCTGAGGACCATCACCCGCGAGGAGCACCTGGACTTCATCCGGAGCCGGCCCTCCGCCAGCCACATGCAGGTGCCGTCCTGGGCCGCCGTGAAGGCGGAGTGGCGCTCGGAGAGCCTCGGCTGGTTCGACGAGGGCGGCGCCCTGGTCGGCGCCGGGCTGGTGCTCTACCGGCAGCTGCCCAAGCTCAAGCGCTACCTGGCGTACCTGCCCGAGGGGCCGGTGATCGACTGGTTCGACCAGGAGCTCGGCCACTGGCTGGAGCCGATGCTCGCCCACCTCAAGTCGCAGGGCGCCTTCTCGGTGAAGATGGGGCCGCCGGTGGTGATCCGCCGCTGGGAGGCCACCACCATCAAGGAGGCGATCGCCGGCAACGAGGCGAAGCGGCTGCGCGACGTCGACCCGGACTGGTACGAGCCGCGCGCCTTCGAGGTGGCCGACCGGCTGCGCAGGTCCGGCTGGCTGCAGGGCGAGGACGGCGGCGCCGGCTTCGGCGACGTCCAGCCCCGGTACGTGTTCCAGGTCCCACTGGCCAACCGCTCGCTGGACGACGTGCAGCGCGGCTTCAACCAGCTGTGGCGCCGCAACATCAAGAAGGCCGAGAAGAGCGGCGTCGAGGTGGTCCAGGGCGGCTACGAGGACCTGGCCGTCTTCCACCAGCTCTACCTGGTCACCGCGGAGCGGGACCGCTTCACCCCGCGCCCGCTGAGCTACTTCCAGCGGATGTGGACGGCGCTGGTGGCCGAGGACCCGAACCGGATGCGGCTGTACATCGCGTACCACGAGGGCGAGCCGCTGGCCGCGACCACCATGCTGACCGTCGGCGAGCACGTCTGGTACTCCTACGGCGCCTCCGCCAACCACAAGCGCGAGGTCAAGCCCTCCAACGCGATCCAGTGGCGGATGATCCGCGACTCCTACGCGCTCGGCGGCAGCGTCTACGACCTGCGCGGCATCAGCGACACCCTGGACGAGGACGACCCGCTGTTCGGGCTGATCCAGTTCAAGCTGGGCACCGGCGGCCAGGCCGCCGAGTACCTCGGCGAGTGGGACTTCCCGTTGAACAAGCTGCTGCACAAGGCGCTCGACCTCTACATGTCGCGCCGCTGACCGCAGCGGCGCCGACCGACCACCGACCCACCCGGGGAGAGCACGCATGACCCTCTCGTTGTCCGTGGAGACCGCCCGCTGGCGGGCCCACCAGCAGTCCGTCCTGGCCGAGTTCCCCGGGCTGGTGCCGGTCGCCAAGGGCAACGGCTACGGCTTCGGGAACGTCCGGCTCGCCGAGGAGGCCGACCGGCTGGGCGCCCGGCTGCTCGCGGTCGGCACCGGGCGGGAGGCCGCCGAGGTGGCCGCGGTGTTCCCCGGGGACCTGCTGGTGCTGACCCCCTTCCGGGCCGGCGAACCGTTGGAGGGCCCGGCGGGGCGGACGGTGCGGACGGTGTCGCACGCGGAGGTGCTGCACGCGCTGCCGGCCGGGTCCCGGGTGGTGGTGGAGTGCATGACCAGCATGCGCCGGCACGGCATCGCGCCCGGCGACCTCGACCGGCTGGCCCTGGACGGGCTGGTGCTGGAGGGTTTCGCGCTGCACCTGCCGCTGGACCGGCCGGACGGCTCGGACCCGGTGGCCGAGGTCGCCGAGTGGGTGCGGGCGATCACCGCGGCCGGGCTGCCGGCCTCCACCGTCCTGCTCAGCCACCTGCCCGCGGCCGACCAGGGCCGGCTGCGGCGGCAGTTCCCGGACACCGCGTTCCGCTCCCGGATCGGCACCCGGCTGTGGCTCGGCGACGTCGGCGCCCTGCAGGCCCGGGCGACGGTGCTGGACGTCACCCCGATCGCGAAGGGCGAGCGCTACGGCTACCGCCAGCACAAGGCGCCCTCCGACGGGCAGCTGCTGGTGGTCACCGGCGGCACCGCGCACGGGGTGGGCCTGGAGGCGCCGAAGTACGTGCACGGGGTGGTGCCCCGGGCCAAGGGGCTGGCCCGGGCGGGCCTGGCCACGGTGAACCGCACGCTGTCGCCCTACGCGTGGGACGGCCGGCAGCTGTGGTTCGCCGAGCCGCCCCACATGCAGGTCTCGATCCTCTTCCTGCCCGGCGACACCAAGCCCCCGGTGATCGGTGACGAGCTCCTCCTGAACGTCCGTCACACGACCACCCACTTCGACCAGGTGGCGGACCGCTAGCGTCTGCCGCTACGGCCGGTCGGGCCCGTCCCCGCGCTCGGGGGTCTCGGTGCCCGCGGACACCGGCACCGGCGTCAGCCAGTCGGGCTCGCCGTCGGGGGCGTACTGCGCGTAGGTCGACTCCTCGCGCAGCCGGCGCGCACTGCCGAGCACGAAGACGTCCGGGGCGTGGTCCAGGACACCGCCCGAGGGGTCGTCGCTGCCGTCCCAGCGGACCGGGTCGCGCTCCGGCTGGAGGATGTCGCGGACCACCATGAAGCACAGGTAGAGCGTGCCCACCAGGTGCAGCACGATCGCCAGGTGGTACCAGTCCTGGCCGATGCCGTGTTGCTTGGAGTCGCCGATGAAGGCCAGGTAGGACCAGACCCCGAGGAAGTACAGCGCCTCGCAGGCCTGCCAGATCAGGAAGTCGCGCCAGCGCGGGCGGGCCAGCGCGGCCAGCGGGATCAGCCAGAGCACGTACTGCGGCGAGTACACCTTGTTGGTCAGGATGAAGGCGGCGACCACCAGGAAGGCCAGCTGGGCGAAGCGCGGCCGGCGCGGGGCGGACAGCGCCAGCCAGCCGACGCCCAGGCAGCAGGCCACCAGCAGCGCGCCGATCCAGGTGTTCAGGGTGGGCAGCTGCTGGTTGCGGTCCTGCATGAGGATCAGCCAGAAGGAACCGAAGTCCTCCTTGCGGGTCTGGCTGAAGGTGTAGAAGGTCGCCCAGCCCTGCCGGTTGGCGATGATGATCGGCAGGTTGACCACCAGCCAGGCCCCGACCGCCCCGCCCAGCGCCTGGCCGAACGCCCGCCACCGGCCGGCCCGCCAGCAGAGCACCAGCAGCGGACCGAGCAGCAGGATCGGGTACAGCTTGGCCGCGGTGGCCAGGCCGATGAAGACACCGGCCCAGCCGGCGCGCGAGTTGGCCCAGTACGCCATCGCGACCGCGGTGAGCGCCACCGCCAGCAGGTCCCAGTTGATGGTGGCGTCCAGGGCCAGGCAAGGGGCCAGCGCGAACAGCAGCGCGTCCCAGGGCCGGCGGCGGTGGGTGCGGGAGACCGCGATCACCGCGATCACCACGCAGATCAGCAGCATCGCCGCGTTGACCGTCCAGAACCACTGCTCGCGGTGCTCCAGGGTCCCGTCCGGCGTCGTCAGCCAGGCCGCGACCTGCATGAACAGGCCGGTCAGCACCGGGTACTCCAGGTACTGCATGTCCGGGGACGGGGACGGCAGCTTGTCCAGGTAGGGGTGCAGGCCCTGGTCGAAGCCGCGGCCCGAGTAGAGGTGCGGGATGTCGCTGTAGCAGGCGTGGGTGTACTGCGCGGTCGCGCCGTGGAACCAGCCGCCGTCGTAGCAGGGCGCCTTCTGGACCACGCCGAGCAGGTAGACCGCGATGACCACCAGCGCGAGGAACCGGGCCGGGATCCACCAGGAGGTGCCGAGCAGGGCACGGCGTCCGGGCGGCCCGCCGAACAGCTCGCTGCCGGCCGCCGCGACCGGATCCTCGTCGGCCGGCACCACCACGGTGTTGGGCAGCGGACCCTCGGGCTCGGCCGGGGGCTGCGGGATGCCGGCGGCCTCGTCACGCTTGCTCGACGTCATGGCGCACATACTGCCGCACCAACGGCCCCACGAGGAGACTGCCCTCCCAACACGCCGCGCCCCGCAACGCCGGACGCCGGCGGCCCGGGTGGGGCCGCCGGCGTCCGGCGGTGCTGCAGCGGTCGGTGCTCCGCCGCTTCGGGGTCCGGGGCGCTAAGGCACCGGCACCCCGCTGGCGCTCCCGCTCGGCGAGGCCGTACCGCTCGGCGACTTGGTGCCGGTCGGCTTCCCGGTCGGCCTGGTCCCGCTGGGCGAGGGGCACAGCGGGCCGAGGAAGCAGGGCTTCTCGGTGTCGGTCGCGCTCGCGCTCGGCGAGGAGGGCGCCGAGGAGGAGGTCGACGGCCCCGGCTGCGGGTCGGTGGACGCCGGCGCGCTCGCGCTCTCGGAGGCGGAGGCCGAGGCGGACGGCGAGGCCGGCGCGCCGGAGGAGTCGACCTCCTCGCCGATCGGCTCGGGGGTCGGGAAGTCCATCTTGGGCTGGCCGTTGAGGGCCGCCTTCATGTACCGGGTGAAGATGTCGGTCGGGAAGTCACCACCGTGCACGGACTCGTGGCCGGCGGTGCCGTTCAGCGACAGCAGCTTCGACGTGCCCGGCTCCTCGCGCCACATGCCGACCGCGGTGGTCAGCTGCGGGGTGTACCCCACCCACCAGGCCGAGGTGCCGGCGTCGGTGGTACCGGTCTTGCCCGCCACCGGGCGGCCCAGCGCGTTGGTCTTGGTACCGGTACCGGCCTTGGCCACGTTCTCCAGCACGTCGGTGACGTTGTCCGCGACCGCCTGGTCCAGCACCGTCTTGAGCTGGGGCTTGGTGAAGGCCGGGACGGCCGCGCCGTTGTACGTCAGCTTGCTCACCGAGTACGGGTCGGCCTGCTGGCCGCGGGCGGCGAACACCGAGTAGGCGGTGGCCATCCGGATCGAGCTCGGCGTCGAGGTGCCCAGCGGGTAGGTCAGCGTGGAGTTGGCGACCAGGCTCTCCTTGCGCAGGCCCAGCTTGAGCGCCATGTCCTCGACGGCCTTGCCGCCGACGTCCTGGCCGAGCTGGACGAACGGCACGTTGTACGAGTACTGCATGGCCGTCTTCAGCGAGACGTAGCCCGGGTTGTTCCGGCTGTCGTTGCGCTGGTGGTAGGGCTTGCCGTCGTCGCCGATGGCGGGCGAGCCGTCGGACTTGTGGATCTCCGAGTTGTCGTCGGCCAGGTACTTGGACGCCGCGTTTATCCGCTTCGGCTTGCCCTGGTCGTCGGTCTCGGTGAGCACGCCGGTCTGCATCGCGGTGGCCAGCACGAACGGCTTGAAGGTCGAGCCGACCGGGATACCGGTGGAGTCCGCGTTGTTCGAGTAGTGCCCGTTCTCGATGCCCGGGCCGCCGTACAGCGCCACGATCGCCCCGTCGCCCGGCCGCACCGAGGCGGCGCCGACCTGGACGAACTTGTCCGCCTCGCGCTTGTCCGGCTTCAGCGAGTCGGCCTGCACGTCGTCGACGGCCTTCTTCAGCTGCTCCACCTTGTCCTTCTCGAAGGTGGTGTAGATCTGGTAGCCGCCCTGGTCGATCTTCTGCTGGGTGATCGAGGGGTCCTTGCTGGCCAGGTACTTGTTGGCGGTGTCGACCAGGTAGTAGACCTCGCCGTTCATGTTGGCCGGCGCCTTGCGCTCGATCGGCGGCGGGAACTCCTTGCCGCACTTGTCGCTGTCGGCCTGGTTGATCTTCCCGGTGGCCACCATGCGGGACAGGATCCAGGTCCAGCGCTCCTGCATGTTCTTGTGGTTGCCGTCGCTGAGCGTCGGGTCGTAGACCGCCGCGCCCTTGAGCAGACCGGCCAGCATCGCGGCCTGGCAGACGTTGACGTCCTTGGCGTTCACCCCGTAGTACGCCTGGGCGGCGGCCTGGATCCCGGTGGCGCCGCGGCCGTACCAGCTGGTGTTCAGGTAGCCGGTAAGGATGTCGTCCTTCGAGAGCTGGCCGTTGATCTTCAGCGTGATGAAGAGTTCCTTGACCTTGCGGGTCAGGGTCTGGTCCTGACTCAGGTAGGCGTTCTTCACGTACTGCTGCGTGATCGTCGACCCGCCCTGGGTCTCACCGCCGGTCGCCATGTTGTAGACGGCGCGGGCGATGCCCTTGGGGTCGATACCGCTGTCGCCGCGGAAGGACTCGTTCTCGGCCGCGATCACCGCGTCCTGGGCGGGCCGGCTGATGTCCGACAGCTCGACGATCTGACGGTTGGTGGTGCCCTTGCGGGTCATCTCCGAGCCGTCGGCCCAGTAGTAGATGTTGTTCTGATCGTGCACCAGCTCGTTGAGCTTGGGGATCGGCGTCATCTGGTACGCGACCCCGACCGCGCCGACGGTGCCGCCGAAGAAGATCAGGAAGAGCGACAGCACCAGCTTCCACGAGGGCAGCCAGCGGCGGAACCCGGACTTGCCGAACCGCGGGTAGTCGATGAACCGTTTCTTGCCGGGCTTGCCCCCCGACCGGTCCGCGCGTCCGGGCGGCCCGGACTCGCCGCCCCGGCCACCACCCTTCTTCTGCGCCTGCTTGCGCATCTCCGCACGGGTCAGCCGGGGCTGCTGAGCGGTCTCCCGGGCGCCGCGCCGGATCCCCTCGGAGCGCAGCTCGTCGGGCCCGCCGGCCGGTCGGCCGCCGCGCCCGTAGCGGGGCGCGCCCTCGACCGGGCTGCCGAAGGCGTACGGGCGCTCGCCGTCCGACCCACCGCCCGCGGGCTGCTCCCCGTCGCCCGGGTTGGACGACCTCCGCCGGTGTTCGCTCATCTCTCAGCAACTCCTCGGTCAGGCCCTGCGGACCTGAAGGCAGGGTTCTCCGGTGCCCGACGCCGCCCGGCCCCGGGAGCCGATGGTTCCTGGGGGGCGGTCCTCGTGCACACGCGACAGCGTACGCACCCCTGATTCCGTACTAATCGGGCATCAACTGCCATTAGCCGCAAAACGACGGCAGATCATTACATGCCCGTTGCCCAGACCCTCTCCGATGCACTTGACCTGCGCCGCCCCGGCACTCCGGGGCTCTTGTGATCACGTTCACGCGTGCCCCCCTTGCTCGTTCCGTGACCCAGGTTTACTGTTCTCGATATATCGAGCCGATACATCGGGACGGCATAAGCCACCCGTACGTCGGCCGCCACGACTGCGGGGGAAGGAGGCGGGCAGCGTTGAGCAGGCGCTCCGGCGTGCTGGAATTCGCCGTCCTCGGACTGCTGCACGACGCTCCGATGCACGGCTACGAGCTGCGCAAGCGGCTCAACGTCCTGCTCGGTTCGTTCCGCGCCTTCTCCTACGGCACGCTCTACCCCTGCCTGAAGAACCTGGTGGCCCAGGGCTTCCTGGTCGAGGACAACCCGGACTCCGAGTACGTCCCCGCCACCGCGCTCAACGGCAAGCGGTCGAAGATCGTCTACCGGCTCTCCCCCGAGGGCAAGGAGCGCTTCGAGGAGCTGCTCGCCGAGTCCGGACCGGACGCCTGGGAGGACGAGCACTTCGGTGTGCACTTCGCCTTCTTCGGCCGGACCGACAAGGCCGTCCGGATGCGGGTGCTGGAGGGCCGCCGCAGCCGGCTGGAGGAGCGGCTGGAGCGGATGCGCAGCTCGATCGCCCGCACCCGCGAGCGGTTCGACGACTACACGCTGGAGCTCCAGCGGCACGGTCTCGAATCCGTGGAGCGCGAGGTCCGGTGGCTCAACGAGCTGATCGAGACCGAGCGGGCCAACCGCACGGTACGCGGCGGAACGCCGCCGGGTACCGCACAGACTTCGGACGGCCGTGGCCAGGAGGCCGGGTCCTCGGACCCGCCGAGGCCACCGCACGACCGCCCGGGGCGTTCCTGAGTGGAACGCTGCACCGCCCGCGCCCGGCGCCGGCGGTAGGTGAGGGCGCCTCGTGCGCCCGTCTGACAAGTAAGACAGTCATACAGATGTTGAACGAGAACCGCTGAACCACGGCGGATCTCATGAGATCTCAGGGAGCAACCGGAATGGGTTCGGTTCGCGTAGCCATCGTCGGCGTGGGCAACTGCGCCGCCTCGCTGGTGCAGGGTGTCGAGTACTACAAGGACGCCGACCCGGCCGGCAAGGTCCCCGGGCTGATGCACGTGCAGTTCGGCGACTACCACGTCAAGGACGTGGAGTTCGTCGCCGCGTTCGACGTGGACGCCAAGAAGGTCGGCTTCGACCTGGCGGACGCCATCGGCAGCAGCGAGAACAACACCATCAAGATCTGCGACGTGCCGCCGACCGGCGTCACCGTCCAGCGTGGCCACACCCTCGACGGCCTGGGCAAGTACTACCGGGAGACCATCGAGGAGTCCGACGAGGCCCCGGTCGACGTCGTCCAGATCCTCAAGGACCGCCAGGTCGACGTCCTGGTCTGCTACCTGCCGGTGGGCTCCGAGGCCGCCGCCAAGTTCTACGCCCAGTGCGCCATCGACGCCAAGGTCGGCTTCGTGAACGCCCTCCCGGTGTTCATCGCCGGCACCAAGGAGTGGGCGGACAAGTTCACCGAGGCCGGCGTGCCGATCGTCGGTGACGACATCAAGTCGCAGGTCGGCGCGACCATCACGCACCGCGTGATGGCGAAGCTCTTCGAGGACCGCGGTGTCATCCTCGAGCGCACCATGCAGCTGAACGTCGGCGGCAACATGGACTTCAAGAACATGCTCGAGCGCGAGCGCCTGGAGTCCAAGAAGATCTCCAAGACGCAGGCCGTCACCTCGCAGATCCGTGACCGCGAGCTGGGCGCCAAGAACGTCCACATCGGCCCGTCCGACTACGTCGCGTGGCTCGACGACCGCAAGTGGGCGTACGTCCGCCTCGAGGGCCGCGCGTTCGGCGACGTCCCGCTGAACCTGGAGTACAAGCTCGAGGTCTGGGACTCCCCGAACTCGGCCGGTGTCATCATCGACGCCGTGCGCGCCGCGAAGATCGCCAAGGACCGCGGCATCGGCGGCCCGATCCTCTCCGCGTCCTCGTACTTCATGAAGTCGCCGCCGGTCCAGTACTTCGACGACGAGGCCAAGGAGAACGTCGAGAAGTTCATCCGCGGCGAGGTCGAGCGCTGAACCGCCGCCCGCGCGGTGTCGCGGGTCGCGCCCGGCGAGAGCTGTGCGCCGATCCCGTCTGACGCTCCGTGACGCCAGGGGGTCCCGGTCCTGCACCGGGGCCCCCTGCGGCGTTCCCGGCCCATGTTTCACGTGAAACATGGGCCGCCGTCATGGCACCCTGGGCGGGTGTCGATCACGGAGCACGGCAACCCGCAGGACGCGCAGCAGACCTCGCTCGGCAGGCTGCTGCGCGGCCGTGACTTCCGGCGCCTGCTGGGCGTCCGGCTGCTCTCCCAACTCTCCGACGGGGTCTTCCAGGTCTCGCTCGCCGCGTACGTGATCTTCTCGCCCGAGCGCCAGGCCTCGCCGTCCGACATCGCGGCGGTGCTGGCCGTGATGCTGCTGCCGTTCTCCGTGATCGGCCCGTTCGCCGGCGTGATGCTCGACCGCTGGCGGCGCCGGCGGGTGCTCCAGCTCGGCAACCTGGCCCGCTTCGGCCTCGGCCTGGTGACCGCCGCCCTGCTGCTGGGCGGGGCTCCCGAGTGGCTGTTCTTCGCGGCCGCCCTGCTGGTCACCGCGCTCAACCGGTTCATCCTGGCCGGACTGTCCGCCGCGCTCCCCCGGGTGGTCGGCTCCGGTGAGCTGGTCACCGCCAACGCGGTCTCCCCCACCCTGGGCACGGTGGCCGCCGCGGCCGGCGGCGGCGTCGGCTTCGCGGTCCACCAGGTCCTCGCACCCGGCCGGCAGGCCGACGCCGTCCTGGTCACCCTGGCCGCACTCCTCTACCTGAGCGCCGCCCTGGCCGCCCAACGGATCCCGCCGGACCTGCTCGGACCGACCCAGCACCCGGACCGGCCCCCGCTCCGGCGCGCGCTGGCCACCGCCGGGAAGGGGCTGCTGGACGGGGTCCGCCACCTGGTCCGGGACTGCCGCCCGGCGGTGCACGCCCTGGGCGCCGTCACGGTGGCCAGGTTCTGCTACGGCGTGCTGATCGTGGCCGTGCTGATGCTCTCCCGCTACACCTTCAACCACGCCGAGGACAGCGCCGGCGGCCTCGCCAGCCTCGGCCGGGCGGTGGCCTTCTCCGCCGTCGGCTTCTTCCTCGCCGCGGTGATCAGCCCCTGGTGCACACGCCGGCTCGGACTGGCGGGCTGGATGACGACCTGTCTCGGCGCGGCCGCGGTCTTCGTGCCGGCGCTCGGCCTGCTGTTCTCCGAGGGCCCCGCGATGGTGGCCGCACTGCTGCTGGGCGTGGTCACCCAGGGCACCAAGATCTGCGCCGACACGCTGGTCCAGGAGTCGGTGGAGGACGAGTTCCGGGGCCGGGTGTTCGCCATCTACGACGTCCTGTTCAACCTCTCCTTCGTGGCCGCGGCCGGGGTGACCGCCCTGGTCCTGCCGCTGGACGGCCGCTCCGCGCCGGTGGTGGTCGGCGTCGCCGTGGTGTACGCGCTCGGCGCCGTGGGCTACGCCCGCGCGGCCCGCCGCGCACCGGCCCGCCCCGCCGAACGGGCCGACGCCCCCGTGGGCCGATAAAGTACGTCAACGCACCGCGTTGTCACCGTAGTTGCCCCGGGGAACATCTGATGAGCACGCCGCCGCCCGGCCCGTACCACCCGCCCCCGTACGGACCGCCGCCGGCGGGGCCGCCCGTCCCGCCGGTAGCGCCGGTACCGCAGCAGGGCTACGGGTACCCCGGGTACGGGCCGCCGGGGCACCCGGTGCCGCCGGCCCCGCCGTTACCGATCGCGCCGTTCCCGCCTTCACCGCGGCCCTTCCCGCCACCGGTCGCGGCGCCGCCGCCCCGGCGGACCGCGTGGCTGCCGCTGCGGGCGGTCGGGGCCGGGTTCGTCGTGCTCCTCCTCCTGCTGGTCGGCTTCCTGGCGGTCGACGGCGGCCCGGCCAGACCTGCGGCCGGCGACTGCGTGCGCATCGTCGGACGCACCGACCTGGACAAGGTCGCCTGCACCGACCCGAACGCCGACCACCGCGTGCTGGCCCGCTTCGACGCCAGCACGGACATCGCGCGGTGCAGCGGCGTCCCGGGCACCACCGCCCAGTACCGCGGCTCAACCGGACGACGCTGGCACAAGCGGGCGTACGTCCTGTGCCTGGGCCCGCTCGCCGGTACCGGTGCCCCGGCGGAGCGGGCCTGACCGTCGGGCCGCACCGTCAAGCGGTGAGACCGTCCGGGCTGTCGGGCACCCCCTCGTCCAGCGCGCTCAGCAACCGCCGGCGGCGCCTGGCGACGGCCCGCTCGTCGTCGTCCAGCACGATCCGCTCCAGCCGGTCCACCCGGTCGGTGACCGCGTCGAGCCGCCGGCTGTTGCCGCCCACCTCGTCCACGAGGGCGTTCAGCACCGGGACCACGGTGGCCGCCAGCACCGCGCGGACCACCTGCTCGGCGACCCTGGCGACAGCGGCGTCCACACTGCCTTCGGGCGGCCCGGGACGGTTGTCCACAGCCTCCTCCGGCCCCTCCGGGACCTTCGCCGACCGCGCCCGCTGCTCGGCATCGAGCAGGTAGCACCGCACCTGACGTGCGGTTTCGCTGTCCCGCAGGAGCATCGCGACGTTCAGCACGGTGCGGCGGGTGAACAGCGCCAGCGACCGCGCGCGGGACTGGATCCGACAGACTTCCTTCAAGGAATTCAGTCGGACGCCGGTCGCCACCACGTACCCGTTCGAGGTGAGCTCGGCCCGGTGGTCGTGGACCAGCGAGTAGATCGCCTGTTCCGTCACCCCGAAGTACGCGGCCACCCCCTCGGTGGTGACGTGGACCTCGTCCGGCAGCAGTTCGAGGGCCTTGACCCGGTCGAGCACCTCGACCCGGTCGGCGACCGTCGATCGCATCGTCGGGGACTCCAGCAGTACGGCGTCGACAGACATCTCACGACCTCGCTCTCCGAAGGACGGACCCTCCGCCTTCGGAGCACAGCGAACGCCACCGCGGCCCACCGGGCGGCCGTACCGGCCGGGAACACACGATCGAGTGGAAGAGCTAAAGCGGCACCTTCCCCTCCGAGCACACCTGTCCCACCGTCATCTCAAAGCACGCCATAACGGTTGGATGACCATCTATCTGACGGACTATCTCATTGCATGACAAAACCGATAGCGTCCGGGCTTTGCTTCCACATGACACTCATCCCGGGGGACCAAGTCTTGACCACGCCGCCGACACCCACGCCGACACCCACGCCGCCGCTCCCGCCGCAGACGCCGCCCGCTCCTGCCGCGCCCACCGTGCCCACCTCGCCCGCCGCGCCCACCTCGGACGCGCCCGCACCGCCGATCGTCTACGGCGCCCCACCGGCGGCCGTCCCCGGCCAGCAGCTGCCCGGCCCCTTCCTCGGCCGCCCCGAGGCCCAGGCCCTCCCCGCCGACCAGCAGTTCCACCCGGGCCCGTTCTGCCGCTTCTGCGGCTCGGTGCCGGCCGTGCCCGCCAGCATCCGCGGCCACCAGGGGATCCTCGTGGTGATGCGGTTCCTCAAGCTCACCGGCCCGTTCTGCCGGACCTGCGGCATCGCGGCGCACCGCAACATGACCGCGAAGAGCCTCGTCGAAGGCTGGTGGGGCATCGCCTCCTTCGTGATCAACCCGCTCACCATGCTGGTGAACCTCCCGCAGCGCTGGAAGATCAGCCGGCTGGCACCGCCCGTCCCGGGCGCACCCGGCCGGCCGATGGACCCGGGCAAGCCGCTGTACCGGCGGATCGCCGTCCTCGGCTTCCTGGTGCCGCTGCTGGTCGTCGGCGCGATCGCCTTCATGGCCGGACGTGACGCCGACTTCGCGGACACCGGCGACTGCCTGCACAACTCCGGCACCCGCGCCGCCCCCGACGTGACCGTGGTCGACTGCGGCGACCCGGACGCCGACTACCGGCTGCTGGGGAAGATCAGCGACACCACCGACCCGCAGGCCTGCGACATCTACCCCGGCACCACGGCCGTGTACTACAAGGAGTACCGCTCCACCCGGTACGTGCTCTGCCTGGTGAAGCTCGGCGGCCCGGCGCCGTCCACCGGCACGGCGCCGCTCAGCAGCTGAGCGTCGGCCTCACTGCTCGCCGGTGGCCGCCCACCACTCCCGGAGGGCGGCCACCGCCGCCTCGTGGTCCATCGGGCCGTGCTCCAGCCGCAGCTCCAGCAGGTGCTTGTACGCCCGGCCGACCTCCGGACCGGGCCGCAGGCCGAGCAGCTCCATGATCTGGTTGCCGTCCAGCGCGGGGCGGATGGAGTCCAGCTCCTCCTGCTCCTTGAGGGCGGTGATCCGCTCCTCCAGCGAGTCGTAGGTGCGCGCCAGCGCCGCCGCCTTCTTGCGGTTGCGGGTGGTGCAGTCCGAGCGGGTCAGCTTGTGCAGCCGCTCCAGCAGCGGGCCGGCGTCGGTGACGTACCGGCGCACCGCCGAGTCCGTCCACTCGCCGCCGCCGTAGCCGTGGAAGCGCAGGTGCAGCTCGACCAGCCGGGAGACCTCCTCGACCAGGTCCTTCGAGTACTTCAGGTCGCGCATCCGCTTGCGGGTCATCTTGGCGCCGACCACCTCGTGGTGGTGGAAGGAGACCCGGCCGTCCGACTCGAAGCGCCGGGTGCGCGGCTTGCCGATGTCGTGCAGCAGCGCGGCCAGCCGCAGCACCAGGTCGGGGCCGTCCTGCTCCAGCGCGATGGCCTGCTCCAGGACGGTCAGCGAGTGCTCGTAGACGTCCTTGTGCCGGTGGTGCTCGTCCCGCTCCAGGCGCAGGGCCGGCAGCTCGGGCAGCACGTGGTCGGCGAGGCCGGTGTCGACCAGCAGCCGCAGGCCCTTGACCGGGTGGGCGCCGAGCAGCAGCTTGTTCAGCTCGGCCTGGACCCGCTCGGCGGAGACGATGGCGATCCGGTCGGCCATCGCGGTCATCGCGGCGACCACCTCGGGGGCGGGGTCGAAGTCCAGCTGGGCGGCGAAGCGGGCGGCCCGCATCATCCGCAGCGGGTCGTCGGAGAAGGACTCCTCGGGGGTGGCGGGGGTGCGCAGCACCCGGGCCTCCAGGTCGTCCAGCCCGTGGTGCGGGTCGACGAAGCCGCGGCCGGGCAGGTCGACGGCCATCGCGTTGACGGTGAAGTCGCGCCGCACCAGGTCCTGCTCGATGGTGTCGCCGTAGGTGACCTCGGGCTTGCGCGAGGTGCGGTCGTACGCCTCGCTTCGGTAGGTGGTGATCTCGATCAGGAAGCTGCCGTCCGCGGTGTCCTTGCGGGCGCCCACGGTGCCGAACGCGATGCCGACGTCCCAGACCGCGTCGGCCCAGCCCTTGACCAGCTTGAGGACCTGCTCGGGGCGGGCGTCGGTGGTGAAGTCGAGGTCGTTGCCGAGGCGGCCCAGCAGGGCGTCCCGTACCGAGCCCCCGACCAGTGCGAGCCGGAACCCGGCAGACTGGAAGCGGCCGGCGATCTCGTCGGCGACCGGGGAGACCCGCAGCAGCTCCTGCAGACCGCGGGTCTGCGCCTCGCTGAGGCCCGGCAGGGCGGCGACGGTCTCGGAGCTGGAATGATTGGCGCTGGACGCGTTGGCAGTGGACACGGCTCACAAGGGTACGTGCCCCGGCATCCGGGGCGCCCGCGATATCCGCACCGGCCCCGCCGGGGTGGCGGGCCCGCCCGGTGTTCCCGGCCCTGCCGGGGGTGTCGGACGGGCGCAGCGTCCGGCCCGCAACACTGCGGCCCGGGCAGCGTCGTTACCATGCCGGAGGGGACAGGCGGGACGGACCGCCGCGAACCGGTCGATCAGGGCTGCCCCGGCACCGCGAGGTGCCGCCGCGGCGCCCTCGGTGGGCGGGTCCGGGTGGCGGCTGACGGTTGACTGATCGGTATCGACGACGGCGAGGGCGAAGCGCGTGGACGAGCGAAGCGTGGGGTCGGCCCCGGCCGCGGTCCGGCGGACGGCCCGAGCGCGCCGGGCGGTCCGGCGGCTGGGCGGTCTGCTGGCGGCCGGCGCGGTGCTGCTGGCCTCCGCCGCCGTACCGGCCGCCGCCGCTCCGGAGGCCGCGGACTACCCCGCGGTGATGACGATCAGCACGGTGTCCCCGGCCATCGCCGGTGAGAACGGCACCGTGACGATCACCGGGAAGGTCCTCAACTCGAGCCGCACCGCGATCAAGTCGGCCCACGTCGGGGTGCGGGCGCCGCTCTCCGGCAAGAAGCCGCTGGGCACCCGCAACGAGGTCGCGCTGATCTCCCAGCGCTCGACCCCGACCGGCACCGACGGCTCGGACGTGCCGAACCTGGAGGCCCCGGTCGGCGACCTCGAACCGGGCCAGTGGCACGACTTCAGCATCCCGGTCGGCACCGCGGAGCTGGACCTCGGGCGCAGCGGTGTCTACGAGCTCGCGGTGGACATCTGGGGCACCTCCGGCGGTGCCAAGGAGCGGGTGCTCGGGATCGCCCGCACCTTCCTCCCCTACAACGTCGAGCCGACCCAGAAGAAGACCCAGCTGGCGGTGGTCTGGCCGATCACCCACGCCCCGGAGCTGGTCGCCCAGACCATGCCCGACAACGACCAGACCCCGGTGCTGCGGGACGACAGCCTGGCCACCGAGCTGGCCCCGGGCGGGCGGCTGTACGAGCTGGTGTCGACCGGCGCCAAGCTGCAGAACCTGACCTGGATGATCGACCCCGACCTGCTGGACACCGTGTACGCGATGACCCGGCCGTACCGGGTGCAGAAGCCGGACACCGGTGGCGAGTCCGCCCGGGACGACAACACCGTGGCGGGTGGCGGCCGGGACGCGGCGCTGGCCTGGCTGGCCCAGCTGCGCACGGCGGTGTCCACGGCGGGGCACGAGGTGGTCTCGCTGCCGTACGCCGACCCGGACCTGGCCTCGATCGCGCACAACGGCGCCGACCTGCCGGGCATGGAGAACGCGCTGCGCAAGGCGGCCACCGCGGGCCGGCTGACCGCCGAGGGCCGGCTGTCGGTGGACGTGAAGTCGGACGTGGCCTGGCCCTACCAGGGCCGCCTCGACCGGCGGACGGCCGCCACCGCGCGGACGGTGGGCGGCCAGCTGGTGCTGGTCGACGGCGCGTCGATGCCGGAGTCCGACTCGCTCGCGTACACCCCGGGCGCGGCCCGGCCGATCGGGGACGGGCAGACCGCCGTGGTCGCCGACCACACGCTGTCGTCGCTGTTCGAGCAGCCGCTGGGCACCCCGGAGGCGAGGACCGCCGCCGTGCAGCGGTTCCTGGTGGAGACCCTGCTCATCAACCAGCAGATGCCGGAGCTGCCGCGCGGGCTGCTGGTGCTGCCGCCGCGCAACCTGGACGCGGCGACGGCGGGCGCGCTGGCCGAGGCGGTGCAGAAGGCCCAGCAGGGCGACTGGATCAGCCCGGCGACGCTGCACACGGTGGCTGCCGCCAAGGCCGACCCGGAGGCCGGTACGACCGTCGCGGAGGGCTATCCGCAGGAGGTGGCCGCCTCCGAGCTGTCGTCCAGCGCGCTCGGCCGCACGATGGCGGTGCAGAACGGCCTGGACCAGCTGATGCTGATCCTGACCCAGCCGCAGCGGGTGCGCAGCCCGTTCAGCGCGGCGATGGTCCGCTCGATGTCGACCGAGTGGCGGGAGCAGGCCAAGCCGGGCACCGCCTACCGGGAGGGGGTCCAGCACTACCTGGACAACCTGACCTCGGCGGTCCGGGTACCGGCGAAGAGCGAGATCACCCTGCCGGGTGACAACGCGACGCTGCTGATCAGCGTGAAGAACGACCTCAACCAGGCGGTCGGCAACCTGGAGCTGCGCCTCACCTCGACCCAGCTGAACCGGGTCAACGTCGAGCAGACCCCGAAGCCGGTGGTGCTGGACGGCACCACCAGCCGCACCTACCGGTTCGCCGCCGAGGCCCAGGTCAACGGCTCGGTGCAGATGACCGCCCAGCTGTGGACCACCGGTCCCAACCCGCAGCGCTACGGCGCCCCGGTGACCTTCATGGTCCAGGTGACCTCGGTGACCAACGGCGTGCTGTACGTCATCGGCGGCGGCGTGGTGCTGATAGTGCTGGCCGGGGTGCGGTTCTACCTCCAGCGCAAGAAGCGGGCCGCCGACGGCGGCGAGGAGGCGCCGGAGCCGCAGGACGGTCCCGGGGCGGGCCCGGACGCCGACACCGGTCGGGAGGCCGGGGCGCAGGGTGCCGGGGAGACCGGCGGGCAGACCGCCGGGGACGCCGCCGGGGAGCCCGCCGTCGACGGGGTGCCGCAGGCCGCGGGGACGGGCGGGGACGGCGGTTCCGACGCGGAGCCGGAGTCGGCCGCTGATGACGCTGATCGGGTCACCGGTGATGAGAAGGTGGGTCACTGACGGCGCCCCGCACCGGGTGCCCGCCCCCAGCAGCGAATTGAGGTGGCATGACCGGGCCGCGCGAGGAGCGAGCAGAGAGCCAGGGCAGTGGCGGGCCGAACGGCCGTGGTGCCGGGCCCACCGGGTCGACCGAGTCCGCAACCGACTGGTACGTCGCCGACACCTTCGCCCGTGACCCGTTCGCGGCCGAGGCGTACGAGGGCGGCACCGGGACCGATCCGTACGCCGCGGCGGCCGCCGAGGCCGCGGCCGCGCTCCCGCAGCAGACCGTCCGCCCCGCCGATGTCGCGGAGGCCGAGCCCTCCGCCGTGCCCGAGCCGCAGCTGACCGCGCCGGCCACCCGCTGGGCAGGTCCGGCCGCCGTCCCGACCCCGGAGCCGGCCCCGGTCGGGGCACCCGCCCGGCGCGGCTCGCCCTGGGAGAGCGGGCGCCCCGACGGTCCCGAGTTCGTCGGGGTGGACGCCCTGCTGGGTGGCGGGCCCGCCTCCGGCGGCGGCGCCCCGGCCCCCGGACCCGCCGACGACGGCCGGGAGCAGCCGAAGCCGCAGCCCGGCGAGCCCGATCCGTCCGAGGCACAGTCTCCGGCGGAGCCCGAGGAGCCGGGCGAGCCTGAGCAGCCCGAGGAGCCCGATCCGTCCGGCGCCGCCGAGGCCACCGAGGAGCCCGAGCAGCCCCGCGAGCAGTACGTCCCGCCGATCGAGTTCGACCCGCCGCTGTCCGAGGAGGAGGCCCTCCTGCAGGCCGACGCGGCGGTGCGCGAGGCGACCGTCGCGGCGCTGGCCGCCGAGGCACGGGCCGAGACCGAGGCGGCGGCCGGCCCGGTCGCCGGTTCGAAGGCCCGGACCGGGCCGGCCCCCGCCGCCGGGACGGAGGCCGGCGAGCGGCCGCCCGCGACCACCGGGGAGCAGCCCGCGGCCGGCCGGGTGGCCGGTCTGCTCGGCTCCAGCGCGGTGATGGCCGCCGGCACCCTGGTCTCGCGGGGCACCGGCTTCCTGCGCACGATGGTGATCGCCGCCGCGATCGGCGTCGGCACCATGGGCGACTCGTACAACGCGGCCAACACGCTGCCCACGCTGCTCTACATCCTGATCGGCGGCGGCGCGCTCAACGCGGTCTTCGTGCCGCAGCTGGTGCGCAGCATGAAGCACGACGACGACGGCGGCACCGCCTACGCCAACCGCCTGCTCACCCTGGTGATGACCGGCCTGGCCGGGGTGGTGTTCGTCGCGGTGCTGGCCGCGCCGGTGCTGGTGCAGCTGATCTCGCACTCGCTGATGCGCGATCCGGGCAGCGCCGACACCACCGTGGCGCTCGCCCGGTACTGCCTGCCGACCATCTTCTTCATGGGCGTCCACGTGGTGATGGGCCAGATCCTCAACGCCCGCGGCCGGTTCGGCGCGATGATGTGGACCCCGGTGCTCAACAACATCGTGGTGATCTTCACCTTCGCGATGTACATCGTGGTGTTCGGCACCTTCCAGCACAGCGAGGTCACCCCGGCCACCGCCTCCCCCGAGGGGATCCGGCTGCTCGGCATCGGCACCCTGCTGGGCCTCACCGTCCAGGCGCTGGCGATGATCCCGTACCTGCGGGCGTCCGGCTTCCGCTTCAGGCCGCGCTTCGACTGGCGCGGCCACGGCCTCGGCAAGGCCGCCCGGCTGGCCAAGTGGACGTTCCTTTTCGTCCTCGCCAACCAGGCCGGCTACCTGGTCGTCACCCAGCTCGCCACCGCCGCCGGCAGCAACGCCGAGGACCACGGCTACCTGGGCGTCGGCCTCGCCGCGTACTCCAACGCCCTGCTGATCTGGCAGCTCCCGATGGCCGTGGTCACCGTCTCGGTGATGAGCGCCGTGCTGCCCCGCCTCTCCCGCTCGGCCGCCGACCACGACCAGGGCGCGGTCCGTGACGACCTCTCGTACGGGCTGCGCACCTCGGCGGTGGCGATCGTGCCCGCCGCCTTCCTGTTCCTCTCGCTCGGTCCGGTGATCGGCAGCGCCATCTACGGGCTCGGCAACGGCGGCGCGGTCGCGCACGGCACCACCGCGGTCGGCTTCATGCTCTCCGCCTTCGCGCTCGGCCTGATCCCGTACTCCGTGCAGTACGTGCTGCTGCGCGGCTTCTACGCCTACGAGGACACCCGGACCCCGTTCTCCAACACTGTCTGGGTCGCGCTCTGCCAGGCCGGGACGGCGGTCTTCTTCTTCCTGGTGCTGCCCGACCGGTGGGCGGTCACCGGGATGGCCTTCGGGTACGGCGTCTCGTACGCCGTGGGCGTCGCCGTGGCGGTGCCCAAGCTGAAGGCGCGGGTCGGCGGGCTGGACACCGCGCGGATCGGCAAGACCTACGTCCGGCTCGGCATCGCCTCGCTGCCCGCCGCCGCGGTCGGTCTGGCCGTCGAGCTGCTGCTCGGCACGGTGGTCGACGGCTGGCTCGGCAGCGTGCTGACCCTGCTGGTCGCGGGCTCGCTGCAGCTCGGCGCGTTCCTCCTGCTGGCCCGGCGGATGCGGATCGAGGAGCTCAACGCGATGGTCGGAATGGTCCGCCGCCGACTGGGGCGTTGACCTTCCGTCAACCGGAGCACCCTCGATCTCCTGCTCCCTCAGGTGGCCTACCCGGGGCCGGATTCGGTGATCTTCACCGAATCCGGCCCCGTCCCAGCTGAATCCCCCCTCGCTGTGCACGAATACGCAACCAGTCGGCCTCCCCAGCGGTCGTACCAGGGGGCCGGGAGTGGGCACAATTGACCCTGGCACCCGCGCACCCCCAGCAGGGGCGGGCAGGAGCCCGACTTCTCGGTACCGGGGCGATACAAGGGGAGGCAGGACCACGGTGGCTGATGGCACCAAGGCGGTTGTCGACACGTCCGTGACGGACGCGGCTGCGCTCGCCACGGCACTCGGGGAGCTCCCCGCAGAAACGCCGGCACGCTCGGCCGACCGCCCGACGCACGAGCCCGCAGCTCCTGCCAAGCCCGCGGCCGGCAAGGCCGGCAGTGCCGGCAAGAAGGCCGCACGGAACACCCGCACCGGCAAGGCCGCCGGCGCCCCCAAGTCCGGCGCCGCCAAGCCCGGGCCGCGGGCCGCCGCGACCGGCAGCGCGACCGGCGACGCGGCCGACGACGCGACCCGGCCCGCGGCCCCCGTCTCGTCCTCCGCCGAGGACGGCCCCGCCCCGGAAGGCCCCGTCGAGGCCGCGGAAGCGCCCGAGGAAGTGTCCGCGAAGCCCGCCGGGGAACCTGCCGACGGCGCCACCTCCGCCACCGCCGAGAGCCCCACCGAGGGCACCGCCGAGAGCCCCGCCAAGGGCGCCGACGACGAGAGCGCCGACGAAGGCGACCGGGCAGCGGCGCCGGAGCCCGAGGACCCGGAACAGCCCGGCGAGAGCACCGCCCCGCTGTCGACCGCCGAGATCGCCGCCGAGCTGGCCGACGGCGCCGCCCGGCTGGCCAAGGCCGCCCGGGCTGCTGCCCCCCGCCGCCCCACCAGCGCGCGCACGACCAGCACCGAGACCCTGGACGCCGACACCGGCACCCTCCCCACCACCCTCGTCGCCCCGCTGCTGCGCAGCGGCGACAAGATCGCCGACCGGTACCGGTTGGAGGAGTGCACCACCCACACCGAGGTCTTCAGCAGCTGGCGCGCGGTCGACGAGACGCTCCGCCGCGCCGTCGGCGTCCACCTGCTGGCCGCCGGGCACCAGCGTGCCAAGGCCGTGCTGACCGCCGCCCGCTCCGCCGCGCTGCTCGGCGACCCGCGCTTCGTGCAGGTCCTGGACGCGGTGCAGGAGGGCGACCTGGTCTACGTCATCCGGGAGTGGCTCCCGGACGCCTCCGACCTCGCCCGGCTGCTCGCCGGCGGCCCCATGGAGCCGTACGAGGCCTACCAGATGGTCCGCCAGGTCACCGACGCGATCGCCGCCGCGCACCGCCGCGGCCAGGCCCACCTGCGGCTCACCCCGACCTGCGTGCTGCGCACCGAGACCGGCCAGTACCGGATCAACGGCATCGCCGTGGACGCCGCCATCCGCGGCCTGTCCACCGACGACGCCGCGCTGTGCGACACCAAGGCGATCGGCGCCCTCCTGTACGCGGCGCTGACCCACCGCTGGCCCTACCCCGAGGACCGCTACGACCTACAGGGCATGCCCAAGAGCCTCGGCTGCGTGCCGCCCGACCAGGTCAAGGCCGGCGTCCACAAGGGCCTCTCGGAGCTCGCCGCCCGGGCGCTGGGCGAGCACCTGCCGCACCACCAGGAACCGCTGACCACCCCCGAGCAGCTGGCCAAGGCGCTCGCCCTGCTGCCCAAGATCCGCCAGCCCGAGCCGCCCGCGCCGCCGGTCTTCACCCCGCCGCGCTACCCGGCCGGCCGCCCGGCCGGCGGCGGCGCCCCGCGCCCGCACCACCCCGTCGCCGACCCGCCCCGCGACCTTCCCCGGCCCGGCGCCCCCGCGCCGCGCCGCCGCGGGCTGCGCACCGCCGCCCGGTGGACCGCCTCGCTGCTCGCGCTGGCCGCCATCGGCCTCGGCTCCTGGCAGCTGGTCGAGCACCTCCACAAGCCGACCACGCACAGCGCCGGCCAGCCCGCCCCGGCCGACCAGAGCCCCTCCGGCACCTCCTCCGCCCCGGCCGCCACCAAGGTGACCATCGCCGGGCTCAGCCCCTTCAACGCCTTCGGCCAGGAGAAGGACGAGCACAGCTCGCAGCTGCCGAACGCCCGCGACGACAACCCCAGCACCTTCTGGACCACCCAGGGCTACAACGACCAGTTCTCCGAGGACGGCTACCGCAAGGGCACCGGCATCCTGGTCGACCTCGGCAGCGCCCAGCAGGTCTCCTCGGTCGACCTCACCTTCGTCGGCGACCACAAGGTCGAGCTGAAGGCCGCCCCGGGCGGGCTGACCACCGCGCCCGGCGCGGACGACGCCGGCTACCGGGCCTTCGGCAACGCCGTGGCGAGCGGCTCCGGCAGCCAGGTCAAGCTCACGCCCCCGAAGCCGATCACCACCCGCTACCTCTTGATCTGGCTCACCGGCATCCCCAACGATGGGGACCAGTTCCGCGGCAAGGTCGCCGAGATCAAGGTGAACGGCTGAGCGGTACCGGAGAGGGGGCGAAGATGGCAGCGGAGGAACCCACCGACGCCGAGCTGCTCGCCCGGCACGCCGCCGGCGACCCGGCGGCCTTCGGCGTCCTGGTGCGCCGCCACCGCGACCGGCTGTGGGCCGTCGCCGTGCGCACCCTCGGCGACCGCGAGGAGGCCGCCGACGCCCTCCAGGACGCCCTGGTGTCCGCCTTCCGGGCCGCCCACACCTTCCAGGGCCGCTCGGCCGTCACGACCTGGCTGCACCGGATCGTCGTCAACGCCTGCCTCGACCGCGCCCGGCGCACCGCCACCCGGCGCACCACCCCGCTGGACGGCGACCAGGACCGGCTGGACCGGGTCGTCGGCGCCACCGAGGGCGCCGAGGCGGCCGCCGTCCGGGCCGAGCTGCGCCGCGAGGTGACCGGGGCACTCGCCACCCTGCCCGCCGACCAGCGGGCCGCCCTGGTCCTGGTCGACATGGAGGGCTACTCGGTGGCCGAGGCCGCCCAGGTGCTGGACGTGCCGGTGGGCACGGTGAAGAGCCGGTGCGCCCGGGGTCGGGCCAAACTGCTCCCGCTGGTGCGCCACCTGCGCGCGGCCCCCGCCCCGGAGGCCGCCGACCCGCCCGGGCCCGATCCCGCGGCGGCCCGCGCCGCCCGCCGGCCCGGCGATGTTTCACGTGAAACGGCGACCGGGAACCCATCGGCCCGCTCCGCCGTCCCACCACCGGGCCCGGCACACCCGGCCACCCCCCTGGAAGGAGACGTGAGCAAGCGATGACGCCGCACACCCCTTCCCCGCACCCCGATCGGGCCCCGGCCGACCACCCCGACATCGAACTGCTCGCCGACCTCGCCGAGGACCTGCTCGACCCCGCCCGGGCGAACGAACTGCGCCGGCACCTCGCCGGCTGCCCCGAGTGCGCCGACACCTACGCGGCGCTGGCGGAGGTCTCCGCGCTGCTCGGCGACGGCGAGCCGGAGCCGATGCCGGCCGACGTCGCCGCCCGGATCGACGCGGCCCTGGCCGAGGCGGCGGCCACCGGCTCCCCCGTACCGACCCCGTCCCGCTCCGGGCCGCCCTCCCGGCCCGGACAGCCGGCTGCGCCCGGCCGCACCGGACCCGGCGGCACCACCGCGCCCGCGGGCGCCGGCCCCGGGCGGCCGCGCCGCCGCCGCGGCCGGGTCCTGCTCGGCACCGCCGCCCTCGCCGCGGTGCTCTCGCTCGGCTCCTGGCTGCTCACCCAGCCCTGGCAGGACGCCGGCGGGGCCGGCACCGCCGCGGGCTCCGCCCCCGGCCGCAGTGCCGCCGTCGCCCCCGGAGACCGCTCCCCCCGGGCCGCCGGCAGCGGCTCGACCGAGTACCGCGAGGACCAACTGGCCGACCAGGTCCGCGAACTGCTCACCCGGCAGACCGGCTCCCCCGCATCCGCGGAGGGCCACCCCTCGGCCCAGCTCCAGCCCGGCGACGGCGGACCGGGCACCGCCGGCACCCCGCAACCCCCGGCCACGCCACCCGCCTGCGTCGGCGAGGCCGCCGGCCACCCCGGGCAGCCGCCGCTGGCCGCCGCCCCCGGCCGGTACGGCACCGACCCGGTCACCGCCCTGGTCTACCCGGCGCCCGGCCGCACCGACCTGATGGATGTCTACCTGGTCACCCCGGACTGCCCCGGCGCCACCGTCCTGCTGCACCGCACCGTCCCGGCGCCCTGACCAGCCAAGGAGAACACCGCTCCCGGCCTCCGGAAGCTCGGCCCCCGGAGCCGGGCACGCCCGGAGTGCGGGCACCGGGTACAACAGGGCCTGGGAATGCGGGAGACTGGTCAGTCGTTGTCCCGGGCGGCGGAGCAGGACCGCCCTCCCCGCAGATGCGCGGGTCGCGATGCGAACCAGGAGATGCAGTGAGCGACGTCCGTAATGTGATCATCATCGGTTCCGGTCCCTCCGGGTACACCGCTGCGCTCTACACCGCCCGTGCCTCTCTCAACCCCCTCGTCTTCGAGGGTGCTGTGACGGCCGGCGGTGCCCTGATGAACACCACCGAGGTGGAGAACTTCCCCGGCTTCCGGGACGGCATCATGGGCCCCGAGCTGATGGACGGCATGCGGGCCCAGGCCGAACGGTTCGGCGCCGAGCTGGTCCCCGACGACATCGTCGCGGTCGACCTCACCGGTGACATCAAGACCGTCACCGACTCCGAGGGCACCGTGCACCGCGCCCGCGCCGTCATCGTCGCCACCGGCTCCCAGCACCGCAAGCTCGGCCTGCCCCGCGAGGACGCGCTCTCCGGGCGCGGCGTCTCCTGGTGCGCCACCTGTGACGGCTTCTTCTTCCGCGACCAGGACATCGCCGTGGTCGGCGGCGGGGACACCGCCCTGGAGGAGGCGACCTTCCTCTCCCGGTTCGCCCGCAGCGTCACCGTGGTCCACCGCCGCGACAGCCTGCGTGCCTCGAAGGCGATGCAGGAGCGGGCCTTCGCCGACCCGAAGATCAGCTTCGCCTGGGACAGCGCCGTCGAGGAGATCCACGGCGACCCGAAGCTCTCCGGCCTGACCCTGCGCGACACCACCACCGGCGAGACCCGCGAGCTGCCCGTCACCGGCCTGTTCATCGCGATCGGCCACGACCCGCGCACCGACCTCTTCACCGGCCAGCTCGACCTGGACGCCGAGGGCTACCTCAAGGTCGAGGCCCCCTCCACCCGGACCAACATCCCCGGCGTGTTCGCCGCCGGTGACGTGGTCGACCACACCTACCGCCAGGCCATCACCGCCGCCGGCACCGGCTGCGCCGCCGCCCTGGACGCCGAGCGCTACCTCGCGTCGCTCGCCGACCTGGAGGCCCAGGCCGCCGCCGTCGCGGTCTGATCCGAACGCTCAGGCTGCTCCGCCCGCCCCGGGTGGAGCAGCCCGCTCCACCGGCCGCCGCGGGCCGTGACACCATGGCCCGGCAGCACCGCAGCACCAAGCCCCCTCACCCGAGAAACAGAACGGCCCCCGCCGTTGTTGTCCCTCTCGAAGGTGCCGGGCCGTCCCACACACGGTCGGGCACCACCCGTACGTGACCCTTAGGAGTTCCCGTGGCCGGCGCCACCATCACCGTGACCGACGCGACCTTCGACGCCGACGTCCTCAAGAGCGACAAGCCCGTCCTGGTCGACTTCTGGGCCACCTGGTGCGGCCCGTGCCGCCAGGTCGCCCCGATCCTGGAGGAGATCGCGGACGAGCACGGCGAGTCGCTCACCATCGCCAAGCTCGACGTCGACGCCAATCAGGAGACCGCGGCCCGCTACAACGTGATCTCCATCCCGACCCTGAACATCTACCAGAACGGCGAGCTGGTGAAGACCATCACCGGCGCCCGCCCGAAGGCCGCGCTGCTGCGCGAGCTCGCGGACTACCTGCCGCGCTGACCCAGCCGCCCGGCACCGCCCGGGTCGCTGGAGCGAGGCCCCGGAGGCGGGCCCCCGAAAGATCGGGGGCCCGCCTCCGGCGTTCGCGCGGACAGCTCGGGACGGCCTTCCCGGAGGCGGCCTCAGAACGGCCGCAGCGCCGGCTCCTTGCGGCCGCCGAGCAGCCGCTCCAGGGCTCCCTCCACATCGCCCTTCCAGGACAGCGTGGTGCGCGCCTCCAGCCGCAGCCGCGGGTACCGGTGGTGCGGCCGGACCGTCTTGAAGCCGACCGCCAGCAGGTGCTCCGCCGGCAGCACGCAGCTCGGCACCTCCCGGCCCAGCGCCCCGAACGCCTCGATCGCCCGGAAGCCCCGCCCGATCAGATCCTTGGCCACCGTCTGGACCAGCACCCGCCCCAGCCCCTGCCCCTGGAAGCCGGGCAGCACCCGGCTCACCATCAGCTGCACGGCGTCCGGCGCCACCGGGCTGGTCGGGAAGGACTGCGAGCGCGGCACGTACGCCGGCGGGGCGTACAGCACGAAGCCGGCCGGCACCTCGTCGACGTAGGCCACCCGGCCGCAGGACCCCCACTCCAGCAGCACCGCGGAGATCCAGCCCTCCTTCTCCTGCTCGGCCTTGCCGTCCTCCACCGCGGCCCGCGCGGTCACCGGGTCCAGCTCCCAGAACACGCAGGACCGGCAGCCCGCCGGCAGGTCCGGGAGGTTGTCCAGCGTCAGCGCGGCGATCCTGCGTCCCACTCCCCCACACCTCCTCCTCGGCCCGGGACCGTACGGCCGGCAGACCCGGCGGCGGCCCGCACCGAACCCCTCCCCCGCACTCCTACCCAAACGAAGTGGGTGCACGTTTCACGTGAAACATGCACCCACGACCCGCGGATCACTCCCGGCTCAGCCCTGCGACAGCCGCAGCCCGTCCTCGCCCGGCGCCAGACTGTCCAGGATCCGGTTGAGGTCCTCCACCGAGGCGAACTCCAGCACCACCTTGCCCTTGCCGAGCTTCCCGTTGCGCTGCGACACCTCGACCTTGACCCGGGTGTCGAACCGGTCCGAGAGCCGCCCCGCCAGCTCGTTGAAGGCCGGCGAGAACAGCTTCCCCGCCTTGGGGGCGGCCGCCCGGGACGAGCCGGCGGGCTCGTCCGGGTGGTTCATCAGCTGGACGATCTCCTCGGTGGTCCGCACCGAGAGGCCCTCCTGGTTGATCCGGGTGGCCAGCTTCTCCTGCTGCTCGACCTCGGACAGCCCCAGCAGCGCGCGCCCGTGGCCGGCCGACAGGACCCCGCTCGCCAGCCGCAGCTGCACGCTCGGCGGCAGCTTCAGCAGCCGCAGCGTGTTGGAGACGTGCGAGCGCGAACGCCCGATCCGGTCCGCCAGCTCGTCGTGCGTGCAGGAGAAGTCACCCAGCAGCTGGTCGTAGGCGGCCGCCTCCTCCAGCGGGTTCAGCTCCGCCCGGTGCAGGTTCTCCAGCAGCGCGTCCAGCAGCAACCGGTCGTCGTCGGTGGCCCGAACGATCGCCGGGATCAGCTCCAGGCCGGCCTCCTGCGAGGCCCGCCAGCGCCGCTCGCCCATGATCAGCTCGTAGCTGTCCGCACCGACCTGGCGGACCACCACCGGCTGGAGCAGGCCCACTTCCTTGATCGAGACGACCAGCTCGGCGAGCTTGGCCTCGTCGAAGTTGTCCCGGGGCTGGCGCGGGTTGGCCCGGATCGCGTCCAGCGGCAGCTCGGCGAACCGGGCGCCCTCCACCGGCGAGAGCTCCGCCTCCAGGACGCTGCGCGGATGCGGATCCGCCGCCAGCTCCCGCAGGCTCTCCGCCGCCGCCTTGGCGGCCACCGTGCCCCGGCCGCCGGTCGCGGCCGGCGCGGGCGCTCCGGCGGACCGGGCCGGTGCCACCGTGACCGTCTCCGGCGCCGCGGCCGTTCCGCCCGCCGGCACCACGGCCGGCGAGGCGGCCGGGATCAGCGCCCCCAGCCCTCGACCCAGGCCCCTGCGCGTGCTCACCGGTTGTCCTCCATCGTGCTCTGCTGTGCCACCGGTGCCGGCTGCTCGCCGGCCCCGTTCCGCTGCTGGCCCACCCCGTGGAAGGGGGCCTGCCCACCCTGCGCCGCACCCGGCGCCCCGCGCATCGCCAGCTCCCGCGCGGCCTCCAGGTACGACAGCGCACCGGTGGAACCAGGATCGTAGGTCAGCACCGTCTGCCCGTAGCTCGGGGCCTCCGAGATGCGCACCGAGCGCGGGATGGCGGTGCTCAGCACCTCCGCCTCGAAGTGCGTCCGGACCTCCTCGGCCACCTGCGAGGCCAGCCGGGTGCGGGCGTCGTACATGGTGAGCAGGATGGTCGACACGTGCAGCACCGGGTTGAGGTGCGCCCGCACCAGCTCCACGTTGCGCAGCAGCTGGCCCAGGCCCTCCAGCGCGTAGTACTCGCACTGGATCGGGATCAGCACCTCCTGCCCGGCCACCAGTGCGTTGACCGTGAGCAGGCCGAGCGAGGGCGGGCAGTCGATCAGGATGTAGTCCAGCGGCTGCTCGTACGCGGCGATCGCGCGCTGCAGCCGGCTCTCCCGGGCGACCAGCGAGACCAGCTCGATCTCGGCTCCGGCCAGGTCGATGGTGGCCGGGCAGCAGAACAGCCCCTCCACGTCCACGACCGGCTGCACCACGTCGGCCAGCGGCTTGCCCTCGACCAGCACGTCGTAGATGGACGGCACCTCGGCGTGGTGGTCGATCCCGAGCGCGGTGGAGGCGTTGCCCTGCGGATCGAGGTCGATCACCAGCACCCGCAGCCCGTGCAGGGCCAGCGAGGCGGCCAGGTTGACGGTGGTGGTGGTCTTGCCCACCCCGCCCTTCTGGTTGGCCACCACCATCACCCGGGTGGCGGCGGGCCTGGGCAGACCTTCGCCGGTCCGGCCGACGGCCTGGACGGCGGCCTGGGCAGCCCGCGCGATGGGGGTGTCATCGATGAGGTCGATGGTCTCCGAGTCCTGCATGGGGGTCAGTGTTTCACGTGAATCCGGAGCGGCAACAGTCACCGCCCGGCTGCGGCCGAGGATTCCGGAAAGCAGGGAGCGACGTTTCACGTGAAACACGATGCCCGTATTGTCGGAAATCTGACGGACCGACACTCCGGCACCCGGGCGAGACCCGCACCGCCCGAGTGCCCTCCACCGCCCTGACCAGGCTCAGCGCCGGCGCCGCGCCCCGCCCCGGCCACCCTCGGCGGGCCTGCCGCCGCGCCCGGCCCGGGCCGCCTTCGCCCGCCGGGTCGCCGCCTTCACCCCGCCGGGGCTCTCCCCCGCCTCCACCCGGACCACCCGGGTCGAGGTCTCCAACGTGCCCTCACCGACCGCCAGCACCGACCAGCCGACCGCCCCCAGCTTGGTCAGCGCCGAGCGGGACTCCTCCAGCTCCTGCTCCGCCGTGTCCCCCTTCAGCGCCAGCATCTGCCCGTACGGCCGCAGCAGCGGCATCCCCCAGCCGGCCAGCCGGTCCAGCGGCGCCACCGCCCGGGCGGTCACCACGTCCACCGCCAGCTTCCCGACCATCTCCTCGGCCCGGCCGCGCACCACCGTCACGTTCTCCAACCCCAGCAGCCGTACCACCTCCTCCAGGAAGGTGGTACGCCGCAGCAGTGGCTCCAGCAGCGTCACCGAGACGTCCGGACGCGCCATCGCCACCGGGATCCCCGGCAGCCCGGCCCCCGAACCGACGTCGCACAGCGTCGCGCCGGCGGGCAGCAGCTCGGCCAGCACCGCGCAGTTCAGCACGTGCCGGTCCCACAGCCGGGGCACCTCGCGCGGCCCGATCAGCCCGCGCTGGACCCCGGCCGTGGCCAGCAGCTCGGTGTACCGCTCGGCGACCGGAAAGCGGTCACCGAAGATCTCCGCCGCCACCGCCGGAGCCGGGGCGAGGTCCGCCACCGCACCGGCCTCCGCCGCATCGTCCTTGGCGGCCACGCCGTCCCTGTCCATTTCGACCTCTCCGCTCACCGGAATCCACCCACCCGTACAAGCACTGTTTCACGTGAAACATCCCGCCCCCACCCGACCGCCGGACGGATCCGGACCGGGCCACAACGGGAACGACCCCGCCCGCGCGAAGCGGACGGGGTCGATCGACGGACCGCCACCGGCGTCAGCGCGGCAGCACGACCACGCAACGCTCGGGCTCCTCGCCCTCCGACTCGCTGCGCAGCCCGGCGGCCGCCACCGCGTCGTGCACCACCTTGCGCTCGAACGGGGTCATCGGCCGGAGCTTGACCTGCTCGCCCGAGCTCTGCACCCGCTCCGCCGCCTCGGCGCCCAGTGCGGCCAGCTCGGACCGCTTGCGCGCCCGGAAGCCCGCGATGTCCAGCATCAGCCGGCTGCGCTCACCGGTCTCCCGGTGCACCGCCAGCCGGGTCAGCTCCTGCAGCGCTTCCAGCACCTCGCCGTCGTGCCCGACCAGGCGCTGCAGCGACCGGTCGGCGCCCTCACCGACGATGGAGACCAGGGCGCGGTCGCCCTCCACGTCCATGTCGATGTCCCCGTCGAGGTCGGCGATGTCGAGCAGACCCTCCAGGTAGTCGGCCGCGATGTCACCCTCCTGCTCCAGGCGGGCGAGGGTGCCCTCGGTGCCCGAGCCGGCCTCGGCCTCGGACTCGGTGCCGACGGCGGAGATGGTGCCTTCCGTCACTGCTGGACTCCTTCAGGAATGGGCCCTCAGGTGGGGCCGAGAACGAAGATCTGGGGCCGGTGTCGACGGTCTGGGACCGGTCAGGACTTCTTCTTCGGCCGCTGGCCGCCCTGGCCGCCCTGCCCGCCGCGCTTGGGCTGCTGGCGCGGGGCGGGCTTGGCCGCCGCGGTCTTCGCCGCCGCCTTCCGGGCCGCCGGCGCCGAGGTCTCCTCGACCGGGGCGGCATCGACCGGGGCCGACTCCTCCGGCTCGGCGGACTTGGTCAGGCTGGCGGTGGTGTGCGCCGCGCCGGCCTGGCGCTGGGCCTTGGTCTGCTTGCGCGGCTGCTGCCGGCGGACGTGCACGCTGTCCTCGACCACGGCTGCGGCACCGGTCGCGGTGGCCGCCGGAGCGGACGCCTTGCCGCCGCCGGAGATCATCGCGAGCACGCCGACCTTCTTGACCGACCCGTCCGGGTTCAGCCGGCCCGCCTTCTTCAGCCGCGCCTGGCGCTCCGCGAAGGCCTTGCTGCCCGGTGTCGGGTTGTTCCGGATCACGATCAGCTGCTGGCCCATCGACCAGACGTTGGTGGTCAGCCAGTAGATCAGGACACCGACCGGGAAGTTGATGCCCATGACGGCGAACATCACCGGGAAGACGTACATCAGCATCTTCTGCTGCTGCATGAACGGCGTCTTGACCGTGAGGTCCATGTTCTTGGTCATCAGCTGGCGCTGGGTGATGAACTGCGACAGCGACATCAGGACGATCATCACCGCGACGACGATCTTGACGCTGACCTCGGTGGACCCCAGGAAGGTCGCCGACAGCGGAGCGCCGAAGATGTGCGCCTGCTGGGCGCTGTCGAGCAGGGGCTGGTCGAAGACGCCGATCGGCTTGTCCTTGGCCACCGAGGCCAGCACGCCGTAGAGGGCGGTGAAGAACGGAGCCTGGACCAGGATCGGAAGGCAGCTCGAGAAGGGGTTGGTACCCGCCTCCTTGTAGAGCTTCATCATTTCTTCCGACTGGCGCTGCCGGTCGTTCTTGTACCGCTCCTGGATGGCCTTCATCTTCGGCTGGATCGCCTGCATGGCCCGGGTCGCCTTGATCTGCTTCACGAACAGCGGGATCAGGCAGATCCGGATGACGACGACCATGGAGACGATCGACAGGCCCCACGCCCAACCACCGTTGGGATCGAAGACGTGGCTGTACAGCGAGTGGAACTGGACGATGATCCAGGACACCGCTGTGTAGAGGGGACTCAGAAAACCGAAGGTCACCGGTCAGACTCCTTGGGCATCGGGCTTCGCCACCGGCTCCGGCTCGGCGGTCCCGCTCGTGGGGCTCAGCAGATTGCGCAGCCGGCGGTGCCACACCGGGTGCTTGCGCGGCGGTACGTGATCGACCCCCCCGGGGGACCAGGGATTGCAGCGCAGGATGCGCCAGGCGGTCAGGCCACTGCCCTTGACCGCCCCGTGCACCTGCACCGCCTCGTACCCGTAGTGCGAACACGAGGGGTAGTAACGGCAGACCGGCCCCAGCAGTGGACTGATCGTCCACTGGTAGAGCCTGATCAGCCCCATCAGCAGGTACTTCATCGCCCTGGTCCTGTCGGCGCGCCGCCGCTCGGCTCCGACCTGAGCAGGCGCCGCAGCGCCGCGTCCAGGTCGTGCTCAAGTTCGAGGTACGAAGCCGTCGCCGCGGCCGGCAACGCGCGTACCACCACCAGGCTACCTGTGGGCAGCCGGGACAGACGCGCCCCCACCAGATGGCGCAACCGGCGCTTGACCAGATTGCGCACCACGGCCGGGCCGACGGCCTTGCTCACGACGAAACCCGCACGCGCCGGAGGGAGCCCCTCGGCGACGTGCGGGCTGGAATCGCTCTTCGGGCCTGCCGGCCCCGTCGGAACGCCATCTCTACCGAGATGAACCACCAACAGGGGCCGACCGGCCCGACGACCGCGTTTCACCGCGATCGAGAAGTCCTGGCGCCGCCGCAGCCGATGCTCGGAGGGCAGCACTGCAGACCCTTGACGCGAATCAGGCGGACAGGGCGGAACGGCCCTTGCCGCGGCGCGCGGCCAGGATGGCGCGGCCGGCACGGGTCCGCATGCGCAGCCGGAAGCCGTGGGTCTTGGCACGACGGCGGTTGTTCGGCTGGAAGGTGCGCTTGCTCACTCGGGGGCTCCTGAGGTGAATCGTAGGGTGACCGGGTATCGCTTGGCCGTCACCGTGCGTCCGCGTGATCTCCCCCATCAATGGGAAATCCGGCCCCGCACACCCAGATCTGCTGGGTGAGGAGGCAATCCACGGCGCCCGTGCTGCGCGCGTCATGGAAGCGGGCGGACCCGCGGACATGCGGCAGCGGCCATCGACAACTCGACCTGGTTACGGTACGCGGACCAGGGCCGGAGGGTCAAACCAGGTGGTCCCGGGCCTGCACCCGGGCCGCAGATCCACGATACCCACAGCCTGTGGACAACAACTTGAATCAGCTCTGTCCGCTGACTACCGTTGCAGGACTTGTCTGGTTTGTTCTTCGGGGCGGACCACCACCCCCGAAGTCCCTTGACACCCCCCGCGCGGGGAACGAGAAGGCGTGCACCAGTGGCTGATGTCAACAGCGATCTCGTCCCGGTCTGGGCGTCGGTCGTCGAGCGGCTGGTCAACGACGCAAGTGTCGGGGACAGCGACAAGATGTGGCTGCGCCGCACCCAGCCGATGTGGATGATGCACGACACCGCGCTGCTGGCCGCACCGAACGAGCGCGCCAAGCAGGTGCTCGAGGGCCGGCTGCTGCCGCAGCTGAGCGAGGCGCTGTCGCAGCAGTTCGGGCGCCCGGTGCGGATCGCCGTGATGGTGGACGCCAACGCGGTCGCCCCGGGCGGCAGCCAGGTCCACGACCCGGGGCCGCACGGCGAGCCGCTCTCCGGCCCCGGCTCCGACCCGCACGGCCGCCCGCCCGCGGAGGACTGGCCGCACCACCCCGAGCACCGGCAGCCCGACCACCGGCAGCCCGAACCGCACCGCCCCGAGCACCGCCGGCCCGCCCACCGGCAGGACCAGGACTTCGACTCCCGCCAGGACCGGCCCGGCCACCAGGACCACGCGGGCCACCAGGAGCACCAGGACGCCCCGGGTGCCTGGCCGCGCCCGGAGAGCTACCCCGCGCCGCAGGAGTACCCCGCCGAGGACTACCCCCGCGGCTACTCGCAGCAGCAGTCGTTCGGCCAGGGCTACCCGGCCGACCGGTACGACCAGCCCTCCGGCTACCAGCAGCGCCCCGCCGGGTACGGCGAGGAGCGCCCGGCCTGGCGCTCCCAGGGCGGCTCGGAGGACGGCTGGGAGTCCGCGCCGCAGCCCGCCCCCGCCTCCGAGCGGCCGAAGAGCCTGCCGCCCGCGACCCCGGCCCAGGGCGACCTGTTCGGCGGCGTGCTGGAGCACTCCCCCGCCCCCGGCCGGCAGCGCCCGGGCGGTCCGGCCCGGCGTACCGCAGGGCCGGGCGGCGCCGCGGACCGGCGTCCGGGCGGGGGCCTCGCCGACCGCACCCCGGCACCCGGCGTCCCGGCGCCGCCCGGCGCACCCCCGGCCGGCGGCTCCCGCAAGGACGAGCCGAACGCCCGGCTGAACCCGAAGTACCTGTTCGACACCTTCGTGATCGGGGCGAGCAACCGGTTCGCGCACGCGGCCGCGGTGGCGGTCGCCGAAGCGCCCGCCAAGGCGTACAACCCGCTCTTCATCTACGGCGAGTCCGGCCTCGGCAAGACGCACCTGCTGCACGCGATCGGCCACTACTCGCGCAGCCTCTTCCCGGGCACCCGGGTGCGGTACGTGAGCTCGGAGGAGTTCACCAACGAGTTCATCAACTCCATCCGGGACGGCAAGGCGGACGCCTTCCGCAAGCGCTACCGGGACATCGACATCCTGCTGGTCGACGACGTGCAGTTCCTGGCGAGCAAGGAGTCGACCCAGGAGGAGTTCTTCCACACCTTCAACACCCTGCACAACGCGAACAAGCAGATCGTGCTCTCCTCGGACCGGCCGCCCAAGCAGCTGATCACCCTGGAGGACCGGCTGCGCAACCGCTTCGAGTGGGGCCTGATCACCGACGTCACCCCGCCCGAGCTGGAGACCCGGATCGCGATCCTGCGCAAGAAGGCGATCCAGGAGCAACTCAACGCGCCCGCCGACGTGCTGGAGTTCATCGCCTCCCGGATCACCCGCAACATCCGGGAGCTGGAGGGCGCGCTGATCAGGGTCACCGCGTTCGCCAACCTGAACCGGGCGCCGGTCGACCTGGAGCTGGCCGGGATCGTCCTGAAGGACCTGATCCCCGGCGGCGACGAGGACGCGGGGCCGGAGATCACCGCGCAGGTGATCATGCAGCAGACCGCGGCGTACTTCGGGCTCGGGGTGGACGACCTCTGCGGCTCCTCGCGCAGCCGGGTGCTGGTGACGGCCCGCCAGATCGCCATGTACCTCTGCCGGGAGCTCACCGACCTCTCGCTGCCCAAGATCGGCGCGCAGTTCGGCGGCCGGGACCACACCACCGTGATGCACGCCGACCGCAAGATCCGCTCGCTGATGGCCGAGCGGCGCTCGATCTACAACCAGGTCACCGAGCTGACCAACCGCATCAAGAGCTGAACACCCGGCCCGCCGTGGGCCGTTGGGGACCGCTGAAGGGGAGCCGGGCACGCGCCCGGCTCCCCTTCGCCGTACGCCCGGCCAGGGGGCCGTCAGGCGGGTCGTCGGGCGGCCGCCAGGTGGCAACGGGGCGGCCACGCGGGCGGTGGGGCCCCGGCTCCGTCCACCGCGGGCGGGCGAGGCACCGGCACGGAGCGGGTGTGAGCGGGGCCGATGCGGGCAGGAATGCACCGGTCGGCCGGCCTCCGACTCCCGCGCCCGACTCCCGCGCCCGGCCGAACAACTGACCAGCAATTCGAACGTGACGGCCGCCGAACGAGTTCATCCACAGGTCGGGTGGATTTCTCCCGTCCACACCCCGGAGCTGGGCCAAGTTATCCAGAATTCCTCCACAGGGGTGTCGGCGCTACGCTCTTCGGCGCAGGTCAGGTGCCTGTGGACTTGTGCACAACACTTATCCACAGCCTGTGGACAGTTGGCGGACCGTCAGGGGGCCATCCGGGTTGTCCACCGGTTGTCCCCAGGGTTCGGGCGGTTATCCCCAGGTTCTCCACAGCTGCATCCACAGTTCGACAACATTGATGAGACGTTCATTCCCAGGTGTGAAAGCCGTCACGTGATGTTGCCCGAGGCCCGTGGATAACCGGTCCATGATCTGGGGACAGCCCTGGGGATAACCTGTGGATACTCAGGGTGCCCTGTGGGTAACGCTCCGCTGTCCACAGCAGAGCCTGGTTGTCCACATCCGTCCTCCACAGGCGCTGTGGACAAAAAACCGGGTCTGACCTGCGCAAACGGGGTTATCCACGGTTTCCACAGGCCCTACTACTACTACTACCCTTAGAGACCCCCTAGCTTGATCAACAGTGGGGCTGGCCGAAATCTGTGGACAACCGGGGCCCGACACTTGTTCGGCTTGCTTCCGCCCATCTGCTCCGTCTGTCGGTGGAGTACGTCAGACTGTTCTCCGGCAACTGGAAGCCGGGGAGCTCCCCGGTGAGGCGGAAGCCGGCAGACGAAGATCGAAGATCCGAGCGCGTACAGCGACAGCAGGAGCCAGGAGGCGGTTACCGGTGAAGTTCCGGGTGGAGCGTGATGTCCTCGCGGAGGCGGTGGCCTGGGCTGCTCGCAGCCTCCCGGCGCGGCCGCCGGTGCCGGTGCTGGCCGGCCTGCTGCTGACGGCACAGGAGGGCTCGCTGGCCCTCTCCGGGTTCGACTACGAGGTCTCGGCCCGGGTCGAGCTGGAGGCCGACGTCGAGGAGCCGGGCACGGTGCTGGTCTCCGGCCGCCTGCTCAACGACATCTCCCGCAACCTGCCCAACCGCCCGGTGGAGATCTCCACCGACGGCATGCGGGTCAGCGTGGTCTGCGGCAGCTCGCGGTTCACCCTGCCGACCCTCCCGGTGGACGAGTACCCGACCCTGCCGCAGATGCCGAGCGCCACCGGCACGGTCGCCGGCGAGGTCTTCGCCGCCGCGGTCAGCCAGGCCGCCGTCGCCGCCGGCCGGGACGACACCCTGCCGGTGCTGACCGGCGTCCGGGTCGAGATCGAGGGCGACCGGATCACCCTGGCCGCCACCGACCGGTACCGCTTCGCCGTCCGCGACCTGCTGTGGAAGCCGGAGCAGGCCGACATCTCGGCCGTCGCCCTGGTGCCCGCCAAGACCCTGCAGGACATCGCCAAGTCGCTGGGCAGCGGCGACACGGTCTCCATCGCGCTCTCCTCCGGCGGCGCCGGCGAGGGCCTGATCGGCTTCGAGGGGGCCGGCCGGCGGACCACCACCCGCCTGCTGGAGGGCGAGTTCCCGAAGTTCCGCAGCCTCTTCCCGACCGAGTTCAGCGCGGTCGCGGCGATCCAGACCCAGCCGTTCCTGGAGGCCCTCAAGCGGGTCTCCCTGGTGGCCGAGCGCAACACCCCGGTGCGGCTCAACTTCGAGCAGGGCGTGCTGACCCTGGAGGCCGGCTCCGGCGACGACGCCCAGGCCACCGAGCGGATCGACGCCGACCTCGAGGGCGACGACATCTCGATCGCGTTCAACCCGGGCTACCTGGAGGAGGGCCTCAAGGCCATCGACTCCGCGTACGCCCAGCTCAGCTTCACCACGCCGACCAAGCCCGCGCTGCTCAGCGGCAAGGTCGCGGTGGACGCCGAGGCGGACGAGGCCTACCAGTACCTGATCATGCCGGTGCGCCTGTCGGGCTGACCGCCCGCGCCGGACCGCGCCCCCGCGAGCCCGTCCACAGCCTGTGGACCACGTCAGGCCTCGCCCGGACAGTCCCTGTCGGGCGAGGCCTGGCACCGTTCCCGGCGTAGGCTCTGGGCAGCGCGGCAACGGCGCCGCCATCAGGCACGACACCACAGTGAAGGACTTGTCATGGAGCTCGGCCTCATCGGTCTCGGCAAGATGGGCGGCAACATGCGCGAGCGCATCCGCCGCGCCGGCCACACCGTCATCGGCTACGACCGGAACCCGGAACTCGCCGACGCGGACAGCCTGGAGGAGCTCGTCAGCAAGCTCCAGGCCCCCCGGGTGGTCTGGGTGATGGTGCCGGCCGGCGGCCCGACCCAGGAGACCGTGGAGCGCCTCGCCGACCTGCTGTCGCCCGGCGACGTGGTGGTCGACGGCGGCAACTCCCGCTGGACGGACGACGTCAAGCACTCCGAGCAGCTGGCGGCCAAGGGCATCGGTTTCGTCGACTGCGGCGTCTCCGGCGGCGTCTGGGGCCTGGAGAACGGCTACGCGCTGATGTACGGCGGCGACGCCGAGCACGTCGCGATGGCCCAGCCGATCTTCGACGCGCTCAAGCCCGAGGGCGAGTTCGGCGCCGTGCACGCGGGCAAGGCCGGGGCCGGCCACTTCGCCAAGATGGTCCACAACGGCATCGAGTACGCGATGATGCAGGCCTTCGCCGAGGGCTGGGAGCTGCTCGAGGCCGCCCCCGAGGTCACCGACGTGCGCGAGGTCTTCCGCAGCTGGCAGGAGGGCACCGTGATCCGTTCCTGGCTGCTCGACCTGGCCGTCCGGGCGCTGGACGACGACGAGCACCTGGCCAAGCTCAAGGGCTGGGCGGCCGACTCCGGCGAGGGCCGCTGGACGGTCGAGGCCGCGATCGACCACGCGGTCCCGCTGCCGGCCATCACCGCCTCGCTGTTCGCCCGTTTCGCGTCCCGGCAGGACGACTCCCCGCAGATGAAGATGATCGCCGCGCTGCGCAACCAGTTCGGCGGCCACGCGGTCGAGTCCAAGTAGTCCGGCAGTTCGGCAGCCCAGCAGTCCGGTAGTCCGGTAGTCGTAGCAACCCACGCAGTCCGAGCGGTCGGCCGCGAAGGCCCGCAGAAGGCGAGCGCAGTTCCCAGCCATGCACGTCGCGCACCTGTCGCTCGCCGACTTCCGTTCGTACGCCCGGGTCGAGGTTCCGCTCGACCCGGGCGTGACGGCGTTCGTGGGGCCCAACGGCCAGGGCAAGACCAACCTGGTCGAGGCGATCGGCTACGTGGCCACGCTGGGCAGCCACCGGGTCGCCACCGACGCCCCGCTGATCCGGCTGGGGGCCGAGCGGGCGGTGGTGCGCTGCTCGATCGTGCGCGACGCCCGGCAGACCCTGGTCGAGCTGGAGCTGACCCCCGGCAAGGCCAACCGGGCGCGGATCAACCGCTCCGACAACGTCCGCCCGCGCGACGTGCTGGGGCTGCTGCGCACGGTGCTGTTCGCCCCCGAGGACCTGGCCCTGGTCAAGGGCGACCCGGGCGAGCGCCGGCGCTTCCTGGACGAACTGCTGACCGCCCGGGCGCCGCGGCTGGCCGGGGTTCGGCAGGACTACGAGCGGGTGCTCAAGCAGCGCAACGCGCTGCTCAAGACCGCGGCGATGGCCCGCCGTTCGGGCGGAGGCAAGGGCGCCGACCTGTCCACCCTCGAGGTGTGGGACGGCCACCTGGCGCGCGCGGGAGCCGAGTTGACGGCTTTCCGGCTGCAACTGGTGGCCGCGCTGCAGCCGCTGGTGGCGCACGCCTACGCCCAGCTGGCGCCGGGCGGCGGGGACACCCTGCTGGAGTACCGCAGCTCCTTCGAGGGCGAGCTGCCGACCAGCCGCGAACAGGCCGAGGAGCAGCTGCTGGCCGCCCTGGAGGCGGCCCGCGGCCAGGAGGTGGCCCGCGGGCTCACCCTGGTCGGCCCGCACCGCGACGAGCTGACCCTGCGGCTGGGCCCGCTGCCGGCGAAGGGCTACGCGAGCCACGGGGAGTCCTGGTCGTTCGCGCTGGCGCTGCGGCTGGCCTCGTACGAGCTGCTGAAGGCGGACGGCGGCGAGCCGGTGCTGATCCTGGACGACGTGTTCGCGGAGCTGGACGCGCGGCGGCGGGACCGGCTGGCGGAGCTGGTGGCCGGCGGCGAGCAGGTGCTGGTGACGGCGGCGGTGGCGCAGGACGTGCCGGCGGCGCTGGCGGGTGCCCGGTACGCCGTCTCGGACGGCACGGTGTCCCGTCCGGACCCGTGAGTCCCGGGAACCTCGTACGCTGGACGGTCCACGCCTGGATCCGGGCGGTCGTCCACAGCCTGGGGAAAGGTGCGCGGGTATGAGCGAGACGCCTGAGCTGTCGGGTGTGGACCTGGCGCGGGTGGCCCTGCGGGCGGCCAAGGAGCAGGCCAGGAAGCGCGGGGAGCAGGTCCGGGAGAAGCGCGAGGCGAAGCGGCACGGGCTGCGCAGCGGTGCGCGGGCGGACGGCCGTGACCCGGTGCCGCTGGGTGCGGCGCTGAATCGTTTGATCACCGAGCGGGGCTGGGAGGCGCCGGCGGCGGTCGGCGGGGTGATGGGGCGCTGGCCGCAGATCGTCGGTCCGGACATCGCGGCGCACTGCGTGCCCAAGAGTTACGCGGAGGCGGAGGCGGTGCTGACGGTGCAGTGCGACTCCACGGCCTGGGCGACCCAGCTGCGGTTGCTGGCCCGGCAGCTGGTGGCCCGGCTCAACCACGAGCTGGGGCACGGCACGGTGAAGGTGATCAAGGTTCTGGGGCCTGACGCTCCGGTCCGGGGGTACGGGAGGCTGCGCGCACCGGGGAGCAAGGGGCCCGGCGACACCTGGGGGTGAGCCGCGGTCCGGAGGACGGGGGTCCGGAACCCCTGGCGGCCGCTGTGAGGGCCCTGAGCCCCCTGGCCGAGTATCGGGACATGTGCAGAGGGGATTCAGGGCGGCACATCTGCCCTCAGGGGCTGCCAAACGCCCCTCTCTGTCAGTCGTACCGGTAGACTGAGAGCCAAACACTGTTGCTCGCAGCAACCGAGTCGAAACGCCGTGGTCGCAGGCCGTCCGGATCACCCGGGTGGCGTGCGACCCGCGCTGTGCCAGAGAGGGCGCTTCGTGGCCGATTCCGGCAACCCCAGCCAGACCCCAGACCCCACCGACCAGTCCGGCGAGAAGTCGTACGACGCCAGCAACATCACGGTGCTGGAGGGCCTCGAGGCCGTCCGCAAGCGCCCCGGCATGTACATCGGCTCGACCGGTGAGCGCGGCCTGCACCACCTGGTGTACGAGGTCGTGGACAACTCCGTCGACGAGGCGCTGGCGGGGTACGCCGACACGATCGACGTGACCATCCTGGCCGACGGCGCGGTCCGGGTCGACGACAACGGCCGTGGCATCCCGGTCGACATCGTCCCGGGTCAGGGCAGGCCCGCCGTGGAGGTCGTGCTGACGGTGCTGCACGCCGGCGGCAAGTTCGGCAACGGCGGTTACGCCGTGTCCGGCGGTCTGCACGGTGTCGGTGTCTCGGTGGTGAACGCGCTGTCCACCCGGCTGGCGATCGAGATCCACCGGGACGGCCACCGCTGGACCCAGGACTACAAGGCGGGTGCGCCGACGGCCGCGCTGGAGCAGCACGAGGCGGCCGAGCGGACCGGCACCAGCGTGACGTTCTGGGCCGACCCGGACATCTTCGAGACCACGGTCTACTCCTTCGAGACGCTGTCGCGGCGTTTCCAGGAGATGGCGTTCCTGAACAAGGGACTGACCATCGCGCTGACCGACGAGCGTCCGGAGCACGCCGACGAGGAGGGCCGTCCGCTCTCCGTCACGTACAAGTACGACGGCGGCATCGCGGACTTCGTCGCGCACCTCAACTCCCGCAAGGGCGACCCGATCCACCCCTCGGTGATCGACTTCGAGTCCGAGGACAAGGACAAGGCGATCTCGGTGGAGATCGCGATGCAGTGGAACTCCTCGTACACCGAGGGGGTCTACTCGTTCGCCAACACCATCCACACCCACGGTGGCGGCACCCACGAGGAGGGCTTCCGCGCGGCGCTGACCGGTCTGGTCAACCGCTACGCGCGGGACAAGAAGCTGCTCCGCGAGAAGGACGACAACCTCTCCGGCGAGGACATCCGCGAGGGTCTGACCGCGATCATCTCGGTGAAGCTGGGCGAGCCGCAGTTCGAGGGCCAGACCAAGGACAAGCTGGGCAACACCGAGGCCAAGACCTTCGTCCAGAAGGTGGTGCACGAGCAGCTGAACGACTGGCTGGACCGTCACCCCACCGAGGCCTCGGACATCATCCGCAAGTCGATCCAGGCGGCCACCGCCCGGGTCGCGGCCCGCAAGGCCCGTGACCTGACCCGGCGCAAGGGCCTGCTGGAGAGCGCCTCGCTGCCCGGCAAGCTGAGCGACTGCCAGTCCAAGGACCCGGCCGAGTGCGAGATCTTCATCGTCGAGGGTGACTCCGCCGGCGGCTCGGCCAAGCAGGGCCGTGACCCGCGCACCCAGGCGATCCTCCCGATCCGCGGCAAGATCCTGAACGTCGAGAAGGCCCGGATCGACAAGGTGCTGCAGAACACCGAGGTCCAGGCGCTGATCTCGGCCTTCGGCTGCGGCATCCAGGAGGACTACGACGAGTCCAAGCTGCGCTACCACAAGATCGTGCTGATGGCCGACGCCGACGTCGACGGGCAGCACATCCGGACCTTGCTGCTCACCCTGCTGTTCCGCTTCATGCGGCCGCTGGTCGAGTCGGGGTACGTGTACCTGGCGATGCCCCCGCTGTACAAGATCAAGTGGGGTCGGGACGACTTCGAGTACGCCTACTCGGACCGCGAGCGCGACGCGGTGATCGCGGCCGGCGTGGAGGCCGGTCGCCGGCTCCCCAAGGACGACGCGATCCAGCGCTTCAAGGGTCTGGGCGAGATGAACGCCGAGGAGCTGCGCGTCACCACCATGGACGTCGCGCACCGCCTGCTGCTCCAGGTCACCCTGGAGGACGCGGCCCGCGCCGACGACCTGTTCTCCGTCCTGATGGGCGAGGACGTGGAGGCCCGTCGGTCCTTCATCCAGCGCAACGCCAAGGACGTCCGGTTCCTGGACGTGTGACGACCCCAGCGGTCCCCCACACCACCAGGCCCCGCGTGAAAGGAAACTGACCACCAGTGGTCGACGACAACCGTCCGGACGGCGACGAGCAGCCGGAGAACAGCAGCCAGGGCACCGTGCGGATCGAGCCGATCGAGCTCGAGACGGAGATGCAGCGTTCGTACCTCGACTACGCGATGAGCGTGATCGTGAGCCGTGCGCTGCCCGAGGTCCGCGACGGCCTCAAGCCGGTGCACCGCCGGGTGCTCTACGCGATGTACGACGGTGGCTACCGGCCCGAGAAGGGCTACTACAAGTGCGCCCGCGTGGTCGGCGACGTGATGGGCAACTACCACCCGCACGGTGACACCTCGATCTACGACACCCTGGTCCGGCTCGCCCAGCCCTGGTCGATGCGGATGCCGCTGGTCGACGGCAACGGCAACTTCGGTTCCCCGGGCAACGACCCGGCCGCGGCCATGCGGTACACCGAGTGCAAGATGATGCCGCTGGCCATGGAGATGATGCGGGACATCGACGAGGAGACCGTCGATTTCGCCGCCAACTACGACGGCCGCCAGCAGGAGCCGACCGTCCTGCCGGCCCGCATCCCCAACCTGCTGATCAACGGTGCCACCGGCATCGCGGTCGGCATGGCCACGAACATCCCGCCGCACAACCTGCGTGAGGTCGCCTCCGGTGCGCTGTGGGCGCTGCAGCACCCCGAGGCCACCAACGAGGAGCTGCTGGAAGCCCTGATCGAGCGGATCAAGGGCCCGGACTTCCCGACCGGCGCGCTGATCGTCGGCCGCCGCGGCATCGAGGACGCGTACCGCACCGGCCGCGGCTCGATCGCGATGCGCGCGGTGGTCGAGGTCGAGGAGATCCAGGGCCGGCAGTGCCTGGTGGTCACCGAGCTGCCGTACCAGGTGAACCCGGACAACCTGGCGCTGAAGATCGCCGACCTGGTCAAGGACGGCAAGGTCGCCGGCATCGCCGACGTCCGCGACGAGTCCTCGTCCCGGACCGGCCAGCGCCTGGTCGTGGTGCTCAAGCGCGACGCGGTCGCCAAGGTCGTGCTGAACAACCTGTACAAGCACACCGACCTGCAGACCAACTTCGGCGCCAACATGCTGGCCCTGGTCGACGGCGTGCCGCGCACGCTCTCGCTGGACGCCTTCATCCGGCACTGGGTCACCCACCAGGTCGAGGTCATCGTCCGCCGGACCACCTTCCGGCTGCGCAAGGCCGAGGAGCGCGCCCACATCCTGCGCGCGCTGCTCAAGGCGCTGGACCAGATCGACGCGGTGATCGCGCTGATCCGGGCCTCGGAGAGCGCGGACGCCGCCCGCAGCGGCCTGATGAACCTGCTCCAGATCGACGAGCTGCAGGCCAACGCGATCCTGGAGATGCAGCTGCGCAGGCTGGCCGCGCTGGAGAGCGCGCGCATCCTGAGCGAGCACGACGAGCTGCAGGCGAAGATCAACGAGTACAACGCGATCCTCGCCTCGCCGTCCCGCCAGCGGGAGATCATCTCCGAGGAGCTCACCGCGATCGTCGAGAAGTACGGCGACGAGCGGCGCTCCACGCTGATCCCCTCGGATGGCGACCTCTCGATCGAGGACCTGATCGCCGAGGAGAACATCGTCGTCACCATCACCCGTGGCGGCTACGTCAAGCGGACCCGCTCCGACCTCTACCGCTCGCAGAAGCGCGGCGGCAAGGGCGTGCGCGGCGCCCAGCTGAAGCAGGACGACATCGTCGACCACTTCTTCGTGACCACCACGCACAACTGGATCCTGTTCCTCACCAACAAGGGCCGGGTCTACCGGGCCAAGGGCTACGAGCTGCCCGACGCCGGCCGGGACGCCCGCGGCCAGCACGTGGCCAACCTGCTGGCCTTCCAGCCGGAGGAGCACATCGCCCAGGTGATGGCGGTGCGCACCTACGAGGACAAGCCGTACCTGGTGCTGGCCACCCGCAACGGCCTGGTCAAGAAGTCGCGCCTGAAGGACTACGACTCGCCGCGCTCCGGCGGCCTGATCGCGATCAACCTGCGGCAGGACGAGGACGGCCGGGACGACGAGCTGATCGGCGCCGAGCTGGTCTCGGCCGAGGACGACCTGCTGCTGATCTCCCGCAAGGCGCAGTCGATCCGCTTCACCGCCACCGACGAGGCGCTGCGGCCGATGAGCCGCGCCACCTCCGGGGTGAAGGGGATGTCCTTCCGCGAGGACGACGAGCTGCTGTCGATGAACTCGATCCGCCCGAACACCTTCGTCTTCACCGCCACCGACGGTGGCTACGCGAAGCGGACCTCGGTTGACGAGTACCGTGTGCAGGGTCGCGGTGGTTTCGGTATCAAGGCGGCGAAGATCGTCGAAGGCCGGGGTTCGCTGGTCGGGGCCCTGGTCGTCGAGGAGACCGACGAGATCATGGCCATCACGCTGTCCGGCGGCGTGATCCGGACCAGGGTTTCCGAGGTTCGTGAAACCGGACGTGACACGATGGGCGTCCAACTGATCAACCTCGGAAAGCGCGACGCGGTGGTGGGCATGGCCCGCAACGCGGAGGCGGAGGACGAGGAGACCTCGGAGGACGAGGCGGTCGAGGCTGCGGCCGAGGCGCCCGCGGCCGAGGACGGGACGACGGCGGACGGCGCGGCCGACCAGGCCTGACCTCCCGCCCACGGGCCGGTGCCCGCCCCTTCGCCGGGGCGGACACCGGACCGCTGACCGGCGTCGGCCACACGGCCGGCACCGGACCGGAGCGATGACCAGGGCGGACCGCCGGCCTGGCGGGAACTGCAGGAGGACCAGGGTGAGTGGAGCCACGGGTGCTGGAGGTGCCACGGGCGGGCTGCCGGGCGGCACGCCGTACGGCGGAGTGCCGCCCCGTCCGACCGAGCACCCGGCGGCGGCCTCCACCTCGCTGATGCCGCCGGTCGGCGCAGCGGGCCAGGCCGGCACGGCGGGGTACGGCGGCCAGCCGCAGGCGGCCCAGGGCGGCGGCACGGACGGCTTCTCCACGCCGACCACCTACGCGAAGGGCCAGCCGACCCCGGCCCGCGGCACCCGGGTTCCCGGCGCCGCTCCCCGCCGGCCCGGCACCGCTCCGGCCACTGCGCCGGGCGGGCGCACCCGCAAGGCGCGCCTGCGGGTGATCAAGGCCGACCCATGGTCGGTCATGAAGGTGAGCTTCCTGCTGTCGCTCGCCGTCGGCGTGATCCTCATCGTCGCGGCGGCCGTGCTCTGGATGACCCTGGACGGCCTCGGCGTCTTCGACTCGCTGAGCAGCACGCTCAAGGACGTCACCGGCAGCGACAGCGCCGGCAGCTTCAACCTGATGGACTACATCGGGTTCGGCCGGGTCATGATGTTCACCACCCTGATCGCGGTGGTGGACGTGGTGCTGATGACCGCGCTGTCCACGCTGTCGGCGTTCATCTACAACAGCGCGGCCGGGTTCACCGGCGGCGTCGAGCTGACCCTGGCGGAAGAGGACTGACGCCGGGTCACCCGCGCACGACCGCCGGGCCCCGAAGGCTGCTGCTGCCTTCGGGGCCCGTTCGCGTGCCGGCCCGCCTCCGGGGTGCCTGCCTGCCTCCGGGTGCCTGCCCGCGTTCGGGTGACGCCCGGGGGCGGGCCGGTGTGCCGGAAGGGACGGACGCGGCGCCCGTGGATTAGTGGATCGGGTTGGCGGACGCGGGATTAGCCGCCGCCTCGACCGGGCAGCCATTCTCACCGGCGCAGCGTCGCGCCGGCACGGCGGCACGGTGGAGCAGGCAAGCGGTGGAGCTGTTACGGCTGGTCGGAGGCCCGTCATGGCTGAGGTCGCAACACAACTGATCGGTGCGGTGGAGGGGCTGCTCGGGCTGCGCGTGCCGCTGCGGGTGCGGGCCTGGGACGGCAGCGTGGCCGGCCCGCCCGGGGCCCCGACCCTGGTGCTGCGCAACCGCCGTGCGGTCCGCCGGCTGCTGTGGCAGCCCGGCGAGTTGGGCCTGGCCCGCGCGTACGTCGCGGGCGACCTGGAGGTGGCCCCCGACACGGACCTCTACGAGGTGCTCTCCGCGGTCGCGGCGTTCGCCGAGCACCCGAAGGTGCGCCAGCTGGAGATCGGCCTCGGGGACGCCCTCGGCGCGCGCGGACGGGAGCTGCTGGCCGCCCTGGTCCGGCTGGGTGCCGTCGGCCCGCAGCCGGCCCCGCCGCCGGAGGAGGCGGTCCGCCGGCGCGGGCGGCTGCACAGCCGCCGCCGGGACCGGGCCGCGATCAGCCACCACTACGACGTCGGCAACGACTTCTACCGCCAGGTGCTCGGGCCGACCATGGTCTACTCCTGCGCGTACTGGACGCCCGCGGCGAAGAGCCTGGAGGACGCGCAGACCGCCAAGCTGGACCTGATCTGTCGCAAGCTCGGGCTGCGCCCGGGTCTGCGGCTGCTGGACGTCGGCTGCGGCTGGGGCTCGCTGGTGCTGCACGCGGCGCGCGACTACGGGGTCACCGCGGTCGGGGTGTCCATCTCCGAGGAGCAGGTCGCGCTGGCCCGGCAGCGGGTCGCCGAGGCCGGCCTGGAGGGCCGGATCGAGATCCGGCTGCAGGACTACCGGGAGATCCCGGACGGCCCGTTCGACGCCATCTCCAGCGTCGGCATGGCCGAGCACGTCGGCTCCGCGCAGTACCTGACCTACGCCACCGGCCTGTACGGCCTGCTGGCGCCCGGCGGGCGGCTGCTCAACCACCAGATCGCCCGGCGCCCGGAGCTGCCCGGCGAGGCGTACCGACCGAGCCCGTTCATCGACCGCTACGTCTTCCCGGACGGCGAGCTGGCCCCGGTGGGCAGCACGGTCGGCCTGCTGGAGGACGCGGGCTTCGAGGTGCGCGACGTCGAGTCGCTGCGCGAGCACTACGGGCTGACCCTGCGCGAGTGGGTGGCCAACCTGGAGGCGCACTGGCCGGAGGCGGTCCGGCTGGTCGGCCGCGGCCGGGCCCGGGTCTGGCGGCTCTACATGGCGGCGTCGGCGCTGGCCTTCGAGCAGAACCGGATCGGCATCAACCAGGTCCTCGCCGTGCGCACCACCGAGGCCGGGAACAGCGGGCTGCCCGCCACCCGGGAGCAGTGGCTCACCGGCCGCGGCGGCCCTGAGCAGCCCGCCCGCGAGCCCGGCTCCGGAGAGGCCGCGGATACGGATTTGGGAGATCGGCGCTCGGTCCGCTAATCTTTCAGTGCGGCAAGGGCCTATAGCTCAGACGGTTAGAGCGCTTCCCTGATAAGGAAGAGGCCACAGGTTCAAGTCCTGTTAGGCCCACCGGCACAGAAGGCCCGGAGTGATCTCACTCCGGGCCTTCTGGCGTTCCGTGCGTGACCTCCGCCGCGGTCGCTCGTTGGGCCGGGTGCACAGAGGCACTTGTGGGGATGAGCGACTCGAAACTCCTGTGAAGTCGGGGATAGCCGGGCGTCAGTACCGGTCATTGGATCTGTGGACGTGTGCGACCTCTGCTCCGGCCGGCGGATGTCCGGTCCCGTACGCCCCGGGTGATGTGGCGGTCCACGATCCACTTCAACCATGGAGGGCATCCCCATGTCCATGGAATCCGTCGTGCTCGAATCCCCGACGTTGCGCAGCGAGTTGGTCCAGCGGATGGACGGCCGCACCGAGGCGCTCGACACCGTCAAGGCACTCGTCCTGCTCCCGGACGGCGTGCACGTGACCGTCCGGATGGCCGCCGACTACTTCGAGGTCACCGAGGTGGTCATCCGGCAGCTGCTGGTCCGCCACCGCGAGGAGCTGGAGGCGAGCGGCGTGCGCGTGCTCCGCGGCGCTGACCTGCAAACTTTTAAGAGTGACACGCTGTCTCTCTTTTCCGGGGGGAGTTATCCACAGGCTCGTTCCGGCCTCACCCTCCTCCCCCGGAGGGCCGTGCTGAACGTGGCGATGCTGCTGCGGGACAGCGAGGTCGCCAAGGCGGTCCGGCTGGAGCTGCTGGACGCCGCCGAGAGCTTCTGGCGGGCCGGGGCGCCCGAGCCGCCGGTGCGCGAGTTCCGGGGCCGGCCGCGGCCGTGGAGCGGGCTGCGCTGGGACGAGTACGAGCGGGCCGCTGCCGACCCGGCGGTCCGCGAGTGGCAGCGGCGGATCGACGGGGAGGGCCCGTTCGACCCTTTTGACCGGGTGGAGCTGCGGCTGCTCGCGATCGAGCGCCGGCTGGACGCCGGTGAGCGGGTGGTCGCGGCGATCGGGCAGCGGCTCTGCCGGCACGGTGACGACCTGCGGGCGATCCGGGCGGACCTGCGGATCCTGCGCCAGGAGGTGAGCGGCCCGCGCGGTCGCCGCAGGCGGTGAGCGCCGGGGCCGGTGCGTCGGGGCTCCCGGCGCGCCGGCCCCTTCTGCGTGGCGCGTGCGGGGGCGCATGATGGCACTGTCGGATGCGGGCGAGCGGCGGGGAGCGAGCGGTGGCGGTCTTCTGGGCGATGAGCATCCCCGGGCTGGTGTGCGCCCTGGTCCTGGTGGGCCTGGTCGACCAGCTCGCGCTGCGGGCGAGCCGGACCCGCTGGATCCCCTGGCGCGGGACGGGCCGCGAGGGTCAGATCTCGGCGACCGGGTTCGAGCAGCTGCACGCCCAGTTCGCGTCCGGCAAGCAGCACGAGCTGGACCAGCGCCGCAGCACGCTGATGCTGCGCGACGAGGAGGGCGAGGGGGCGCCGCCGCGCAGCACGGTGGATCTGGCCGCCGGGACGGCGGTGCTGCGGGTGCCGGCCGGCCGGGCACACCGTACGACAGGAGGCGTGCCGTCAATCCCGGGCTCGGATCGGTCGGTTGGACCGGGCAGTGGCAGCTCTTGACCGGGTTACCGGTGTGTATCATCGGCCGCAAGGCGGTCTCCACCTCGACCGCTGGTTCGTGCTCGTACACCAAAGGGTTCGCGGGTGCTGCCTCCCGGTCGGGACGGCGGGCCGGTGATCCGCTACTGCAAGCAAGAAGGACGAGGTCCCGCGGTGAAGAAGCTTCTCCTGGTCGCCCTGGTCGCCCTCGGCGGCTTCTTTGTCTACCGTCAGGTCCAGGCGGACCGCGCCGAGCAGGACCTGTGGACCGAGGCCACCGACCCGGTCCCGGCCGGCCGCTGAGCCCGGACGACGATCTTTCGGGGGCCGGGACGCCGGTCTCCGCGGGTCGGCCCCGGCCTTCCGGCCGGGGCCGGTCCGCCCTCCCGGACGCTGCGCGGGGTGCCGTTGATCGGCCCGCGCGGGATTCGTGCCGGGAACGGGTACGCTAGTGCCCGGAACACGGGGCTTTAGCTCAGTTGGTAGAGCGCTGTCTTTGCATGGCAGATGTCAGGAGTTCGAATCTCCTAAGCTCCACACCACACGGCGGCCGCCGACCTGGGATCCAGGTCGGCGGCCGTTGGCTTTTCCGGGCCGGTTTCGGGCCGCGGCGGGTTCGAGCGGCCGGGGTCCGGGGGCCGGGTCAGTGCGGCTTGCGCGGGTCGTGCGGCTTGGGCCGCTCGTCGTGGTCGGGGTGGGGGGCCGACCCGCCGCCGGAGGGGCCGTGGCCGGCGTCGCCGTTGCCCGTTGTGCCGGGCCCCGTGCCGCCGCCCGGCCCGTCCTCCGGCCGGTGGTGGGGGCCCGCGGCGGGCCGGCCGGCGCCGCTCGGGGTCGAGCCGTTCACCAGGGTCTCCTCCACCACGGTGCCCGTGCCGCTGGTGGTGCCGGCGGAGCCGCCGGTCGCGGGCGTACGCGGGGCCGGGGGCTCGACCAGCCACTCCGGGTTGCTCTGCTTGCGGTACCACTGCCAGATCAGCACGCCGCTGCCGATCGCCACCGTGCCCGCCACCGCGAGGCCGGTCGCCCAGCCGTGCCGGTGCTGCTTCTTCGCGTTCTTCGCCGCGAGGTCGCTGATCTCGGCCGCCGTCACGTGGCCGTGCAGGGCGGTCAGCGCCGCCGCCCCGCGGGTCTGCGCCTCCTGCGCCAGCGGGGTGACGGTGGCCTTGGCGCTGCCCACCGCCGAGGTGACCTTGGGGACCACGGTGGCCTTGGCCTGCTCGGTGGTCCTGGCCGCGGTGAGCTTGGCGGCCAGGGCGGCCTCCTGGGCCCGGTGGACGGCCTTCAGCGTGCTCTGCTGGGCGTGCGGGGGCAGACCGGCGAAGGCCTGCTCCAGCTGCGGGACGACGTGCTTGGTGTACTGGGTGCGGGCCGCCAGGGCCGCCTGGGCGGCGCCCGTCCTGGCCTGGGCGCCGGCGGCGGCGGCCTTGGGCCCGAGCGCGTCGATCCGCGGGGTGAGCATCAGCTTGGCCTCCTCGGCGTAGTGCAGGGCGGCGTCCTTGGCGGTGACGGCGTAGGGCGTGAGGTTGTCCTTCGTCCGGCCGGCGGTCTCGCGCGCTGAGTCCAAACGGGTCACGAGCTTCTCCTCCTCGGTGGCGTCCTTTATGCACCTTTCCACCTGTTTGGAGATCATGCACGGCGCCGTGCGGCGGGGCACGCCGGGCTGAGCCGTCCGCGACGGTCATGGGATGATTCCGGGCGTTAGTGATCCCAGAGAGAGGAAGTCGTTCCGTGGCCGAGGACCTGACCGCCACCCTGAAGACCAACCGCGGTGACATCGTGGTGAAGCTCTTCCCGAACCACGCCCCGAAGACCGTGGCCAACTTCGTCGAGCTCGCCGAGGGCGCCCGTCAGTGGGTCGACCCCCGCACCGGCCGGCCGTCGAACGCGCCGCTCTACGACGGCACCGTGTTCCACCGCGTCATCGGTGACTTCATGATCCAGGGCGGTGACCCGCTGGGCACCGGCACCGGTGGCCCGGGCTACAAGTTCGCCGACGAGTTCCACCCGGATCTCGCCTTCACCAAGCCGTTCCTGCTCGCGATGGCCAACGCCGGCCCGGGCACCAACGGTTCGCAGTTCTTCATCACGGTCACGCCGACCGCCTGGCTGACCAACAAGCACACCATATTCGGCGAGGTCGTCGACCCGGCCAGCCAGGCCGTCGTCGAGCAGATCTCCAAGGCCCCGACCCGGCCGGGCGACCGCCCGCTGGAGGACGTGGTGATCGAGTCCGTGGTCATCGCCCGCGGCTGAGGCACCACGGCGTAGCCTGGACGGTCCCGGCGCCCCCCGGAACGGGTGGGCGGCCGGGATCCGTCATGAGGAGGTAGCGGATGCTTCCGGGCTCGCCCGACGACAGCCCGCAGGTCGGGAACGGGGGCGGCCTGCAGGGCTGCTACCGCCATCCCGAGCGGGAGACCGGGGTGGCGTGCACGCGGTGCGGACGCCCGGTCTGCCCGGAGTGCATGACCGGGGCGGCGGTCGGGTTCCAGTGCCCGGAGCGCGTGCGGGAGGCGCACCGCGGCGGGCGGCCGGCCGGCAGGTCGATCGGCGGTCCGGTCCGGGCACTGGCGCCGGTGACCGCGGTGCTGGCCGGGCTGAACGTGCTGGTCTTCCTGCTCACCGAGTACCTGGCGCCGGCCTGGCAGCTGCGGCTCGGGCTGTACAGCTACGTGCCCGCACCGGGGGTGTCGCTCGGCGTGGCCGCCGGGCCCGAGCAGTGGTACCGGCTGCTGACCTCGGCCTTCGTGCACGCGGGCTTCGCGCACCTGGTGACCAATCTGGTCAGCCTGCTGGTGCTCGGGCCGCCGCTGGAGCGGGCGCTCGGCCGGGTGCGGTTCCTCGGCCTCTACCTGCTGTCCGGGCTGGCGGGGAACGCGCTGGCGTACCTGGTCGACGGCGGCTCGCTCTACTCGGTGGGGGCCTCCGGGGCGATCTTCGGCCTGCTCGGGGCCACCGTGGTGCTGGTGCGCCGCAACCGGGCGCCGATGGGGCCGGTGGTCGCCCTGCTGGTGTTCAACCTGGTGGTCACCTTCTCGGTGAGCTGGATCGACTGGCGCGCGCACATCGGCGGGCTGGTGGCCGGCGCGGCGATGGCGGCCGGGCTGGTGTACGCCCCGCCGGGGCGCCGCCGGCTGGTCCCCGGGCTGACGGCGGCGGCGCTGCTGGCGCTGGTGCTGGGCGCCCTGGTGCTGGGGACGGCCCGGCTCGGGGTCTAGGCCTTTCGGATCTTGCCGGCACCGGTTGTCCACAGCGGGCACCCGACTGTGCACAGTGGGTGTGCGGCGGCTCGCCCCGGCCCCTGGTCTACGCGCGTTCAGCTGGCCTTTCGGTTGCCGTCAGGGGCGCGTGGAGGCAATTCCCGGCGCGGAGTTATCCACAGGAAGCCCCGACTTTTCCCCAGTGTGGATAACCGTGTGGATAAACATATGGTCGAGACCGGTGGAGGCATGGCGAAACACCGCCCCGGCGTCGGGCCGAGGCGGTGCGAGGTCGGACGGGAGAGCGGCCGGAGCCTACTTCCACTGGGTGGAGACGCCGAAGCCCGCCGCGATGAAGCCGAAACCGGCCAGAATGTTCCAGTTGCCCCAGCTCGCGATCGGCCAGCTCCCGCTCGTCACGTAGTAGGTGACGATCCAGACCAGGCCGATGAGGAAGAACGCCAGCATGAGAGGGGCGACCCAGCTCCGGCCGGAGCTGATCTTCACCGCGGTCGCCGAGGCCGGCGGGGTGTAGTCGTCCTTCTTGCGGACTCGAGACTTCGGCACGAGGGAATCTCCTGTCGATGCGCTGTGACCGCGCGGGTGCAGCGGGAAAGCGGGCGGCTGTGGGGACCGGATCCGTACGGGAGGCCGTCAGCCGGCACGCAGCACGGGCAGGCCCGCCGTCGTGCCGGGACCAGCTCTCCGCACATGCCACCGGCGTCCGTTAGCGTAGTGGCTCGCCGGGTCTTAAGGAGATAAGGGTACGGTGCCGAATTCCACGATTCCCCCACAGCCCGGCCCCGCGCGCCCCGGCCGGACCCGAATTGTCGGACGTGCCCTGACCTGCACCGTCTTCGCGCTCGCCGGACTGCTCTTCTACATCAGCGCGCAGACCGCCCAGGGCACCGATCTGCGCACCGACAACTCGCTGCTCAAGCTGAGCGACGTGATACGCCAGCGCAGCGAGCAGAACCAGCAGGTGCAGGCCCAGGTCGGCGAGTTGCAGGACCGTACCGACGAGCTGGCCCAGCAGCAGGGGAGCCCGGCCGACACCGACCGGCTGGACGCGCTGCAGCAGGTCGCGGGCCTGGAGCCGCTGCGCGGCCCCGGCCTGACGGTGACCCTGAACGACGCCCCGCCGGGCGCCACCGCCCGGATCCCCAACGTCCCCGAGCCGGACGTGAACGACCTGGTGATCCACCAGCAGGACATCCAGGCCGTGGTGAACGCGCTGTGGCGCGGTGGCGCCGAGGGCATCCAGGTGATGGACCAGCGGCTGATCTCCACCAGCGCGGTGCGCTGCGTCGGCAACACCCTGCTGCTCCAGGGCCGGGTCTACTCCCCGCCGTACGTGATCAAGGCGGTGGGGAAGACCGACGCGCTGCGCGCCGCCGTCGACTCCGACCCGGCGGTCAAGCGGTACCTGCAGTACGTGGTGGCCTACGGGCTCGGCTGGAAGGTCCAGGAGAACGCCGACCTGACCCTGCCCGGGTACGCCGGCTCGGCCGACCTGCGGGCCGCCGCCGGGCAGTAGCGGGCCGGGGCCGGCGGGAACCGGGCGCCCACCGCCCGCTGTCCACCAGGGTGATATGCGCGATACGGAGCCGGGCGGCGGTCTAGTCTGGTTCCCGACCTGAACCTCGCGAGGAGCACCATGTACGGCTGGATCTGGCGGCACCTGCCGGGCAACACCCTGATCCGGGCGCTCATCGCGCTGCTGCTCGTCGTCGGGATCGTCTACGTCCTGTTCCAGTACGTCTTCCCGTGGGCCGAACCGCTGCTGCCCTTCGGTAACGTCACCGTGGACGAGGGCGGTGCCGGCTGACGCCGGTGCCACCGCCTGCCCCGCCTGCCCGACTCTGCACCAGGAGTAGCGCGATGAACTCCGGCCGCCCGCCCCGGATCCTCGTGGTCGACAACTACGACAGCTTCGTCTTCAACCTCGTCCAGTACCTCTACCAGCTCGGCGCCACCTGCGAGGTGGTCCGCAACGACGAGGTGACGGTCGAGCACGCGGCGCTCCGCGACGGCGAGCACGGCTTCGACGGGGTGCTGCTCTCCCCCGGCCCCGGGACGCCCGAGGAGGCCGGGGTCTGCGTCGAGATGGTGCACCGCTGCGCCGCGATCGGCCTGCCGGTGTTCGGGGTCTGCCTCGGCCTGCAGTCGATCGCGGTGGCGTACGGGGCGGTGGTCGGCCGGGCGCCCGAGCTGCTGCACGGCAAGACCTCGCCGGTGACGCACGAGGATGGCGGCGTGTTCGAGGGCCTGCCCTCGCCGCTGATCGCGACCCGGTACCACTCGCTGGCCGTCGACCCGGCGACGGTGCCGGACAGCCTGGTGGTCACGGCGCGGACGGAGAGCGGCGTGATCATGGGTCTGCGCCACCGTGACCTGCTGGTCGAGGGCGTGCAGTTCCACCCGGAGTCGGTGCTGACCGAGGGCGGCCACCGGATGCTGGCCAACTGGCTGGCGGAGTGCGGGTTCGCCGAGGCGGTGGGGCGCTCCACCGGGCTCGCCCCGGTGATCGGACGGGGCTGAGCGCGTGACGGCGGTGCGCCCGGAGGGGAACGCGCAGTGGGCCGGTGGCCCCGGTGACGGTACGGCGCCGGGGGACTGGGGGGTCTACGAGCAGGCGGGCGGGTACGGCGGGCCCGCGCCGTACGAGCCGCCCGCGAGCGAGCGGACGATGAACCTGCGGACGGTGCCGGCCGCCGCGGCGCCGCCCGAGGCCGAGGCCGAGGGCGAGCGTGGCCGGCGGCCCGAGGGCCGGGCCGCGCTGGGCCCGGGCACGGGCCGGCGCCGGGCGTCCGGACCGCGCCGACCGAAGCCGCGGCCCAAGGAGTCCGTGCCGGTGGTGGCCGCCCGGATGGTCGGCGAGGTGTTCATCACGCTCGGCCTGGTGATGCTGCTGTTCGTCTCGTACCAGCTGTGGTGGACCAACGTGCAGGCGGACGCGGCGGCCGACGGCACCCGCAACCAGCTGGAGCAGCAGTGGGCCCAGCCGCAGCCAGCGGCGCCGGGCGGGCAGGCGCCCAAGGACCCGGGCAAGTTCGAGCCGGGCCAGGGCTTCGCGATCGTCTACATCCCCAAGCTCGGTCTCAAGTACCCGATCGCGGAGGGCACCAACAAGCAGCAGGTGCTCGACAAGGGCCTGGTCGGCCACTACACCGGCACCGCGATGCCGGCCGACAAGACCGGCAACTTCGCGATCGCCGCCCACCGCACCACGCACGGCCAGCCGTTCCGCAAGATCGGCGAGCTGAAGCCGGGCGACAAGATCGTGGTGGAGACCGCGACCAGCTTCTACACGTACGAGGTGGCCGGTGGCATCCCGGAGACGCCGCCGAACAACGTGACGGTGATCCAGCCGGTGCCCAAGGGCTCCCCGTTCACCCAGCCGGGGCGGTACATCACGTTGACGACCTGCACCCCGGAGTTCAGTGCCCGCGGCCGGCTGATCGTGTTCGGCAAGCTGGCCGGCGAGCAGCCGCGCAGCCAGGGCCAGCCGGCCGCACTGACGGGCTGAACCGGCTGAGCCGCGCGAGCGGTACGGGAGCGGTACGGGAGCGGGTCGGCGGGCGCGTAGAGGCGCCCTGCCGGCCCGCTCAGGCCTTCCGGGGCCTTCCGGGGCCCTACCGGGCCGGCTGGTGCCGCGGGCGGGCGCCCGGGGTGGTCTCCCGGTGCGGGGCGGCCGTCGGGACGCGCTGGAGGCGCGGGGAGCCGCGGTAGGTCCGCCGGTAGGCGGCGGGGGAGACGCCGAGCGAGGCGGCCAGGTGCTGGCGCAGCGAGGCGGCGCTGCCGAAGCCGGAGCGCTCGGCGACCTGGTCGATCGGCAGGTCGGTGCCCTCCAGCAGGCCGCGGGCCAGGCCGAGGCGCTGGGCGGTCAGCCACTGGCCGGGCGTCTGGCCGGTCTCGGCGAGGAAGCGCCGGCTGAAGGTGCGCACGCTCATGCCCGCCCGGTGGGCGAGTTCGGCCAGCTGGAGCGGGCGGTGCAGTTCGCGCAGGGCCCAGTCGTGGGCGGCGGCGGTGTCGGCGCCGGTCGGCGGGGGGACGGGGCGCTCGACGAACTGGGCCTGGCCGCCTTCCCGCCAGGCGGGCACCACGCAGCGGCGGGCGGTCCGGTTGGCGACCTCGGTGCCGTGGTCCCGGCGGAGCAGGTGCAGGCAGAGGTCCAGGCCGGCGGCGGCGCCCGCGGAGGTCAGCACGTCCCCGTCGTCGGTGAACAGCACGTCCGGGTCGAGCCGGGTGCGCGGGAAGAGCTGCCGGTAGCGATCGGTGTGGAACCAGTGGGTGGTCGAGGGCCGGCCGTCCAGCAGACCGGCGGCGGCCAGCACGAACGAGCCGGTGCAGATGGACACCCAGCGGGTGCCGGGGCGGGCCCGGGCCAGTGCCTCGCGCAGGCCCGGCGGGAGCTCGCCGTTCAGGACCGACGGGTGGTAGCTCGGGGCGATCACCACGGTGTCGGCGCGTTCCAGGGCGCTCGCGTCGTGTTCGACGGCGATCGAGAAGTCGGAGTTGGTGGGCACCGGCCGCCCGTCCGGGCTGCAGGTGGTGACCCGGTAGAGCGGCTGCCCGTCGGGGCCGTACGCCAGGCCGAAGACCTTGGCCGGGATGCCGAGTTCGAAGGGGATGACGCCGGGGAGGGCGAGGACGACGACCTGGTGCATGGCCGGATCCTCTCACTTGCTCGGGGTGCGGCCAATCGGTCCGGTCGAAAACGGGGTCGCCGCGATCGGTCGGGGGTGAACCGGTGCGGCCGGCGGAGCGTACGCCGGGGGAGTGATTCCCGCGCCCCCGGGTCACACTGACCTACTTTCAGGTAACCGGTTCTCCGTCACCCGGGTGCGTCGTTGTGCCGGGTATGACGAACACGAACGGAACGCCGGCCCAGTTCGACTTCGACGGGCACGAGGTGAGGGTGGTCACGATCGACGGCGACCCCTGGTGGGTGGCGAGGGACGTCTGCGCCGTCCTGGAGATCATCAATCCGACCAGGGCGCTGGACGCTCTCGACGAGGACGAAAAGGGGCTTCACAGTATGAAGACCCTTGGCGGTGACCAGCAGGTTTCCGTCATCAACGAGCCCGGTCTCTACTCGCTGGTGCTCCGCTCCCGCAAGCCGCAGGCGCGGGCGTTCAAGCGCTGGATCACCCACGAGGTGATCCCGTCGATCCGGCGGACCGGCCGCTACGCGGTGGACGAGGACCAGGCGCCGCAGGTTTCGCCGGAGACGATGCAGTTCTTCCGCCTGGTGGCCCGGGCCGCCGCCGAGGCCTTCGGTGCCGAGGCCCGGGTGGCGGCCCGGCGGGCCGAGGCGGCGGTCACCGCGGCGGTGGGTGCCAACGGCCGGGCGATCGAAGGCCTTGACGAACGGATCAGCCGGCTGATCGAAACCCTGGAGGCGGGTGCCCGGCCCGGGGTGCCGCCGCAGCGCGCGGCCGGCCCGGCGCGCCCGGCGCCCGAGGGGGAGCCGATCAGGCACCAGGACATCCCCGAGGAGGCGCTGACCTTCGACGCGCTCGCCGAGCTGCTGGCCCTGGAGATCGGCCGCCCGGGGCTGAGCCGGCACGAGCTGTTCGAGACGGCCTGCGACGCCGGGCTGCTGCGGCGGCTGTCCGCGCCCCACAGCGGTTACTCGCTGACCGACCGGCGGCTCGCCGTGCTGTTCCGGGTGCGCCGGATCAGCGGCGCCGCGCACGGCTGGCCCTGCGTGCACCACCACCAGCCGCTGGTGCTGCCGCAGGGCGTGGCGATCATGCGCCAGCTGGTGCTGCAGGACATCGGCCCGGGCGTGTTCCAGGCCTAGGCCCTCTCTTTCGGATCTTGTCGGATCAGCGCGCGGCGGTGGGCGCCCGGCTGGGCGTGCCGGCGGAACGTCCTCGTGCTGGGTGCACTTGGGCGTTTCGCCGGTGCGTCCAGCCGGGATGCCCGGCGTCGTGCGCCCGGCAAGATCCGGAAGAGAGGGCCTAGTCGGAGGAGCTTCAGCGGCCGGCGTCCTCGGGTGCCGGGAAAGCCCGGAGGGGCCGTGCGATCCGCACGGCCCCTCCGGTGACACGGCTGTCAGTTGTTGCCGCCCGGCGTGCCACCGTCGGGCCTGCCCGGCAGGGTGAACAGCTGGACGCTGCTGCCGGCGTCCACCAGGTTGTTGGGGCCGGGGTTGGTGTTCTGGACGACGTTGGTGCTGTCGCCGCCGGCGCCTGTGAACGTCCAGACCAGGCCGGCCTTCTGCAGCGCGGCGGTGGCGTCCTTGACCGTCTTGCCCTTGAGGTCGGGGATCTGGACCTTGTCCGGCTGCTTGCCGACCGTGATGGTGACGGTGCTGTCCCGCTTGGCCGAGGTGTTCTTCGGCGTCTGGTCGCTGACCAGTCCGACCTTGGTGGGGTCGGTGACCGGCTGGGTCTTGACGGTCACCTTGAACCCGGCGTCGGTGAGCTGCTGGGTGGCCGCGTCCTGGGTCTGGTTGATCACGGTGGGCACCGGGATCTTGCCCTGGCCCTGGGAGACCGTGAGCGTGACGGTGGCCCCGGCGGCGGCCTTGCCGGCCGGCGGGTTCTGCGAGATGACGCTGTCCTGCGGCACGGTGTCGTCGGTCTTGTAGACCGGCGGGCCGACCACGAAGCCGGCCTTCTGCAGGGCGGCCGAGGCGTCGTTCAGGCTCTTGCCGGTGAAGTCGGGCAGGTCGACCGCGGCGGGGCCGGAGGACAGCTGGACCTTGATCACTGTGTTGGCGGCGATCTGGGTGGTGGCCGGCGGGTCCTGGGTGCAGACCTGATCCTTCTGGATCTTGGTGTCGGGGCAGGCGACCGGGTCGCCGGCCTGCACGCTCAGCGACGGGTTCTGCGCCTTGGCGGCGTTCTGCGCCTCCGCCAGGCTCTTGCCGACCAGGCTCGGCGCGGTGGTCTTGCCGCCCGCGCTGTCGCCGGTCTTGACCATGGCCTGGACCACGAAGAACGCGCCGACCAGGACCAGCACCGCCGCCACGGCGAGGATGATCCAGGAGGTGTTGTTCTTCTTCGGCGGCTCCTCGCGCCGACGGCCGCCGCCCCCGCCACCACCGTTGTAGCCGTCGTCGTAGCCGCCACCGCCGCCGTAGCCGTTCTCCTGGGGCGGGTAGCCGTAGCCGCCCTGGGCGTTGCCGACCTGCGGCAGCATGGTGGTCGGGCCGGCCGCGCCCTGCTGCGGGAGCAGGTTGGTCTGGCCGTACGGGTCGTACTGGGCGCCGCCCTGGTCGTAGCCGTAGCCCGCCGCACCCATGCCGTACGCGGCCTGCTGGGCGGCGGCGACCGGGAGGCCGTCCAGGAAGCGCTCGATGTCGTCGCGCATCTCGTCGGCGCTCTGGTAGCGGTAGTCCCGCTCCTTGGCGAGCGCCTTGAGCACGATGGCGTCGATCTCGGGCCGCACCTCGGGGTCGTACGCGGACGGCGGCTGGGCCTCCTCGCGGACGTGCTGGTACGCGACCGCGACCGGGGAGTCGCCGACGAACGGCGGGCGCACGGTGAGCAGCTCGTAGAGCAGGCAGCCGGTGGAGTAGAGGTCCGAGCGGGCGTCGACGGTCTCGCCCTTGGCCTGCTCGGGGGAGAGGTACTGGGCGGTGCCGATCACGGCGGAGGTCTGCGTCATCGTCATGCCGGCGTCGCCCATCGCGCGGGCGATGCCGAAGTCCATGACCTTGACGTTGCCCTGCCGGGTGAGCATCACGTTGGCGGGCTTGATGTCGCGGTGGACGATGCCGGCCCGGTGCGAGTACTCCAGCGCCTGGAGGATGCCGATGGTCATCTCGAGCGCGCGCTCGGGCAGCAGCCGCCGCCCGGAGTGCAGCAGCTCGCGCAGGGTGGACCCCTCGACGTACTCCATCACGATGTACGGGATCGAGATGCCGTCGATGTAGTCCTCGCCGGTGTCGTACACGGCGACGATGGCGGGGTGGTTGAGGGAGGCCGCGGACTGGGCCTCGCGGCGGAACCTGGCCTGGAAGGACGGGTCTCGGGCCATGTCGGCGCGGAGGGTCTTCACGGCGACCGTACGGCCGAGCCGGGTGTCATGGGCGAGGTAGACCTCGGCCATGCCGCCGCGTCCGAGGACGCCGCCGAGCTCGTACCTGCCGCCGAGGCGACGAGGCTCTTCCATAGTTCCGACCCTCTCCCCCACCGGTCGGTGAGGATGTGACGTAGGTGTCCCCGCACGCTCTCTTGGACGCATCCGGGGCCCGCGTTGGTTTCGCGGTCCCGGCCCACGGCCCGGGCCGTGGGTGTGCGGCGGGCAGACCCGCTGCTTGCGGATACGCTACCGGGCCAACCTCCGCGAGCCGGACGAGCCCGCCAGCTGAGACCAGACCGGTATCGACCGGGACCGTCCTATTGTGACAATCTCCGGGTAAAAGCGGGCGGCGTCGGTCCTGATCGGTCGGGCGGCGACCCACGGGCCTACTTGTTGACGACCGCCTCCATGACGGCCTTGGCGATCGGCGCGGCGATCGATCCACCACTGATCTCGTTGCGCTCGGCCGCGCCGTCCTCGACCACCACGGCGACCGCGACCTGCTTGCCGTCCGCGCCCTTGGCGTAGGACATGAACCAGGCGAACGGCAGGCCGCTGTTGTCCTGGCCGTGCTGGGCGGTGCCGGTCTTGCCGCCGACGGTGGCGCCGTTGATCTTGGCCTTGGAGCCGGTGCCGTTCTGCACCACGCTCTCCATCAGCTGCTGGAGCTTCTGCGCGGTGCCCGGGCTGACCGCCTGGCTCAGCTGGTGCTCGGTGTGGTTGGAGATCACGTCGAGGTTGGCCGAGCGCTCCTGGGCGACCAGGTAGGGCTGCATCAGGCTGCCGTTGTTGCAGATCGCGGCGGCGACCATGGCCATCTGCAGCGGGGTGGCCCGGGTGTCGTGCTGGCCGATGGCGTCCATCGCGGTGCCGTCCGGGCTGGAGTTGGACGGGAAGACGCTGGTGACGGCCCGGATCGGGGTGTCGATCTTGCCGTTGTTGAAGCCGAACTTCTCCGCCTGCGCCCGCAGCTTCTCCTTGCCGAGGTCGGCGCCCATCTTGCCGAACACGGTGTTGCAGGACAGGTCCATCCCGTGCTCGACGGTGGCGTTCTCGCAGTCCTCGGTGGGGCTGGCGTTCTTCAGCTCGGTGCTGGTGCCGGGCAGGATGAACGGCTTCGGGGTCTGGGTGGCGTCGTCGACGTTCTTGTACAGCCCGGTCTCGAACGCGGTCGCCGCGGTGATCAGCTTGAAGGTCGAGCCGGGCGGATAGGTCTCGCGCAGCGCCCGGTTCAGCATCGGCTTGTTCGGGTCGTTGTTGAGGTCCGTCCAGGCCTTGGAGTCCTCCTTGGCGCCGCCCGAGAAGCTGCCCGGGTCGTACGAGGGGGTGGAGACCAGGGCGAGGATCTTGCCGGTGCGCGGGTCGAGGGCGACGGCCGCGCCCTTCTTGTCGCCCAGGCCCTCGAAGGCGGCCTTCTGCGCCTTGGGGTCGATCGTGGTGACGACGTCCCCGCCCTTCTTCTGCTCGCCGGTGAGCATGTCGAGGGTGTTGCGGAAGAACAGCCGGGAGTCGGTGCCGGCCAGCACGCCGTCCTCCAGCTGCTCCAGCTGGCTGGTGCCGAAGGACTGCGAGGAGTAGCCGGTGATCGGCGCGTACATCGGGCCCTCGATCCAGCTGCGCTTGTACTTGTAGCGCAGGCCGTTGACGAAGTCCGAGTTGGTGACCGGCTGGCCGCCCGCGATGATGTTGCCGCGCGGGTAGGCGTACCGGTCGTACTTGTTGCGGTCGTTGTGCTTGTTGCTCGCCCAGGCCTCGGCCTGGACGCCCTGGACCCAGTTCACCCGGGCCATCAGGGCCAGGATCAGGACCAGGCAGAAGATCGAGACCCGGCGGATCGGCTTGTTCACGGGACGGGTCCCCTCCTGCGCTCTTCGGTCATGGGGTGCGGCTCGGCCGATGGTGGCACAGCTCTGTGAGATTCAACCGCATGGATCACCACGGGATTCAGCCCCGGGTCGGTTCCGCTCCGGTCGGGGATCCGGCCCCGGCCCCCGGTGCGGGCTCGGTCGAGGGCTCGGCGGCCGGGCGGCGGGCGGTGTCGCTGATCTTCAGCAGGATCGCGATCAGGGCCCAGTTGGCCACCACCGAGGACCCGCCCTGGGCCAGGAACGGCATCGTCATACCGGTCAGCGGGATCAGGCCGGTGACCCCGCCCGCCACCACGAAGACCTGCAGCGCGAAGGCCGAGGACAGCCCGACCGCCAGCAGCTTGCCGAACGGGTCGCGGGCGGCCACCGCCGTGCGCAGGCCGCGCTGCACGATCAGGCCGTACAGCACGAACAGCGCCATCATGCCGGTGAGCCCGAGCTCCTCGCCGAACGAGCCGAGGATGAAGTCGCTCTTGGCGGCGAACTGGATCAGCCAGGAGCGGCCCTGGCCGAGCCCGGTGCCGGTGACCCCGCCGGTCCCGAAGGACATCAGGGTCTGGCCGATCTGCTCGCTGGTGCCGGCCGGCGGCGGGTCCTGGAAGGCCGCCATCGGGTCCAGCCAGGAGTTGATGCGGGTCTTGACGTGCGGCTCGGCCATCGCGACCACGGCCGCGCCGCCGATCGACATCACCAGACCGAAGACGATCCAGCTGGTCCGCTCGGTGGCGACGTAGAGCATCACCACGAAGAGGCCGAAGAACAGGAACGAGGAGCCGAGGTCGGTCTCGAAGACGAGGATCAGGATCGACAGCAGCCAGACCACGATGATCGGGCCGAGGTCGCGCCCGCGCGGCAGGTACAGGCCCATGAAGCGGCGGCTGGCCAGTGCCAGCGCATCCCGCTTGACCATCAGGAAGCCGGCGAAGAAGACCGTCAGGATGATCTTGGCGAACTCGCCCGGCTGGATCGAGAAGCTGCCGATGTGGATCCAGATCTTCGCGCCGAAGTCCCCGGCCCGGGCCGGGAAGAAGGCCGGCGCCGCCAGCAGGACCAGCGCCACCACCATCGAGATGTAGGTGTAGCGCTGCAGGATCCGGTGGTCCTTCAGCAACAGCATCACGCCGATGAAGAAGGCGATGCCCAGCCCGGACCACATCAGCTGGTTGGCCGCCGCCGGGTAGTTGGACGCGAGCAGGCTGCCCGCCTTGTCCAGGCGCCAGATCATCACCAGCCCGAGCCCGTTCAGCAGCGTCGCCAGCGGCAGCAGCAGCGGGTCGGCGTACGGCGCGAAGCGGCGCATCACCAGGTGCGCGACGAGCGCCAGCGCGCCCATCCCGAGCCCGTACTCGAGCATGCCGGCGGGCAGCTTCTTGTCGATGGCCAGCCCGACGTTGGCGTAAGCCGCCATCGGCACCACCACCGCGAAGGCCAGCATGACCAGCTCGGTGTTGCGCCGGTTCGGGGTGCCCTGGGGCGTGATGGTGGTGTTGGCCCGCCGGCGGGCGGGATCGGACGCGCGGTTGCTGCTCAGGTCAAAGGTGCTCACGTGACGGCCGCTCCCCGACGGCTGGACCCCGGGGGGCCACTACTGGGTCGGGCAGGAGGTGGCCAGCTGCGCCTCCGCCTCGGTGAGGGGCGCCACACCCCCTGGGGTGGTCGTGTCGGTGGTGCCGGGCGCGGGGCTCGGCGGGGCGGAGGGCTTGGCGCCGGCGGCGACCTTCTTGCACACCGTCGCCTGCTCGCCGAGCCGCTTCACCTGGTCCTCGGCGTCGCCCAGGCTCTTGGCCTGGATGGTGTTGGACACCTGCGTGCGCTGGTAGCCGGGCAGGAACTTCAGCTCGATGTCGCCGTACTTCTGGTGCACCGAGGACAGGCCGATGCCGGCCAGGTTCTGGTTGATGCCCTGGTAGACGGCGACGCTCTCGCCGTCGGCGCCGACGTAGTACTGCTCCTGGGTCCAGCGGTAGCCGAACCAGCCGGCCGCGCCCAGCGCGCCGAGGATGACGGCCACCGTGACCGTCACCTTCAGCCCGCGCCGCTTGCGGCGGCGCCGGCCCGGTGCGGGACGGTCGGGCTGTTCGGCGTCCGGGTACTCGCCGTAGGGCTCGCCGAAGCCGCCCTCGGCGGCCTCCCCGTAGCCCTCCTGCGGGTAGCCCTCGGCCGGGCCGAAGCCGGGCGCCTGGCCGCCGTCGTAGCCGCTGGCCGGGCCGAAGGCGCCCTGCGGGGCCTGCGGGCGGCCGAGACCGGCCGCCCGGCCGGCCGCGGTGTTCATCAGGTTCGGGTCGGTGGCCTGGTGCGGCTGCGCCTCGGCGACCGCGCCGACCACCACCGGGAAGTCGGCCAGCTGGCCGCTCAGGGTGTCGGTGGCGCCGACGTCGATGACGTCCGCGACGATGCAGGTGATGTTGTCCGGGCCACCGCCGCGCAGCGCCAGCTGGATCAGCTCCTGGACGGTCTGCTGCGGGGCGTAGAAGCTCCCGAGCGTCTCCTCCAGGGTCTGGTGGCTGACCGGGCCGGACAGGCCGTCCGAGCAGATCAGGTAGCGGTCGCCGGCCCGGACCTCGCGGATCGACAGGTCCGGTTCGACCTGGCCGCGCCCGTCCAGCGCCCGCATCAGCAGCGAGCGCTGGGGGTGGGTCTCGGCCTCCTCCGGGGTGATCCGGCCCTCGTCCACCAGCCGCTGCACCCAGGTGTGGTCCTGGGTGATCTGGCTGAGCGAGCCGTCCCGCAGCAGGTACGCCCGGGAGTCGCCGATGTGCACCAGGCCCATCCGCTGCCCGGTCCAGAGCATCGCGGTGAGGGTGCAGCCCATGCCTTCGAGTTGCGGGTCCTCCTCGACCATCTGCCGCAGCCGGTCGTTCGCGGTCTGGACCGCGTCGTTCAGCAACGTGAGCAGGTCGGCACCGGGCACGTCCTCGTCCAGCCGGACGATCGAGCCGAGCACCTCGGAGGAGGCGACCTCACCGGCCGCTGCCCCGCCCATGCCGTCGGCCACGGCCAGGAGGCGCGGGCCGGCGTAGCCGGAGTCCTCGTTCCCCTCCCGGATCAAGCCCTTGTGGGACCCGGCGGCGAAGCGCAGCACGAGACTCATGCGGTCCCTACCCTCCTCTGGGTGGACGGGGTGCTGTCCCTCATGCGCTGACTACTTCCGCAGCTCGATGACGGTCCGGCCGATACGGATCGGCATCCCGGGCTGGAGCGGCTGCGGCGACGTGAGCCGCTGCCGGTCCAGATAGGTGCCGTTGGTGGAGCCTAGATCCTCGACCGTCCACTGCCCAGTCTGATCGGGGTAGATCCTGGCATGCCGCGAGGACGCGTAGTCGTCGTCGAGCACGATGGTGGAGTCGTGCGCGCGGCCCAGCGTGATGGTCTGGCCCTGCAGGGCCACGGTGGTGCCGGCCAGCGAACCCTGCACCACCACCAGGTGGGTGGGGGCGCCGCGGCGCTGCCGGGGCTGGCTCGGTGCGGCGTTGGCCTGGGTCTGCGGCGGCCTGCTCGGAGCACCCGCCGGGGCGGCGGCCCGCCGCGCGGAGCGCGGATTGACCTTGGTGCCGAACAGATCGCTGCGGATGACCTGCACCGCGACGATGACGAACAGCCACAGCACGGCGAGGAAACCCAGCCGCATGACCGTCAGGGTCAGATCTGACATAGGAGGCCCGCTCTACCCTTCGACCTGTCGGTAGACGATGGTGGTGGACCCCAGAACGATTCGGGAGCCGTCGCGGAGCGTAGCGCGCTGGGTGTGCTGCCCGTCCACCACGATGCCGTTGGTCGAGCCGAGGTCGAGCACCATGGCGGGTGTGCCGGGCCTGATCTCGGCGTGCTTGCGGGAGACCCCGGGGTCGTCGATCCGGACGTCCGCCTCGGTGGAGCGGCCGAGCACCAGGGCGTTCCCGGTGATCTGGTGCCGGTTGCCGTTGACCTCGATCCAGCGGCGCGTGTTCGCGCCGCTGTGGCCCGCGCCGGGGAACGGGCGGACGTTGCCGCCGCCCATCGCGGGGGGCGCCGGGGGCATGGCGGGGGGTGCGGCGGGCGGGGCCGGCGTGCCGTACTGGCCCGCGCCGGGCTGCTGCCAGGGGGCGCCGGGCGCCTGCGGGGTGGGCGGCCGGCCGTAGCCCGGCTGGGCCTGCGGCGGGGCGGCCGGTGGCTGCTCCTCGGCTGCGAGGGTGCGGCTGCGCACCCGGTACAGGCCGGTGTCCAGGTCGTCGGCCTTCTCCAGGCTCACCTGGAGCGGGCCCATGAAGCTGTACCGCTGCGCCTCCGCGTACTCGCGCACCATGCCGGCCAGCTCCTTGCCGAGCTGTCCGGCGTAGGGGCTGAGCCGCTCGTGGTCGTGCGGGCTGAGCTCGACGATGAAATCGTTGGGCACGACGGTGCGGTCGCGGTTCCAGATGGTCGCGTTGTTGTCGCACTCGCGCTGCAGCGCGCCGGCGATCTCGACCGGCTGGACCTCGGACTTGAACACCTTGGCGAAGGTGCCGTTCACGAGACCCTCGAGCCGCTGCTCGAACTTCTTCAGGACTCCCACGGGGCACCCCCTTCCAGGGCGTTTGGGTCGACCGGGCCGCGCCGGGTGGGCGGGGCGTCTGCGGTCGACGGCGGTTTTCCGTACTGATCGTATCCACGCCGGGCCCATCCGTACGGTTCCCCCGGCATGTGGTGCCCGTGGGTGAGCCCCGGCACACCCGGCCCTCGGTGGTAACGGCATGCCAGGGCTACCCCGTCCGCGTGCGCCCAACCCCTCGATCACCCGTTCACCGGCGGCCTTCCGGGCGGCGGCCGGGGAAAGGGATTTCGGGCTACCCCACGGGCCGTGCTAATGTTTTCCACGTCGGAAGGGGCGCCCCGAAAGGGAGCCGGGCCGGATGACCAGGAAGAACCGGAAGGTTCGGAGCGGGTCTGAAGATCAGGTAGCATCTACGACAACACCCATGCGCGGGTGGCGGAATAGGCAGACGCGCTGGATTCAGGTTCCAGTGCCCGAAAGGGCGTGGGGGTTCAACTCCCCCCTCGCGCACCACTGAGGCCGGTCGGATTTACTCCGACCGGCCTCTTTGTGTTGTCCGCCGGCCACCCCGTCGACGGCTGCCGCTCCGCCGCTGGTCGGTCGCCGGCGGTCAGTCGCCGGCGGCGGGCAGCACGGCGCGGACGGTGAAGCCCCCGTCCGGGGCCGGGTCGGCGCTCAGGCTGCCGCCGAGCAGCTGGGCCCGTTCACGCAGGCCGACCAGACCGTGGCCGCCGCCGGGGAGGTGGTCCGGGAGCGCGCTCGCGGCGCCGGGCGCCGGCGGCCCGTTGCGCACCTCCACCAGCAGCCGGGTCCCCCGGGCGGCCAGCCGGACGCTGACCTCGGCGCCCGGCGCGTGCTTGCGGATGTTGGTGAGCGCCTCCTGCACGGTGCGGTACGCGGCCCGCTCCACCGCCTCCGGCCAGTGGCGGCCGTCGGGCAGCAGCGAGGCGGTGACCGGCAGCCCGCTGCCCTCGATCAGCCGGGGCAGGTCGGCCAGCCGGGGCTGCGGGGCGAGCGGCTCGTCCCGGCGGGCGCCGGCCGCCCGCAGCACGCCGACCATCTGGCGCAGCTCCTCCAGGGTGCGCACGGACAGCTCGCGGATGGTGCGGGCGGTGTCCTTGGCGACCGGGTCGGCGGTGGACACCTGGAGCGCGCCGGCCTGGATCGAGATCAGGCTGACCTGGTGCGAGACCACGTCGTGCATCTCCCGGGCGAGCCGGGCGCGTTCGGCGCCCAGTACCCGTTCGGCCAGCAGCCGGCTCTCGCGCTGCTGGCCCTCGGTCAGCTGGACGATCCGTTCGGCGAGTTCGCGCCGGGTGCGGGCGAGCAGGCCGAGCGCGGCCGGGCCGGCGGCCAGCATGGCGCTCTCGATGGCGTTCAGGGCGGTGTCCCGGTCGACCTCGAACATCGCCGCGTCGAGCGGCCAGTGGAAGTACTCGACCAGCGCGAACAGGGTGGCGCAGACGGTGGTGGTGCGCACGCTCGCCCGGTGCGCGGCGACCGAGTAGACCGCCGTCATCGGGGCGATCCAGATGTACTCGACGTAGGCGCCGGGCAGGGTCAGCAGCAGGGTCAGGACCGGGAAGCGGCGGCGCAGCAGCAGGGCGGCCACCGCGACCGAGGAGAGCAGCAGCTCCCACCAGGTGCCGTCCTTGCCGACCAGGAAGGCGTCGACCCCGGCCAGCAGCACCGGCAGCACCAGGGCCGCGGTCGGTCCGGTGGCCCAGCCGCGCAGGGATCTGCCGCCGGCGGTCATCGGCCGGGCTGCCCCGGGGCGCGGACCAGCCCGGCCCGGTGGGCGACGACGGCGGCCTGGACCCGGTTGGCCGCGTTGAGCTTGCCGAGGATGGCGCTGATGTGGTCCTTGACGGTGCCGGTGCCCAGGAACAGCCGGTCGGCGATCTCGGCGTTGGACAGGCCCTCGCCGAGCAGCGCCAGCACGTCCAGTTCGCGGCCGGTGAGCTGGCGGGTGAGCACGGCGGCCTCGGTGTCGGGGACGCCGCCCTCGACGTAGCCGCTGATCACGCTGCGGGTGACGGTGGGCGACAGCACGCTGCCGCCGGCCGCCAGCACCCGCACCGCGTGCACCAGCTGCTCGGGGGCGGTGTCCTTGAGCAGGAAGCCGGCCGCGCCGGTGCGCAGCGCGGTGCCGATGTACTCGTCGGTGTCGAAGGTGGTGAGCATGGCGACGGCGGGCGGGTCCGGGAGGGCGCGCAGCCGGCGCAGCACGGTGATGCCGTCCAGGTCGGGCATCCGGATGTCGAGCAGGACCACCTGCGGGGCGAGGGCGGCGACCTGCTGCTCGGCCTGGCCGCCGGAGCAGCTGCCGACCACCTCGAGGTCGGGGGCGGACCCGACGATCAGGCCGAGACCGGAGCGGACCAGGACCTCGTCGTCCACGATCAGGACGCGGATCGGCGGCATGGTCTCTCCTCCTCGTCGGTGGGCGCTCGCCCGTGGTTGCTTCGAGCGTAGGCGCCGCCGGCGGCCGGTGGCCCGGCGGCCCGGGTGATGCCACCCCCGCCGATCGGCGGGGGGTCAAATCCGCTACCGGATTCACGTCATTCTCATCCTGGGTGGGCAACCATGGAACGGATGGGCCCCTCGCTGCGGGCCGACGGGACCCCGGCCGTTCGGCCCGGGCCGCGCCCCCTTCGGGTGTCGTGCGGATGCGTGCCCCGGTCCGATCGCTTGGAATTGGAGCTGTGTCCACTGTGAAGACGGTCCCGTCCACCGGCTCTGCCGCTCCCACCACCGACCCCGGGCCGTCGCCGCGGTGGCGGGCGCGCGCGGCGTCCGGGACGGTCTGGTACCTGCGCCTGATGGCGCTGCTCAACCTGGTGGCGGTGCTCGCGGTGCAGTTCCGCGAGCAGGTCCGCACCCACAACGAGGGCGAGTACTTCACGCCGTACCTGGTGACGGCCGGCCTGAGCACGGTGGTGCTGTCGGTGTTCCTGGCGGTGGCGATGCGGCGGCGCAAGCGGGCCGCGTGGATCTTCAACACGGCGCTGGCCGGGCTGTTCTTCGTGCTGTACCTGACGCTGATGCTGGTGCCGGGGGAGCGGTTCGCGGACCATCCGCTGAACTACTTCTCGACCGTGATCACCGGGCTGTTCGTGCTGGCCCTGGCGGTCAGCCGCAAGGAGTTCACCTCCAAGGGGGACCGGTCGAACCCGAAGACCGCGGTGGCCACCTTCTTCGCCGGCCTGCTGGTCGGCGGCGGGGTCGGCTCGGTGCTGGTGGCGATCACCAACACCATCCCGGGTTCGGACCTGGGCGACCGGTTCGCGTACGCGGTGGCCCGGATGGTGACCGTCACGCCCTCGGAGCACGTGGCGGGCGTGATCGCGGTGCCGACCTGGGTGAACGCCTGCATCAACGCGATGGGTGCGGTGCTGTTCCTGCTGGTGCTGTACGTGGCGTTCCGCAGCCCGCGCGGGCAGGAGCTGCTCACCGAGGAGGACGAGGGCCGGCTGCGCGCGCTGCTGGAGCGCCAGGGCGAGCGGGACTCGCTGGGGTACTTCGCGCTGCGCCGGGACAAGGCGGTGGTGTTCTCGCCGAGCGGCAAGGCGGCGGTGGCGTACCGGGTGCTGGGCGGGGTCTCGCTGGCCTCGGGAGACCCGATCGGGGATCCGGAGGCCTGGCCGGGGGCGATCGAGGCGTGGCTGGGCGAGGCCCGCGAGCACGCCTGGGTGCCGGCGGTGATGGGCGCCTCGGAGGAGGCCGGGGTGATCTACGCCCGGCACGGGCTGGACGCGCTGGAGCTGGGTGACGAGGCGATCGTCGAGCTGGACGAGTTCTCGCTGGACGGCCGGGCGATGCGGGTGGTCCGGCAGGCCTACAACCGGGTGAAGCGGGCCGGTTACACGGTGCGGATCCGGCGGCACGAGGACATTCCCGAGGCGGAGATGGCGGCGCTGGTGGACCGGGCCGACCACTGGCGCGACGGGGCCACCGAGCGGGGCTTCTCGATGGCGCTGGGCCGGCTCGGCGATCCGGACGACGGGCGCTGCGTGATGCTGGAGTGCCACGACGGCGAGGGCCGGCTGCGGGCGCTGCTGAGTTTCGTGCCCTGGGGCGAGGACGGCCTTTCGCTGGACCTGATGCGCCGGGACCGGGACAGCGAGAACGGCCTGATGGAATTCATGGTGATCGAGCTGCTCCAGCGGGCCGAGGAGGTCGGTCTCGCCCGGGTGTCGCTGAACTTCGCGATGTTCCGGTCGGTATTCGAGCGCGGCTCCAGGCTGGGTGCGGGTCCGGTTCTGCGGCTCTGGCGTTCGGTGCTGGGATTCTTCTCCCGCTGGTGGCAGATCGAGTCGCTGTACCGGGCCAATGCGAAGTACCGCCCGATCTGGGAGCCGCGCTATCTGCTGTTCGAGAAGAGCAGCGAGATCCCGCGGATCGGTATCGCGAGTGCGCGGGCCGAGGGCTTCATCACCGTGCCGAGCCTCCCCGCGTTGTTCCGCCGCCGGCACGTCAGGGCGGCGGCCGATCCGGCCGCGCCGAAGGCGTGACCGGCGGAGCGGTTCGGGGTGGGATGGTCCCTCCGCCGGGGGGCGGAGGGAATCCTTCCGGATGTTTCGGGACCGGGGGCCGATCGGGGGGTGGGTCGGGGGCGAATGGGGGAGTGTCTCCGACTTGAGGATGACACCGGTTCGCCACTTGTGTTGATGCCGCCTGTTTAGCCGTTGCCTACCGTAGATGTAGTGCTCGAACGAAGACTGTTTTCGGGTGCGACTACCTCAGGTCGGGGAATTCGGGTGCGCGGACGGGGAGCGGATCGGCTGTGAAGGAAATGGCCCACGCGGGGGGCGTGCGAAAGGGACTGCCGGGGATTGTCGTGCGGGCCGCGGTCGCCGAGTGGGGGAATCTGTTCTCCGTGGTCAGGCACCGGGTGGCGCGCCGGCGGTTCGCCTCGGTGCCGCTGGCCACCGCGGCCACCCTGCTGATCCTGGCGTTCAGCATCGTCCAGCACCTGCCGGGCGGGGCGAACCTGGTCACCGTGATCGGCGTGGTGAAGGCCTCGCTGCCGCTGGACATCTCGCTGCTGCGCACGCCGCTCTCGCTCTACGTGCCGGCGCTCGACCTGCCGGTGTGGGGGGCGCTGGCGCAGGTCTTCCTGGTGTTCGGGCTGGCCGAGATCGTGCTGGGCCGGCGCCTGACGCTGGTGGTCGCGTACGTCTGCACGCTGGCCGGGACGCTGTTCGCCCGGGTCGGGGTGGCGATCGGACCGAACCACCTGTTCGGCTTCCCGCACTGGGTGGCGCACGTCCGTGACACCGGGCCGTCGGCCGCGGTGGTGGCGCTGGCGGTGTGCGTGGCCTTCCGGACCAGGGCGTGGTGGACGGGCGGCGCGGTGGCGCTGGTGATGGTGGGCGAGGCCGTGGTGCTGCCCAACCTGGCAGGTCTGGAGCACGTGGTGGCGCTGCTGACGGCGGTGCTGATCGCCGCCTCGGTGGAGGTGTTCGGGAGCTTCTGGCCGCGGGTGCTCGCCGGGGTGGGGGCGGCGGCCGAGGTCGCCACCGAGGCCGCCCGCCGCACCCCCGCCGGCGCGCCGGCCCGCTGAGCCGCCGGCGTCCGACGTCGGACTGCCAGCGGGCTCAGCCGCGGGGCAGCGCCAGCTCGAACCAGACCACCTTGCCGACCGCCTTGCGCGCGGTGCCCCAGCGTTCGGCGAGCTTGCTGACCAGGTTCAGGCCGCGTCCGTTCTCGTCCATCGACTCGGCGGGCTCCAGCGAGGGCAGGTTGTGGTTGTCGTCGCTGACCTCGACCAGCAGCTTGTCCACCCGGATCAGCTGGAGCTGGACGTCCGCGCGGCCGACCCGTACCGCGTTCGTGACCAGCTCGCTGACCAGTAGCTCCACCGTGTCGGTGAGCGCGGTCAACCGCCAGGCGGAGAGCTGCTCGCGCACCAGCCGGCGGGCCCGGCGCACCTCGGTCAGCTCGACCGCGAGCTTCCAGGTGGCCACCTCGGTCGGGGCGACGCCGTCGAAGCGGGCCACCAGCAGCGCCACGTCGTCCTTGCGGTCGTCGGTGTGCAGCCGGTCCAGGACGGTGTCGCAGGCCTCCTCGGGGGTCTTCTTCGGGTCGATCAGGTTGCCGCAGAGCGCGGCCAGCCCCTCCCCTATGTCGCCGCCCCGGACCTCGACCAGGCCGTCGGTGCACAGCACCAGCATCGAGCCGTCCCGGACGCTGATCTTCTTGGCCACGAACGGCACCCCGCCGACGCCGATCGGTGCGCCCTCGGGGATCTCCAGCAGCTCGCCGCGGCCGTCCGGATGGACCAGCACCGGCGGGACGTGGCCGGCGCTGGCCAGCTCGCAGGTGCGGTTGATCGGGTCGTAGACCGCGTACAGGCAGGTCGCCAGGTGGTCGTCGCCGAGCTTCTGGGCGAGGTTGTCGAGGTGGCGCAGCAGCTGCCCGGGCGGCAGGTCGAGCGCGGCCAGGGTCTGCATGGCGGTGCGGAAGCGGCCCATCGCGGCGGCCGAGTGCAGGCCGTGGCCCATCACGTCGCCGACCACCAGCGCGACCCGGCTGCCGGGCAGCTGGATCGCGTCGAACCAGTCGCCACCGACCTCGGCCTTCGGGTCCCCGGGCAGGTAGCGGTGGGCGACCTGGACGCCGGGGATCTTCGGCGGGCGGGTCGGGATCATCGAGCGCTGGAGGGTGGTGGCGACCTTGGACTCGGCGCGGTGCAGCCGGGCGTTGTCCAGCGAGAGCGCGGCCCGGGCGGCGAGCTCCTTGAGGGTGTCGGCGTCGGCCTTGGTGAACGGGCCGCGGTCGGCGAGCCGGAGCAGCTTGAGGATGCCGAGGACGGTGCCGCGCGCGGACAGCGGCAGCACCAGCATGGAGCGGTCGACCACCAGCGGGACCAGCTCGGGGCCGCCGAGCGAGGCCGCGTACTCGACGGCGACGTCGGCGGTGATCACCGGGACCAGCACCGGCTTGTTCTCCTGCAGGGCCAGGCCCGGCGGGGTGGTGCGGGGCATCGCGAGCAGCCGGCCCTCGTCGAGCACGTGGCTCCAGTTGCCGGAGCCGGGGTTGAAGACCCGGGCCACCCGGCGCAGCATCGTGGAGTCGTCGGGGCGGTCCCGGGGCAGCTCGGAGTCGGAGATCAGGCCGTCCAGCAGGTCGACGCAGGCGAAGTCGGCCACCCGGGGGACCAGCACGTCGCACAGCTCGCGCGCCGTGGTGTCCAGGTCGAGGGTGGTGCCGACCCGGCCGCCGACCTCGCTCAGCAGGGCCAGCTGGTCGCCGTCCGGGGTGCCGCGCACCACCTCGACGCCTTCCACCGGGACGGGGGGTGCGGGCGGCGCGGCGGTCGGGGCGGCGGGTCCGGCCTCGCGGACGGGGGCGCTGCCGTTGGCTGCGGACTCGATGGCGGGGCCTCCCGGGTCGCTGGATTCGCCGGTGCCGGCCACCTCGCGCTGGCCGGGGATGGTGCCGCCGAGCGCCCGCCCGCCGTCGGGGGCGGTGGCGGCCGGCAGGTCGAGCGTACGGCGCGTGCCCGCCGCGGCGCCGCCGGTGCGCGGCGTGCCGTCCGGCCGGGTGGCGGGCAGGCCGGCCTCGGGCGGGCGGCGGTCGGCCCGGGGCTGGGCGACCCGCTGCTGCGGGGTGGGGTAGCGGCGTCCGATCCCGGCGGCGAGGCGGGCGGTGCCGGTGGGCGAGGACTGGTAGGGCAGCACCGGCAGCAGGGTGGCGGAGTCGACCCACAGTGCGGGCAGTCCGGCGGTGACCAGCTGGGCCAGCAGCCGCCTGCGGCGTTCGGCGGAGCCCCGGGGCAGCAGTGGTTCCAGCGCGGCGGCGCCACCTCCGGCGGCCGGGGCGAGCGCGGCCGCGACCCGCAGCGGGCGGGCGGCGGTGGTGGGCGCCGCCGCGTACGGCAGCAGTCGCTCGCCGAGCGCGATCCGCAGTCCGGTGGTGCGCAGCGGGCGGGCGTCGGCGGCCAGCACCAGCAGGCCGCGCCCGCTCGGCTCGGTCAGCGGGTAGGCCCACCAGAGGATGTCGCGCAGCCGCTCCTCGCGGTCGACGACGGCCATCGCGCCGGCCCACGGGGTGTTCAGCTGGGTGAGGTCGTCCAGGGTGGAGAAGGCGTCGCAGCGGTGGCCGGTGCCGGGCGGCAGCGGGGCCGCGGTCTCGGGGCGGGGTTCGACGGCGGGCAGCAGCCCGGCGGCGTTGCGCCCGAAGACGACCTCGGCGCGGTGGCCGAAGAGCTCCTCGGCGGTGCGGTCCCAGTGGGCGATCCGGCCGTCCGGATCGATCAGGACCGAGGCGACCCGCAGCAGCGCCACGACCCCGGAGGGGTGGGCGCCGGAGGCCGCCGAGCCACCGGAGGGCGCCGGCGGCTCGGTTCCTTGGTTCGGTGTGGAGTTGGGCTCGTCCACCATGGATTCGGTCTGCTCCCGCCTGGCCGCTGTGCCGTGCGACGGCCCCGCTCGGATCGGGGCGGCGTGCTGGGCTTCCTTGTCTTCGGCCGCTCCTGCCTGTTCTGATTCCCGCGCGCACCCGGTGCCGTGCAGTGGCTGTTCGGCACTCGTCCGTACGTGCGGTGCAACCCCGTGCACCCTCCAGCGAAGCACGGACCGGGGCGGCTACGACAGCGAATCGGGGAGATTCGTCAGTATCAGTTGCGTGTCACGCATCGTGCGCCGGAGCGGGCTTCCGGTTCACCCGTTCGGCTCGGCGGTGCACCGGGCGGCCGCCCCGGTAGGGTGGCAGGCCGGACCAGGTCGACCGGACGAAGGCGAGCAGGTGAGCACGGAGATCCCGGCGCGGTGGAGCGACCCGGAGCGGGAGCGGCTGGAGGAGCAGGTGGCCGCCACCGAGCTGGCCTGGCTGACCCTCGAGGTCGACGTGGAGACCCTGCGGGTCGAGATCGACAACTTCGCGCTGGTCCACCACCAGCTGCTCGGCCCGCTGTACGCCAGCCTGGACGAGCTGGACGCGCTGATCGCCGAGGCGCTCGCCGCCCGCACCGGCCACCCCGACGACCTGCGCCGCGCGGTGGAGGCCAGGGCCCGGGTCGAGCCGCCCACCGACCCCGAGCTGGCCCAGGGCCTCGCCGACGTGGAGCCGGAGCCCACCCGCAAGGTCCGCCCGGACCGCGAGGCCCAGCGGGTCTACCGCGAGCTGGCCCGCCGGGCGCACCCCGACCTCGCCACCGAGCCCGCCGAGCAGGAGCGCCGCTCGGCCTTCATCGCCCGGGTGAACGAGGCGTACGCGCACGGCGACGCCGCCGCGCTGGAGCAGCTGGCCGAGGAGTGGTCCACCGACCCCGAGTCGGCGCCCGCCGCGGACGCCCCCGAGCGCCCGGACTGGCTGCGCCAGCGGTTGGAGTGGCTGACCGGGAAGATCGGCCGGCTGGCCGCCGAGCAGGTCCGGCTGGAGCGCACCCCGATGGGCGAGCTGCTGCTGCTGGCCCCGCAGGAGCCCGAGCGGCTGCTGGAGGAGCTGGCCGAGAGCCTGCTGGGGCGCGCCGCCGAGCAGCGGGCCGAACTCGACCGGCTGCTCGGCGATCCCGGCCACAATGGTGGCGACCGACCCCGTGAACCCCAGGAGAACCCGACGATGTTCGCTCAGATCCCCACCACCGACGCGGCCTCGGTGCCCGCCGACGCCGCGCTGCTCGACGTCCGCGAGCAGGACGAGTGGGACGCCGGCCACGTCGAGGGCGCGCTGCACATCCCGATCGGTGAGGTGATCGCCCGGCTGGCCGAGCTCCCGGAGCAGAAGCTGTACGTGCTCTGCCGGGTCGGCGGCCGCTCGGCCCAGGTCGTCCAGTACCTGGTCGCCCAGGGCCGCGAGGCGGTCAACGTGGACGGCGGCATGTTCGCCTGGGAGGCGGCCGGCCGCCCGATGACCTCGGCCGGCGGCCGGGACGCCTTCGTGCTGTGACCTGCTGACGGGCCCTCGCCGGTGCGGCGCCTCCCCTGTTGCCGGTGACCCCGGTTGGGGCAGGATGGCCGGGCGTGCCGCACCGGTGAGCGTGGGAGGAGGGGCCGTGCGCGTCTGGTCCACCCCCGCCCTGCTGGTGATCTGCCTGTCCGGGGCCGCCCTGCTCGGCGGCACCGGGCTCTTCCTCGCCGCGCTGTTCCTGCACGTGGCGCCGGTCAACGCGGTCTCCACCGCGTACCGGGGCGACGTGGACCGGGTGGTGTACCCCGAGTTCGAGCAGAACTGGAAGCTGTTCGCGCCCAATCCGCTCCAGCAGAACGTCACCGTGGACGCCCAGGTGCGGACGATCGGCGCCGACGGCGCCCTGACCACCCGGGAGTGGGTCGGGCTGACCGCCCAGGACGTCGCCGCGATCCGCGGCAACCCGGCGCCCAGCCACCTGGACCAGAACATGCTGCGCCGGGCGGTCGACTTCTACACCTCCACCCATCCGGAGCAGGACGGCGCGGTGGTCGGCCCGCGCGGGGCGCTGGCGCAGCAGTACCTCGAGCGGATCGCGCTCCAGCGGCTGGGCCGGACCGCCGGCGGGGAGCGGATCGTGGAGATCCGGTTCCGGCTGGGCACGGCCACCATCGCCCCGCCCGCCTGGAGCCACGAGCAGCCGGCCACCGACGGGCCGGGCGAGGAACTGCCCTGGTGGCCGGTGACCGAGGACGACTTCCGGGGGCTCGGGTGAGCGGTCCGATACCGGGCGGGGAGGGCGGGCGCCCGCCGGCGGCGGGCCTGCTGCCGCGGCAGGCCGGCGTGACGCCGAAACCCGTCGCCCCGGCCACCCGGTTCGAGCGGTGCTTCGACGCCTTCACCGCCCGGACCCAACTCCCCCGGCAGGCCGCCGTGGTGCGGATCGGGATCGCCCTGGCCTGGGGCGGCTTCCTGCTGCGCGAGTGGCCCAACCGCCGGGAACTGTACGGCGACCGCTCGCCCTGGTCGGCCGAGCTGGCCGGGAAGCTGCTGGGTGAGACCCACGCCTTCACCGTGCTCACCTGGTCCGACTCCCGGCTCTGGTTCGAACTGGTCTACCACCTGGGGGTGCTGGCCGCCGTCCTGCTGGCGCTCGGCTGGCGCACCAGGGCCAGCAGCCTGCTGTTCGCCGTCACCGCCGTCTCGCTGCAGAACCGCAACGTGCTGGTCGGCGACGGCGGGGACAACGTGGTCCACCTGATGGCGATCTACCTGGTGCTGGTGCGCTGCGGCCGGGTCTGGTCGCTGGACGCCCGCCGGCGCCGGCGGCGCCCGCCGCGCGCCCCGATGGGCGAGCCCCGGGCCGTGCTCGACGCGCTCGTCACCATGGTGCACAACTGCGGCATGCTGGTGATCGCCGCCCAGGTCGTGCTGATCTACTCCACGGCCGGCTGGTACAAGGTGCAGGGCTCGCGCTGGCAGGACGGCACCGCACTGCACTACCCGCTGCACCTGGACTACTTCACCCCTTGGCCGGGGCTGTCCGGGCTGCTCGGTTCCAGCCTGCTGCTGACCTTCCTGCTCACCTACGGCACGGTGATCCTGCAGGTGGGCTTCCCCTTCACGCTGGCCAACCGGCGGCTGAAGAACGTGCTGCTGGCGCTGATGATGGCCGAGCACCTGGCGATCGCGGTCACCCTCGGCCTGCCGTTCTTCTCGCTGGCGATGATCGCGGCCGACGCGGTGTTCCTGCCGACCGGGGTGCTGCTGCGGCTGGAGCGCCGGGTGGCCCGGGCCCGCCGCGCTCGGACCTCGGAGCGGACCCCGGAGCGGACCCCGGAGCGGACCCGGGAGCCGGACGCCGGTGCGGACGTGGTGGACGTGGTGGACGGGCCCGACCCGGACGTGGCCGAGCGCGGGAGCGCCGGGCTGCGGCAGGGCAGCGGATAAGCTCCCGATATGCCCTGGTTCGCCTCGCTTCGTGACACCGCGAAGGCCGGGCTGACCCTGGACCGTGCCTACTCCGACCCCCGCCGGGCGGTGCGCGGCGCCCTCGCGGTGGCCCTGGTGCTCTTCCCCACCCTCGCGCTGGCCGGGCCGGGGCCGGCCACCTCGGCCGCGATGGGCGCCTTCATCGCCGGGACGGCGACCTTCCAGCGCAGCTTCCGCCCCCGCACCTCGCTCGCGGTCGCCGCCGGCCTCGGGCTCGGGCTGAGCACCTTCCTCGGCTACCTGGCGGTCGGTGTGCCCGGCGCCTTCCCGGTGCTGCTGGCGCTGTGGTCCTTCGGCGCCGGGATGGCCTGGGCGGTCGGGCCGACCGGCGGGGTGGTGGCCTCCACCACCGTCTCGGTGATGCTGGTGGTGGTCCAACTGCCCGTCAGCGTGGAGACCGCGCTCGGCCACGGCGCGCTCTGCGCGCTCGGCGGCGCCTCCCAGGCGCTGGTGGTGACGCTCTGGCCGATCGACAGCTGGGGCGCCCAGCGCGGCGCGCTCGCCGACACCTACGCGGCCCTCGCCGACTACGCCCGGCGGCTGCGGCAGGACCCGACCGCGCACGTCGACCCCGAGCCGTTCTTCCTGGCCCGGCAGGCCGCCGAACTGACGCCCTGGCAGCAGCGGCACCGCCCGCCCGAGCTGGGCGGTCTGCGCGGGGTGGCGGAGAAGGTCCGCCCGGCACTGGCCGCGCTGGCCGACCCGGGGGTCGGCGCCCCGGCCGAGGGCCCGGCCCGGGACCGGGCGCGGGAGATCCTGGCCGCCGCCGCCGAGGTGCTGGACGCGCTGGCCCGGTCGATCCGCTCCGGCGACTCCTACCGCCCGCCGCGGTCCACGCCCTCGCTGGCGCTGTTCACCCCGGACGAGCGGCCCGCGCTCTCGGGGGCGGCCCGGCGCTCGGCGCGGCGGCTGGCCGGCCTGCTCAGCCGGGCGGTCGACAGCCTCGACAAGCAGGACCAGTCCACCGTGACCGGCCCGCCCACCGGCCCCGGCCTGCACCGCCCGCCGCTGCTGCGGGTGCTGCCCTCGGCGGCCCGTACCGTGCGCCGCCAGCTGGAGCCGCACGCGGCCGTCCTGCAGCACGCCGTGCGGCTGTCCGCCGTGGTCACCGGCGCGTACGTGGTGGCCAAGGTGCTCGGGGTGCGGCACGGGTACTGGGCGCCGATGACCGCCGCGATGGTGATGCGGCCGGACTTCGCACAGACCTACAGCCGCGGCGTGGCCCGGCTGGCCGGCACGGTGGCCGGCGTCGCGCTGGCCACCGCCGTGGTGCGGCTGTTCGACCCGGGCGAGTGGCTCTCGGCGGCGCTGGCGGTGGTCTTCATCGGCGGCGCCTACCTGAGCCTGCGCACCGGGTACGCGCTGGCCACCGCCTGCATCTCCGGCTACGTGGTGTTCCTGCTCGGTCTGGAGGACGTCGACCCGACCCAGACCGCACTGGACCGGATCGCCATGACGCTGCTCGGCGGCGCCCTCGCGCTCGGCGCCTACGCGCTCTTCCCCACCTGGCACACGGCCCGGCTGCCCGAGCGGCTGGCCGAGTGGCTGGCCGCCGCCGGCCGGTACGCGGCGGCGGTGGTGACGGCGCTCGGCGAGCCGGACGAGCGGCACACCCGGGCCGTCGCCCAGGCGCTGCTGGACCTGCGGGAGACCAGGTCCGAGATGCTCCAGGCCCAGCAGCGGGCGGACGCCGAACCGCACCGCGACCCGGACCGGCTGACCGAGCTCCCGCGCAAGCAGCTCGACCGGGCCCGGGCCGCTGTCGGGCTGCTCGGCCGCAGCGCGATGCTGATGGAGGCGCACCTGCCGGCCGCCGACAGCCCGCCGCTGCCCGGCACCGCCGAGTTCGCCGAGGAGCTGCGGGACGCCACCGCGATCGCCGCGGCCGCCGTGCTGCTGGGCCAGCCCACCGACTTCTCCGGCCTGCGGGCGGCGCACGAGACCTGGGACGCCCGGCTGGCCGCGCTGCCGCCGGACCCCGGGGCCGAGGACCGGGGCACGGTCGCCCGGGCCGGCGCCCGGCTGCTGATGCAGGCGCTGGCCGAGCTGGAGAAGGCCGTCCGACCGCGCCGCCGGAGTGAGCCGGCCGGGCCCGTACCCTCGAAGGCGTGAGAGAGACGGGTGTGCCCCTGGCGGGCGAGCAGTACGACGAGGCCTTCGCACCGGACGACCGGGAGATCGGCGTCGGCCCGCACCCGCGGCCCTGGCCCGAGGGGCCGCAGTACGACCCCGAGCTGCTCGCCGCGGGCGACCGCCGCAACGTGGTCGACCAGTACCGGTACTGGGCCCACGAGGCGATCGTGGCCGACCTGGACACCCGCCGGCACGGCTTCCACGTGGCGGTGGAGAACTGGCAGCACGACTTCAACATCGGCTCGGTGGTGCGCACCGCCAACGCCTTCCTGGCCGAGCAGGTGCACATCGTCGGCCGGCGGCGCTGGAACCGGCGCGGCGCCATGGTCACCGACCGCTACCAGCACCTGCGCCACCACGAGGACGTCGCCTCGCTGGCGGCCTTCGCGGCCGAGCGGGGCCTGCCGCTGATCGGCATCGACAACCTGCCGGGCGCGGTGCCGATCGAGACCTTCGAGCTGCCCGAACGCTGCGTGCTGCTGTTCGGCCAGGAGGGCCCCGGGCTGACCGAGGCCGCCTGGCAGCACGCCGACGCGGTCTGCTCGATCGCCCAGTACGGCTCGACCCGCTCGATCAACGCGGGCGCCGCCGCCGCGATCGCCATGCACGCCTGGGTGCGGGTGCACGGCTGACCGCGGCGGCGCTGCCCTCCGGGACCTCAGCCGAACAGCAGCCGCCAGGTGTCCGGGCCCGGGTAGCCGTCGGCCTCGGCGCCGCGCCAGCCCTGGGCCAGCTGGAAGGCCTGCACGCCGAGCCGGTCGGCCTCGCCCCAGGCCGGGCCCGGACCCACCGTGTAGAAGCGGCCGTAGCCCTTGCGGACCAGCTGCTCGCCGAGCTGCTGCACCCAGGCGTTGACCTGGCCCGGGGCGAACAGCGCCGCCCCGGGGAAGGCCGGGACGCCCGGCGCCGGTGCGGGGGCCGGTGACGGGGCGGGGGTGGCCGGCGGGATGTCCTGCCCGGTGCCGTGCACCAGCCGGTCCCAGGTGTCCTTGCCGGGGTAGCCGTCGGCCTCGGCGCCGCGCCAGCCCTGGGCCAGCTGGAACGCCTCGGTGGCCCGGCGGTCCGCCTCGCCCCAGGCGGGGCCCGGTCCCACGGTGTAGAACCGGGCGCCGCCGCGGGCCACCAGCAGCTCGCCCAGGCGCCGCACCGAGGCGTTCGAGCGACCCGGGCCGAAGGCGGCCGTCCCGGGGAAGGCGTCCGGGTCCGCGGGCACCGGCGCCGGGGCGGGGGCCGGGTCGGGAGCCGGCGCGTTCAGCCCGCGGTAGCGGTAGGGCAGGTAGGAGCCGGAGTTGTTCCAGTACGCGTAGGGCGTCGCCCGGGTGAGGGTGCTGGGCCTGGTCTGCTCGTACGCGGTGTAGCGGGTGTGGGAGGCGTCCGTCCAGCCGCCGAACAGGACGGCGTGCGAGCCGCCGCCCGGGTCCGCCGGGTTGTTGTAGAGCAGGACGTCGCCGGGCTGGAGTTCCGAGGGGGCGATCCGGTCGGCGAAGTCGGGCAGGGTCCAGGTGGTCTGGCTGCTGCCCAGGCCCCAGGCCATCGACACGAAGCCCGAGCAGTCCTGCCGGTAGCCGTCGGTCCAGTAGCTGGTCATGCTGTACGGCACGTGCTGGGCCAGCCAGCGCTGGGCCCGCGCCATGATCTCCGACCGGGTGGTGGCGGGGGCCGCGGCCCGGAGCCGGGCGCCGAGCGCCTGGGCGCCGTACAGGCCGCTGACCTCGCCCTGGGGGGCGTCGGGTATCTGCCCGGCGCTGTCGCCCGGGGCCCGGGAGGTGACCGCGCCCGCGCCGGTGGCTCCGCCGAGCACGGTGGTGACGGTGGCGAGCAGGACGGCGGCCCGGCGGGCGCCCCGGGCCGCCGGGTGGCCGCCGTCCTCGGTGCGGGCGGCGTGCAGCCGGGCGCGTCGGCGGGCCCCGCACCCGGGGCAGGCGCAGCCCTCGTCCGGCGGGGTCTCGGTGAACTCCATCAGCACGGTGATCCCTGTCCTTCCGTCATGGGGTGCTCATGCATTCCACGACGGGCTGAGGGAATATCATCTGAAAATATAACGAAACGGACGCCGGGTCGGTCCGGGTCAGGCCTCGGCGGGTTCGGCCCAGGTCAGCGCGGTGGCGTGCGGGAGCCACACGGTGCCGAGCACCTGGTAGTCGACCCGCGGGGCGGCGGGATCGCGCCAGTCCACCCGTGCGGTGCCGGTCAGCAGCAGGGCGCCGCCGCTCTCCCAGTCCGGCAGCAGCAGCCCGGCCGCCGGGGCGAGTTCCAGGTTGCCCAGCGTCATGAACATGGTGTTGCCCGGGTACTCGGACCAGCTCAGCCGGTCCGGGCCGAGCACGGACAGGAACCCGGGCGGCCCGCCCCGGTGCGAGGCGTCCACCGCGCCGGTCGGGCCGGCGGTGGCGATGAAGAAGGTGTCGGCGGTACCGGCGGCCAGCTGCTGGGGGAGCGTCAGGACGGTGCCGGTGGTGGCGGCGCCGGCGGAGGTGCCGGGGGCGGCCGGTGCGTCCAGCGGGCTGCGCCGGTGGATGTACCGGGGACAGTTGGAGTACACCTGCTCCGCCGCGACCAGCAGTCCGCCCCGGCCGTCGGGGGTGGCCCGGCCGTTGACCCGCATCCGGCGCCGGCCGGCCGGGTCGAGGGCGAGGGTGCCGACCTCGGCCGGCCGCCGCAGTGCGTCGGCGAGCGGGTCGCCGGGTCCGGGGCGGGTGGCCACGGCGAGGGTGCGCTCGTCGGCCGCCCGCAGGAAGCCGGCCGGGCCGCCGAGCAGGGTGGCCCAGAGCCGGCCGTCCCGGTCGGCCGCGCCCAGCACCAGCGTGCGGCGTTCGGTCAGGAAGCGGGCGGCCACCGGCGGGATCACCTCGCCGATCGAGCGCCCGACGTGGTCGGCCCGCTCCAGCAGGCCGGTGCGGCGCTGCACCGCCCGCTCCCCCCGGTGGTAGGTCCCGGGCCCGGCCATCAGAAGAAGCCGCAGGTCGGGGCCTCGCCGCTGGGGGCCGCGGCGCCGGTGTCGTCGACCCCGGAGAGGGTGAAGACCTCCAGCCGGATGCCGTCCGGGTCGGCGAAGAAGACACCGCCGGAGGACGCGCCCTCGGCGTGCGGGACCACGCCCTGGTGGGCGAAGTCCGCGCCCAGCTCGCGCAGGGTGCGCTCGGCGGCCCGGACCTCCGCCACCGAGTCGACCTGGAAGGACAGGTGGTGCAGCCCGGGTGCCCCGCCGTCGAAGGAGCCGGTGGACTGCTGCCACAGCGTCAGCACCAGCCGCCCGTCGCGGCCCAGCATGGCGTACCGGCGCCCGGGGTCGGTGCCCTCGGCGGTCACCTCCAGGCCGAGCAGCCGGCGGTAGAACGCCGTGGAGCGGTCGAGATCGGTGACGTTCAGACCGATGTGGCCGGTCTGCAGGGTGGGCAGGACGGGTGTGGCGGTACCGGACATGCGGACACACTCCCAGGACGGGTCGGCTCGACCGTGCTAACCATTACTCGTGACAGTAAGGGTTAGTCGGGCGGGCGTCAAACCGCTTCGGAGTTGTGTACCGGTTAGGTGGTCACTCCCACTGCCAGCGGATCCCGACCTGGCCGGGCTGCTGGTCCGGGGAGAGCACGTGCGCGCTGGCCGACGCGCCGATCCACAGCTGCTGGTGGTGGCGGTCCACCTCGGCGCCCGGATCGCGGTCGAAGCGCTCGCAGTGGGCCGGTACCGAGACCGGGTCGAAGTGCACCTGGAGCACGTACTCGCGCACCGGCGCGGCGAAGAACCGGCCGTAGTCGGTGGTCGGCCCGGTGCCCGGGATCTCCACCTCGTACTCGAAGACGGTGGAGTCGCCGAGGCCCAGCGGCCGGTCCAGCAGCAGTTCGGCGACCAGCAGGCCGTTCTCCGGGCGGCGGCGGACCCGGCCGAGCCGGGCGTGCCGCACCGAGGTGATCTCCGGGCAGCCGACCGCGCCCTCGTCCGCCTTGTGCACCACCACCAGGCGGGCCACGTCGGCCACGGTGGCCCGGACCACCTGGCGCATCCGCAGCAGATGGCCGCGTCGGCCGGCGTCGACGAAGTAGGAGTCGTGGATGGACAGCCGCTCCAGCTGCCCGGTCGGCGGGGCGTCCAGCTCCACGAAGACCTCGCTGATCTCCTGCTCGCCCGGCCAGACGTCCTCCACCCGCAGGGCGTCCGGGCAGGCGGGGGTGACCCAGCGTCCGCGCGGGCGCGGCGGGCCGAGCTGCGCCGTGAGGGCGTCCGCGGGCAGGCCGAGCAGCTGCTCCAGCAGCAGGACGGCGCGCAGCGAGGTGGCCCGCTCGGGCTGGCTGCGCCCGCGGCGCCAGTAACTCAAGGTGGTGACGCTGACCCTGACACCCTGTTTGGCCAGCGCCGATCTGATCCGGTCGAGGCTGAGCCCGCTGGCCTCGATCGCGGCGTTCAGGGTCTCGGCGAAGCCGCTCACCGGGGCGGGCGGCGGGGTGGTCGGGGCGCCCTGGCCCGGGCCGGTGGGCCCCGGGGGGTTCACCGCCCCGCTGTCCCGCCGGCCTACCAGCCGGAGGCGACCCGTCTGCTGCGGTTGCTGCGATCCCATCCCGACACCTTCCCCACCAGGTGAGTTCGGCGGGTCCACCCCGGCGCGCACCTGCGCCGGGAGTTGTGCCACCGAGCTGTGGGAACCCTACGCACGGCCCGAGGCTACGTCATCAACTTGGACATATGACAGTGGTCACGACAAGGAATCGGAAAAACAAGCGATCTTGAAACATTGCGGAAACAACAGCACCTGCCCGCGACCCGCAGGTCGGGGCAGGTGCTGAGGTCTAAACCACATAAGCCTGCTGAGCGAAAGTCAGGAAATGCTCAGCGAGGCGTCGTCGACGACGAAGCTGGTCTTCAGCGAGGAGTCCTCGGCGCCGGTGAACTTCAGCGTCACGCTCTGCCCGGCGAAGGCCGACAGGTCGAAGGTCTTCTGCACGAAGCCGGTGGCCGCGTTGGCGTTGGAGTACGTCGCCAGCGTGGTCGAGCCGGCCTGCACGGTCAGCTTGTCGTACGCGGTCGACCCGGTCTCGGCGGTGTCGATGTGCACCCAGAAGCTGAAGCTGGCCTTGCAGCCGGCCGGGATCGACACCGTCTGCGACAGCGTGTCGGTGTGCGAGGAGCCGTAGCCGTCCATCCAGGCCTTCCAGGAGCCCGCGTGCGCGGCCTCGCCGGAGGCGTTGTCGACCACGCCGCTGGAGGCGGTCCACGGCGCGGCCGTGCCGGTCTCGAAGCCGCCGTTGCCGATCAGCTGGCCGGCCGTGCAGCCGCCGGGCGGCGGGGTGGTGCCGCCACCGCCGCCGAGCAGCGCGGTGGTCAGCTGGTCGGCGACCGGGGTGCCCCAGCCGGTGACCTGGTCGTAGCCGGCCTTGGTGCTGAAGTCCTGGTTCTTGCCGCTGGTGACGTCGTGGAAGACCGAGCCGTAGCTGCTGGTGTTGGCCAGCGCGTAGAGCTTCGGGTTGGCCTCGCCGAGCACCGCCGAGCCGGCCGCCTTGGCCTTCTGGTTGTACAGCGCCGCGTAGCCGGACCACAGCGGGGCGGCCGCCGAGGTGCCGCCGTAGACCTGCCAGCCGCCGGCCGTGTAGATGGCGAAGCCGCTGGCCGGGTCGGCGTTGGAGGACACGTCCGGGACGGTGCGCATGGTGCCGCTGACCCCGGTGCCGGTCTGCCAGGCCGGCTTGGCGAACTGGGTGGAGACGCCGCCGCCCGCGGTGGACCAGGCGCTCTCCGAGGAGTACGCGCTGCCGCTCACCTTGAGGTTGGTGCCGCCGACGCCGGTGTTGTACGGGCTGGACGCCGGGAAGTCGACCGCCTTGACCGAGGAGCCGCTGTCGGAGCGGGTGCAGTCGCGGGAGCCGTCGTCGCCGGAGGCGGAGAAGATCGATATGCCCTGGGCGGCGGCCTGCTTGAACGAGTTGTTCACCGCGTTCATCGAGGCCGGGGTGGTGTCCGGCTCGCAGGAGCCCCAGGAGATGGAGATGACCGAGGCCCGGTTGTCCGCCACGATCTTGGCGGCCATGTCGATCTCGCCCTGGTCGCTGTTGGGGGCCTCGTAGACCAGCTGGGTCGCCTTGGGCGCCACGCCGCGGACGATCTCGCTGTCCAGCTCGACCTCGCCCTGGCCCTCGCCCGGCGTGCTGTCGTAGTTGGCGCCGTCCACCGACACGGTGCTGACCGTGGGGCCGGTCAGGCCGTACTGCTTGTCGTAGGTGGTCAGATCGGTGGACTTGTAGCCGTCGAACTCCCAGAGCGCGACGTTCACGCCGGTGCCGTCGGTGCCGACCTTGCCCAGGTTGTAGGCGCCGTCGTACTGCGAGGGGCCGAAGCCGCTCGGGGCGGCCTGCGGGGCGGCGCCGTTCGGCTTGGCCAGCTGGGCCTTGCGCACGGTGTGGTTGTTCAGGCCGAGCACGCCGTCCACCACGCCGGCCAGCGCGGCCGGCACCGAGGCGGCCGAGTCGTTGGCGAAGAAGGCGCGGTCGCCCTCGGCCGGGTCGGTGTAGGAGCTCTCGTGGGTGCCGAAGGCCTTGGCGAGCTGGTCGGCGGTGCCCTGGGCGTTGACCACCTGGCGGTTGGCGCTGACCGAGGAGACGCTCAGGCCCTGGGAGGTCAGGAAGGCGCGGACCTGGTCCACGTCGGCCTGGGTCGGGCCGTAGGCGGCGGTGAACTGCTCCGGCGTGAGGTACCGGCCGTAGTCCTTGCTGCCCGGGGTGGACACCGCGGTCAGGAAGCGGTCCAGGTCGGCGGTGTTGCGCAGCTTGAGGCTGACCGCCACCGAGAGCTGCTGGGACGCGGGGACGTCACCGTGCTTGTGCGACCGGGCCACGGCGGGGGTGACGGTGGCGGGCAGCGAGACGCGGGCGGCGGCGTTGGGGACCGGCGCGGCCTGGGCGGTGGAGACGCCCAGGGAGACGATGGTGAGCGGCAGGACGGCGATGGCCGCGGAAAGGGCGAGCGAGCGGGGTCGCACGGGCTCCTCCGGAAAGTGTGGGGCGTTCCGGGTTCGAAAACGCTGGCCAGACTTTCGCAGAGAATTCCGGGGTATAGGCCCATGGCCGGGCAATTGCTTACTAAAAAACAGTCAAGTGTGGAGGGCGAATTCATCAACAGAATTCTGCGCCAGGAATACAGTGAATATGGTTCGGGTGGAACAGAGTTACACTCGGCGGCATGGCTGACCCCCGTGACCCGCGCCCGCTGACCGGCGAACCGATCTCGCTCGATCTGCTCAACACGCGCTGGGCCGGCACCCCCGTCAACGACCTGCTCGCCGACCCCGACGGCTACCGGATCTGGCTCTCCTCCGTCGGCCTGGCCGAGCGGTGCCCGGCCGACCAGGCCGGGCTGGCCGCCGTCCGGGAGGCGCGGGACGCGCTGGCGGAGCTGGTCGAGGCCGCCGACCGCGGGCACGACGCCGCGCCCGACGGTCTGAACCGGGTGCTCGCGCACGGACGGCTGCGCCACCGGCTCGGCGCGGCCGGGCCGGAGCGCACGGCCGAGGTGGACGAGCCGCACCGGCTGGCCGCCTGGCTCGCCGCCGACAATTACCTCGGCCTGCTCGACCAGGGCGCCCACCGCATCAAGGCGTGCGCCCACCCCAACTGCATTCTTCACTTCTTCGACACATCGCAGAACGGCCGTCGCCGGTGGTGCTCGATGGCATTGTGCGGAAATCGGGCGAAAGCGGCCCGGCACTACGAGAAGGCCGGGCGCTGACCGGCTCCCGCGCGGTGCTCCGCCGGTCCGCTCACTCCTCGGGGCGGCCGAGCCACTCGGTCAGCGCGGAGAGCAGCTCGCCCTGGGTCGGGTCGACGGCGGCCCAGGCCGCGTAGCCGTCCGGGCGCACCAGCAGCACGGTGTCGCGCAGCTTGCCGTGCGGATCCGCCGGGGCCGCCGTGACCAGCCGCCCCGCCCAGGGCGCGGCCACCGCCAGCTCGTCGTTGCTGATCAGCACCGCCCGCCCGGCCCGCAGCGCCTCGTACAGCCGGGCCGGGCCGCCCGGCCGGTCGACCGCCAGGCGCAGGTCCGGCAGCCGGCGCCCGGTCAGCGGGTGCGCGTGCGGCGGCGCCGGGTAGCGCACCGAGAGGCCGGAGACCTGCCGGGCGCCGATTCTGGTGACCGGGCCGAGGTGGTCGGCCACCGAGGTCAGGGCGGTGCGCAGGGCCCTGGTCGGGGCGGAGTGGGCCAGCGCCACCCGGATCAGCGCGCCGGAGCTGCGCAGCACCGCCCGGCCCACCGGGTGCCGCTCGGTCTGGTAGGTGTCCAGCAGGGCGTCGGGGGCCCAGCCGCGGAGGGCGGCGACCAGCTTCCAGCTCAGGTTGGCCGCGTCCTGCAGGCCGGTGTTCATGCCCTGGCCGCCGGCCGGCGAGTGGCAGTGCGCCGCGTCGCCGGCCAGGAACACCCGGCCGGAGCGGTAGCTCGGCACCTGGCGCTCGTCGCTGTGGAAGCGGGACATCCAGCGCGGGTCGTGCAGGCCGAAGTCCTCGCCGAGCACCGTGCGGGTGAGTTCGGCCAGGTGGGGCAGGGCGACCGGGGCGTCCTCGGGGAGCTGGTGGTGCCGGTCCCAGGCGATCACCCGGTACCAGCCGTCGCCGAACGGGGCCAGGAAGGCGAAGCCCGCCTCGGTGGCTCCGGCGGTGAGCAGGTCGGCCGGCTCGCGCTCCAGCCGGACGTCGGCCAGCAGCACGGAGTCGACCACCGACTCGCCGGGGAACGGGATGCCCAGCAGGTCGCGGACGGTGCTGCGGACGCCGTCGGCGCCGACCGCGTACGCGGCCCGGTGCTCGCGCGGCCCGTCGGGGCCGGCGGTGGTCAGCGTGACCCCGCGGCCGTCCTGCCGCAGCCCCGTCACCTCGGCGCCGCGCAGCACGCTCGCGCCGGCCTTCACGGCCCGCTCGTGGAGCAGCCGCTCGGTCTGCGACTGCGGGGTGATCAGGACGAACGGGAACCGGGTCGGCAGCTGGTCCAGCTCCACCCGCAGCCGGCCGAACAGCCGCAGCGAGCCGAGCGGCGTCCCGGTGGCGACCAGGTCGTCGGCCAGCCCCCGGGCGTCCAGCTGCTCCAGGGTGCGGGCGTGCACGGCGAAGGCGCGGGTCAGGTTGGACTCCGCGGCGCGCTTCTCCAGGACCGTCACCCGCAGGCCCGCGCTCGCCAGGTCACCGGCCAGCAGCAGGCCGGTCGGGCCGGCGCCCACGACCAGCACGTCGTCGGCGCCGGGCTGCTTGTCTGACATCGGCCATCTCCCCTTGTTCGGCAGGACAACTCGGTACGCGCGGCGGAGGCGGGGGTTTTCAGCGTGCTCTCAGCCTCCCATCATCGCGGCCCCATCAGGGGCTGTGAATGTCCTTCCCATGACTCAGCCCATGACGCACGGTGCGACCCTGGCCGAACCGGTGACCGCCGACCGGCGCCGGCCGCACGTCGGCACCGTCGAGGTGGTCGTGCCGGTGTACAACGAGGAGCACACCGTCGAGCGGTGCGTGCGGCGGCTGCACGCCTACCTCGCGGAGACCTTCCCCTACCCCTACCGGATCACCGTGGCGGACAACGCCAGCACCGACGGCACCTGGGCGGTGGCCGCCGCCCTGGCCGCCGAGATCCCCCAGGTGGACGCCGTGCACCTGGACCTCAAGGGCCGCGGCCGGGCGCTGCGCGAGGTCTGGGGGCGCAGCGAGGCGGACGTGGTGGCGTACATGGACGTCGACCTGTCCACCGGTCTGGAGGCCTTCCTGCCGCTGGTGGCCCCGCTGCTGTCCGGCCACAGCGACCTGGCCATCGGCAGCCGGCTGCACCGGGGTTCGGCGGTGGTGCGGGGCCCCAAGCGGGAGTTCATCTCGCGCACCTACAACCTGCTGCTGCGGGCCACCATGGCGGCCAAGTTCTCGGACGCCCAGTGCGGCTTCAAGGCCGGGCGCACCTCGGTGGTCAAGCGGCTGCTGGACGAGGTGGAGGACAACGCCTGGTTCTTCGACACCGAGCTGCTGCTGCTGGCCGAGAGGTCCGGGCTGCGGATCCACGAGGTGCCGGTGGACTGGGTGGACGACCCGGACAGCCGGGTGGACCTGGTCCGCACCGCGCTGGACGACCTGCGCGGGATGGCCCGGGTGGCGCGCGGGGCGCTGGCCGGGCGGGGCCGGGTGGAGCTGCCCGAGCGCAGCCACCGGGAGCAGCTGCCGCCGGGCCTGGGATGGCAGTTGGCCAGTTTCGCGGTGGTCGGCACGCTCTGCACGCTGGCGTACGTGCTGCTCTTCCTGGGGCTGCGCCAGCTGGTGCCCGCGCTGTTCGCGAACGCGCTGGCGCTCGGCCTCACCGCGGTGGCCAACACGGCGGCCAACCGGCGGTTCACCTTCGGGGTGACCGGGCGCCGGGACGCGCTGAAGCACCAGCTGGAGGGCGGTGCGGCGTTCGTGCTGGGCCTGGCGCTGAGCAGCGGGGCGATCGGCCTGCTGCACCTGCTGCGGCCGGGGGCGGCGCACGCGGCGGAACTGGCGGTGCTGGTGGTGGCCAATGCGCTGGCCACCCTGGTGCGGTTCCTGCTGCTGCGGATCTGGGTGTTCAACCCCGGGCGCGGGGCCCGGGGTTGAACACCCGGCCGGCTCAGGCCGGGCGGCGGACCTCCACCGTGCGGAACCGGTTGGCGACGAACGCGCCGTCGCAGTACGCCGAGTTGGCGGCCGGGTTGGCGCCGGTGCCGTGCAGGTCGGAGAAGGCGGCGGTCTGGTTCACGTAGACCCCGCCGGTGAGGTTGAGCGAGAGCGAGACCCCGCCGTCCAGGCAGGCCTCCACCAGCGCGGCCTCGACCTGGTCCGACACGGTGTAGGCGCCGGCGGTCATCGCGCCGTGCTCCTTGGCGCTGCGGCGCAGCAGCTCGACGGCGGCCTCGGTGGACTCGACCGCGACCGCGAAGGAGACCGGGCCGAAGCACTCGCCGAGGAACGCCGAGCGGTCGTCCGGCTTGTCGGCGTCGACCTTGATCAGAGCGGGCGTGCGGATGGTCGCGCCGGGGAACTCGGCGGACTCCACCACGCGCGGGGCGAGGGCGAGTTCGCCGTACTCGCCGCCGGCGGCCGCGACCGTGCGCTGCAGCACGCCGGGGTTGACCACGGCGCCCAGGATGGCGGCGGCGCGGGCGTCGTCGCCGAGCAGGCCCTCGACGGCGGCGGCGAGGTCGGCCACCACCTCGTCGTAGGACTTGCTGCCCTCGTCGGTGCGGATGCCGCCGCGCGGCACCAGCAGGTTCTGCGGGGTGGTGCACATCTGGCCGCTGTAGAGCGAGAGCGCGAAGGCCAGGTTGGCCAGCATGCCGCGGTAGTTGTCGGTGGAGTCGATCACCACCGTGTTGAGGCCGGCCTTCTCGGTGTAGACCTGGGCCTGGCGGGCGTTGTCCTCCAGCCAGTCGCCGAAGGCGGTCGAACCGGTGTAGTCGATCATCTTGATCTCGGGCCGGACGGCCAGCACCTTGGCGATCGTGCCGCCGTCGTGCTCGGCGGCCAGGCAGACCAGGTTGGGGTCGAAGCCGGCCTCGGTCAGCACCTCGCGGGCGATCTCGACGGTGAGCGCCAGCGGGAGCACCGCGCGCGGGTGCGGCTTGACCAGGACCGGGTTGCCGGTGGCCAGCGAGGCGAACAGGCCCGGGTAGCCGTTCCAGGTCGGGAAGGTGTTGCAGCCGATCAGCAGCGCCAGGCCGCGCGGCACCACGGTGAACTCCTTGACCATGGTGAGCGGGTCGCGCTTGCCCTGCGGCTTGCTCCAGCCGGCGCTGGCGGGCAGCCGGGTCTGCTCGGCGTACGCGTAGGCGACGGCCTCCAGGCCGCGGTCCTGGGCGTGCGGGCCGCCGGCCTGGAAGGCCATCCCGTAGGCCTGGCCGGTGGTGTGCATCACCGCCTGCGCGAACTCGTGCGAACGGGCGTTGATCCGCGCCAGGATCTCCAGGCAGACCGCCGCCCGGGCGGCGGGGGTGGCCGCCGCCCAGCCCGGCCGGGCCGTCTCCAGTGCGGTGATCAGCGCGTCCGGGTCCGCGTGCGGGTAGCTGACGCCGAGCTCGATCCCGTACGGCGAGGCCTCGCCGCTGACCGGCTCGCCGGAGCCGGGCTGGCCCTCGATCGTGAACAGCCGGCCGAGCCGGGCCTCGAACGCCGCCTTGCCGTCCGCCGGGCCGCTCTCGCCGTAGGCCTTCGGGAACTCCGGGTACGGGGACCAGTAGTCACGGGTCTTGATCGCGTCGAGTGCGCGGTCGAGGGTGTCCTGGTGGCGTTCGATCAGTTCGGCGACCGAGGGGGTCGGGGTCGCAGCAGCCATGGTGCGCTCCTCACAGGGGCAGGCGGGACACACCTCAGAGTAACCGAACGATCGGTCGGTGCAAGACCCTGCGGCCGGTTCCTCGGGCGGCGTCCCCAGGGCCGTCACCCGGTGCACCCGGCCGGGCACGGTTACGGGATGCCGAGCTCGAACAGCACGTAGCCGGCGTACCAGCCGGAGGCGACGGCGGCGGTGCCGAGCACCACCGCGAGCGAGGGCCGCGACAGCCGCCGCAGCGCGACCGCGAGCGGGACGAACAGCGGGAAGGCGGGCAGCAGGTAGCGCGAGGTGTTGCCGAAGATCTGCTGGCTGCCGAGCACCAGCACGACTGTCACCACCGTGTAGACCACCAGGAACACCGGTGGCCGCAGCCGGATCAGCAGGGTCAGCAGGACGGGCAGGGTGGCCACCAGCAGGACCGCGATCAGGTCCTCGGTCGGGTACGCGAACAGGTAGCCGTTGTGCCCGAGCAGCACGCCCTCGAAGACGTCCAGGGTGTGCGCACCGCTGTCGAAGAAGTGCAGCCACGCACCGCGCTGGAGCGTGAAGTAGCCGGTCAGGTCGCCCATCCGCCAGCCGACCCAGGCGATGTAGCCGAACATGCCGAGCGGGGAGACGACCGCGGCCGCGAGCGGACCGAGCACGCCGTCCCGGCGCCGGTGCAGCGCGATCAGCGCGGCCACCCCGACGGCGGCCACCAGCGCGGCGGCGGTCGGCCGGTTGAGGCCGGCGACGAAGGTGGTCAGCCCGGCGGCCGCCCAGTTCCGGGTGAGCACGAACCAGCAGGCCCAGACCGCCAGCGCGACGAACAGCGAGTCGGAGTAGACCGCCCACTCGGCCCCGGAACCGGGGAAGACCCCCCACAGGGCTGCCGCGATCACCCCGGCCCGGCGGTCGGTCAGCCGGGCGGTGAGGGCGTAGATCCCGGCCGCCGCGGCGAACGAGGCCAGCACCGAGACCAGCATCCCGGCGCCGTACGTGCCGAGGCCGGTGCAGGCCGCGACGATCCGGATCAGGCCCGGGTACAGCGGGAAGAAGGCCGAGGAGTCCTGCTGGTACGACCACACCTGGCCGACCAGCGGCACCAGGTGCGGGTCGTAGCCGTTCTGCGCGACCTGCTGGTACCACCAGCCGTCCCAGCCGCCGAGCACGTCCCAGGGGTGGACGCCGCCACCGAAGCGGTGGTCCTTGGTGAGGTACTCGCCGGACCACTCCAGCAGCCACATGAAGACCGCGAAACCGATCAGCTTCACGGCACCGTACAGCCCGAGCGCCGGCCCGTACTCGCGGGCCGCCCGGGCGCCCCGGGCGCGTAGCGCCGCGGCCCGGCCGGTCGCCGCCCCGGTCGCCGGGACTGCCTGCGGACGGGTGTCGACGTCCGCGCCGGTGGGTGCGCCCATGGGGATGTGGTCCTGACTTCCGCTGGTGGTCACGCTGAGATGATCCCCCAAGTCTGCCGTGCGGCCGTCCGGGGGAACAGTGGTCCGTACCAATAGCGCCCGGCCGGGGTCCGCGGAGGCCGGGCGGCGCCCGGCCCCGGCTGCTTCGCCGCGCGCCCGGCGGGGATACTCGTGCGTATGGCCGAGAACTCCACCCGCACCGCCTACACCGTCGACTCGCTGCTCGCCGTGACGGTGGAGGTCTTCAACGAGCGCGGTTACGACGGCACCTCGATGGAGGACCTGTCGCGGGCGGCCGGGATCTCCAAGTCCTCGATCTACCACCACGTCCGGGGCAAGGAGGAGCTGCTCCGGCTGGCCGTCGGGCGGGCGCTGGACTCGCTGTTCGGCATCCTGGAGGAGCCCGAGGCCGCCACCGGGCGGTCGGTGGACCGGCTGGAGCACGTGGTGCGGCGCACCGCCGAGGTGCTGCTCGCGGAGCTGCCGTACGTGACGCTGCTGCTGCGGGTGCGCGGCAACACCGGGACCGAGCAGTGGGCGCTGGAGCGCCGGCGTGACTTCGACCACCGGGTGGCCGAGCTGCTGCGGGCGGCGGTCGTGGAGGGGGCGCTGCGCGCGGACGTCGAACCCCGGCTGGCCACCCGGCTGCTGTTCGGCATGATCAACTCGATCGTGGAGTGGTACCGCCCCGGCAGCCGCAGCGCCGACGGGGTCGCCGACGCGGTGGTCCACCTGGCCTTCGACGGCCTGCGCGCGTGACCGCCTGACCACCTGACCGGGCCCCTGACCGCCTGACCGGGCCCCGGGTCCGGGTCCGGCGTCAGATCCGGTCCGGCCGGACCGGCCCCGGGTCCGGTCCCGCACCCCAGGGCGCCGCGTCCGGCGGCACCTGGTCGGTCTCCTCGAACACCAGCAGCGTCTGCGTGGTCAGCACCTGCGGCACCGACTGGATCCGGTTCAGCACCAGCTCGCGCAGCGCCCGGTTGTCCGCCGTGTGCACCAGCAGCAGGACGTCGAACTCGCCGCCAACCAGCGCGATGTGCGCCACCCCCGGCAGCTGCAGCAGCTGCTCGCGGACCGTCCGCCAGGAGTTCTGCACGATTTTCAGGGTGATGTACGCCGACGCCCCCTGCCCGGCCCGCTCGTGGTCGACCCGGGCGGTGAAGCCGCGGATGATGCCGTCCTCGACCATCCTGGAGATCCGGGCGTAGGCGTTCGCCCGGGACACGTGCACCCGCTCGGCCACCGAGCGGATCGAGGCGCGACCGTCCTGCTGCAGCAGCCGCAGGATCGAGCGGTCGACACGGTCGAGTCTGGACATCTGTTCAGCCGACATGGCCCCCTACCCTCCCCGATTGGACGTGCTGATCCCAGCAGACCGCTGTTCGGGCCGATTGTCCACCACCTCGACGCGACTGTGGCCAGAATGCCCAGACGACCGAACAATCGGTAGGGAACAGTGACCCCCGGCGGGCCCCCTCCGCCACTGCGCACCACGGCATCACCACTGCCCCCTGCAGCACCCTCCCCGACCCTTGGAGGTGCCCGAGATGACCGTTCTCGATCACAGACACCCGACCGCCGTCCCCGGCTGGCTGCCGGGCGCCACCGGCCCCCGGAGCGACCCGGCGCCGCTGCTGCCCGACACCGCCCCGGTCCGGGTGCTCGGCACCCCCGCCCTCGAGCGGACCGACCCCGACCTGCTGCGCGAGCTCTACCGCCGGCTGGTGGTCGGCCGCCGCTACAACCAGCAGGCCACCACCCTCACCAAGCAGGGCCGGCTCGCCGTCTACCCCGCCTCCACCGGCCAGGAGGCCTGCCAGGTCGCCGCCGCCATGGTGCTGGCCGAGCAGGACTGGCTCTTCCCCAGCTACCGCGACACCCTCGCGGTGGTCGCCCGCGGCGTGGACCCGCTGGAGGCGCTCACCCTGCTGCGCGGCAGCGCGCACACCGGGTACGACCCCAAGGCCACCCGCACCGCCCCGCTCTGCACCCCGCTGGCGACCCAGGCGCCGCACGCCGTCGGCCTGGCCCACGCCGCCCGGCTGGCCGGCGACCCGGTGGTCGCGCTCGCCATGCTCGGCGACGGCGGCACCAGCGAGGGCGACTTCCACGAGGCGCTGAACTTCGCCGCCGTGCTGAACGCCCCCGTGGTCTTCCTGGTGCAGAACAACGGCTACGCCATCTCGGTGCCGCTCACCCAGCAGTCCGCCGCCCCGACCCTGGCCCACAAGGCCGTCGGGTACGGCATGGCCGGCCGGCTGGTGGACGGCAACGACGCCCCCGCCGTGCACGCGGTGCTGGCCGAGGCGTTCGAGCGGGCCCGCTCCGGCGGCGGCCCGACCCTGGTCGAGGCGCTCACCTACCGGGTCGAGGCGCACACCAACGCCGACGACGCCACCCGGTACCGCGAGGACGAGGAGGTCACCGCCTGGCGCGAGCACGACCCGATCCTCCTGATGGAACGGCACCTCGGCGCTGCCGGACTGCTGGACGAGAAGCTGGTGCGCGACTGCGCCGACGAGGCCGAGACCCTGGCCGCCCGGATGCGCGCGGAGTTCCACGCCGACGCCGAGCTCGACCCGATGTCCCTGTTCGCCCACGTCTACGCCGAACCCACCCCGCAGCTGCGCGAGCAGGCCGACCAGCTGACCGCCGAACTCGCCGCCGAGGCCGAGGTGCACCACTGATGACCACCGCCACCCCCGTCCGCGGCACCCGCACCACCAGCATGGCCCAGGCACTCAACGCCGCGCTCCGGGACGCCATGCAGGCCGACCCCACCGTCCACGTGCTCGGCGAGGACGTCGGCCAGCTCGGCGGTGTCTTCCGCATCACCGACGGCCTGACCGCGGCGTTCGGCGCCGACCGCTGCCTGGACACCCCGCTCGCCGAGGCGGGCATCCTGGGCACCGCCGTCGGCATGGCGATGTACGGGCTGCGCCCGGTGGTCGAGATGCAGTTCGACGCCTTCGCCTACCCGGCGCTGGAGCAGCTGTTCTCGCACGTCGCCAAGATGCGCAACCGCACCGCCGGCCGGCTCCCGCTGCCGATCACCATCCGGATCCCGTACGGCGGCGGGATCGGCGGCGTCGAGCACCACAGCGACTCCTCCGAGGCGTACTACACCCACACCCCGGGCCTGCACGTGGTCACCCCGGCCACCGTCGCCGACGCCTACGGCCTGCTCCGGGCCTCGATCGCCTCCGACGACCCGGTGGTCTTCCTGGAGCCCAAGCGGCTCTACTGGGGCAAGACCGAGTGGGACCCGGCCGAGGCCACCGAGCCGATCGGCAAGGCGGTGCTGCGCCGCCCCGGGCACTCGGCCGTCCTGATCACCTACGGGCCGTCGCTGCCGGTCTGCCTGGAGGCGGCCGAGGCCGCCCGGGCCGAGGGCTGGGACCTGGCCGTGCTGGACCTGCGCAGCCTGGTGCCGTTCGACGAGCGGACCGCCTGCGAGGTGGTCCGCTCGATCGGCCGGGCCGTCGTGGTGCACGAGGCGGGCGGCTTCGGCGGGGCCGGTGCGGAGATCGCCGCCCGGATCACCGAGAAGTGCTTCCACCACCTGGATGCGCCGGTGCTGCGGGTGACCGGGTTCGACATCCCGTACCCGCCGCCGATGCTGGAGCACCACCACCTGCCCGGGGTGGACCGGATCCTGGACGCGGTCGCCCGGCTGCAGTGGGAGGACTGACGTGATGCCCGTGGTGCGCGAGTTCACGCTGCCCGACCTCGGTGAGGGTCTCACCGGGGCCGAGGTGGTGCGCTGGATGGTCGAGGTCGGCGAGGTGATCGCCGTCGACCAGCCGGTGGTCGAGGTGGAGACCGCCAAGGCGGTCGTGGAGGTGCCCTGCCCGTACGGCGGCGTGGTCACCGCCCGGTTCGGCGAGGTCGGCGAGGAGGTGCCGGTCGGTGCGCCGCTGGTCACCGTCGCGGTCTCGCCCGGCGAGGGCCCCCGGGTGTCCGGGGGCGGGGCGGACGAGCGCCCGCTGGTCGGCTACGGGGTCGCGGACGGGCCCAAGGGCGCGCGCCGGGCCCGGATCCGGCCCGGCGGCGGCGCGGGCACCCTGGTGGCGCCCGCCGCGACGGCCCCGGCCGTCCCCGCGGCCGTCGTGGCGGCCCCCGCGCCGGTCGAGACGCCCGGTGCGCCCGGAGCGCCCGCCGTGGTCGCGGTGATCTCGCCACTGGTGCGGCGGATGGCCCGGGAGCACGGGATCGACCTGGCGACGCTGGCCGGCAGCGGCCCGGACGGCCTGATCATGCGGGCAGACGTGGCCCGGGCCCTGGAGTCGGGTGCCGTGGCCACCGTGGCCGCGGCGCCGGTGTCCGCCCCGGCGGCCGGCGACGAGCTGGTCCCGCTGCGCGGCCTGCGCCGGACGGTCGCCGAGAAGCTCGGCCGCAGCCACCGGGAGATCCCCGCCGCCACCTGCTGGGTCGACGCGGACGCCACCGAACTGATGGAGCTGCGCGCCCGGTTGAACCAGGCACCGGGGCCGAAGATCAGCGTGCTGGCCCTGCTGGCGCGGATCTGCACCGTGGCGCTGGCCCGCTTCCCCGAGCTCAACTCCAGTGTGGAGCCGGATGGTTCGGCCATCCGCCGGCATGCCGCGGTGCAGCTGGGCTTCGCCGCCCAGGGCGAACGCGGCCTGGTGGTACCGGTGGTGCGGGACGCCCACGGACTGGGCACCGAACAGCTGGGCGCCGAGCTGGCCCGGCTGACCGAGGCGGCCCGGACGGGGAAGCTCACCCCCGCCGAGCTGACCGGGGGCACCTTCACCCTCAACAACTACGGCGTCTTCGGGGTGGACGGCTCGACCCCGATCCTCAACCACCCCGAGGCGGCGATGCTCGGGGTCGGCCGGATCACCCCCAAGCCGTGGGTGCACCAAGGCGCCCTGGCGGTGCGGCAGGTGACCCAGCTGTCCTTCACCTTCGACCACCGGGTCTGTGACGGCGGCACCGCGGGCGGCTTCCTGCGCTTCGTCGCGGACTGCGTGGAACAACCGGGGATGCTGCTGCGACAGCTGTGAACGGAGCCCGACCGGGCCGCCTCGCCCGAGCCGTTGCCCGCCGCCGCGGGCGGGCGAGGTGGCCATAGGTCGGGCGAGCGTAGCGTGCGGGTGGGCCGGCTGTCCGGCCTTCTCTTGACTTGTCGGATGAGCTGTTCGGGCGTGCCACCCTGCTGAAGGCGTCAGCAGAGACGGACCAGGTGTGGTTTAGGGACGACCGGAAGCGAAACGATTCTCTTGGGCACACGTCAAGTTGCGGTGAAGGCACGCCCGCTGAAAGTCACGGCCGGACACGGATCGATCGCGGCGGCAGCCGTGCCGGGGCTCCCCCCGACTCCCCCGACCCCTCCGACTCCTCCGGATTCGGGCCGCAGGCCCGCGCCGGCCCGTACCCCGGAACGGCCCCGCACTCCGGAACGGGCCGGCGCCCCCGGGTCGGCCGCCGCCGAGCCGGCCGACCCGCCGGCGGCGGAGCCCCCGCCGATGCCGGCCGAGCCGCCCCGGATCCCCGCCCCCGCCGCGCCCGTCCCCTGGACGCCGCAGGGCCCGGCCGCACCGGCCCCCGGCGCGCCCGCGCTGCCCTCCGGCGCGCCCGCGCTGCCCTCCGGCGCGCCCGCGCTGCCCTCCGCCGCGCCCGCGCTGCCCGAGCCGCCCGCGCGCGGCCCCGCCCCGATGCCGCCGTACGAGCCGCTGTTCACCGACGCCCCCGGGCTCAACTGGTCCGGCCCAGGCGACCACTGGAGCCGGGCCTGGGCGCTGGAGACGGTGGCCCAGGGACCCGCCCGCCCCGGCGTCCCGGCCCTGCCCGCCGCCCCGGCGCCGGGGACCGGGCGTCCGGCGGACGAGCCGCCGACCCCGCGCGACCTCCAGCTGATCCGGGACACCCTCGCCGTCGTCGAACCGCTCGCGGACCGGGCCACCGCCCACTTCTACGCGCTGATCTTCCTGCACCACCCGGAGATCCGGGCGCTCTTCCCGGCCGCCATGGACGTCCAGCGCGACCGGCTGTTCCGGGCGCTGCTGCTGGCCGCCCGCAGCGCCGACGACCCGGCCGGCCTGACCGTGTACCTGAGCCGGCTGGGCGAGGGCCACCGCAAGTACGGCACCCTGACCGGCCATTACGGACCGGTCGGCGAGTGCCTGGTGGCGGCTCTGGCCAAGTACTGCGGCAGCCGCTGGGACGCCGACACCGAGCTGGCCTGGCGCCGGGTCTACCGGCTGGTCTCCACCATCATGATCGAGGCGGCCGAGGCCGCCGCCCGCACCGCACCGCCCTGGTGGCAGGCCGAGGTGGTCTCGCACCAGCAGCGCACCCCGGACATCGCGGTGCTCACCCTGCGCCCCGACCAGGCCTACCCGTACCGGGCCGGCCAGTACGCCCCCGTGGAGACGCCCTGGTGGCCCCGGGTCTGGCGGCACTTCTCGTTCGCCACCGCCCCCCGGCCCGACGGGCTGCTGACCTTCCACGTCAAGGCCGTCCAGGCCGGGTGGGTCAGCAACGCGCTGGTCCACCGGGCCGCCCCCGGCGACGTGCTGCGGCTCGGCCCGGCGGCCGGCCGGATGGTGCTGGACCACGGCACCGGGGACGGCGAGGGCCTGCTCCTGCTCGGCGGCGGGACCGGGATCGCGCCGATCGGGGCGCTGGTGGAGGAGCTGGCGGAGCACGGTGCCGGGGGCCGCCGGGTCCAGGTGTTCCACGGGGCGCGCCGCGCCGCCGAGCTGTACGAGCTCCCGGCGCTGCTCCGGGCGGCCGACCGGCACCCCTGGCTGACCGTCCATCCGGTGCTCTCGGCCGAGCCGCCGACCGCCGGCGCGCTGCACGGCGAGCTGCCGGAGGTGGTCGCCCGCTACGGACCCTGGCACGGGTACTCGGCGTACCTGAGCGGCCCGGCGGCGATGGTCCGCCGGGGCACGGCGGTGCTGGCGCGCGCCGGGGTGGCCGCCGAACGGATCCGGCACGATCTGGTCGGCGACCTGGCGGCCGGCTGACCCGGAGCTCGGCGCGGTGCCGGTACCCGGCCCACCGGCCCTTCCCGGCCGGCTGCCTCAGCCCAGGTCGGCGGCGAGCAGGGCGCGGACGCCCTCGATGTTCGCGGCCAGGTAGGCGCGCAGGCTGGGCGGCACCACGTTGACGGAGGTGACGCCCTCGCGGGTGAAGGGCAGCCGGACGATCTCGTACTCGCCGCGCGGCTCGTCCACCTCCGGGCCGTGCCGGCGGGCCGGGTCCATCGCGGCCAGCCGGCAGACGAAGAAGTGCTGCACCTTGACCCCGTGCGGGTGGGCCAGGGTTCCGTCCTCGTGATGGGAGTGGGAGACGGTGTCGACGAACGCGGGGACCACGTCCTCCACCTTGCCGCCGAGTTCCTCGTCCACCTCGCGGTGCAGGGCCTCCACCACCGTGCGGTCGGTGGGCTCGACGCCACCGCCGGGGGTGATCCAGTACGGCGGCCGGCCGGGGCGGGTCCGCTTGATCAGCACGATGCTGCCAGGGGCGTGCGGTCGCTCCTGGTCCAGCTCCAGCAGGATCGCCCGGGCGGTCCGTTTGACGACAGGGCGGGCCGGGCCGGTCATGGCCACCTCCGAGGGGCTGGCGTTGTGCGGGATTCTGCCGCGCCCGGCCGCGCCTGAAACTCCTGGGGCCGCACGATCGGGAGGATCGGATTCCGCTGAACGGATGATTCGCCCGCCCGCTGTGTGTCCCGTCGGGGCCATGGGAGCGCGCCCGAAGGATCTTCGATCCGCCGTTCGGGGGTCGGCCGGGCATTGCGCGGGCCGGGGCGGACGGAGATCGTGCCTGGTTTTCGAAGGTGAATCCGGAGGCGGATACCTGGGAATGATTGAATGCCCGCCGCCCCTGTGCTGGAATGAGCGCCACTCGCGCAATTGGAGCAACGGGCTCCGCACGTCCCCCCGCACCGGCGCCGCCGGCCTGCGGCCCATCCGGCCGCGGAGCAGGTCGCAGGATCGTCACCGGCCCGGAGGATGGTGTACGAACGGCTCGTCGGGGAGATGAACCGCAGACTCAAGCCGCACGTCGCCGCCCCGCACGCCCCGCGTACGGGCCGGGCAGAACGAGAGGTACTGGCGCATGCACGGCACAGTCCAGAACCACGTGGTGATGAACCTCGTGGTCTCGCACGAGCTCTCCGTCCGGATCATGGTCGACCTGGAGTACGACGCGGCCGACCCCTATGCCGTCCGATTCACCTTCCACCTGCCCGGTGACGATCCGGTCGCCTGGGTGTTCGCCCGCGAACTGCTGGTGGACGGGATCAGCCGGCCCACCGGCGAGGGGGACGTCCACGTCCACCCGGTCGGGGCGGACCTCGCCGAGGTGGGCGTGGTGCTGCACGCCCCGGAGGGCGACGCCGTGCTGCGGGCCGCGACCCCGCCGCTGATCGCCTTCCTGGCCGGCACCGACCGCCTGGTGCCGATGGGCGAGGAGGCCACGGCCGGCGATCTGGACGCGCAGCTGGCCAGCATCCTGTCGGCCCCGGGGTGCGAGAACCAGGGCTGAGCCAGGTCGGGCCCGCCGGCCGGGCGGATCGGCGGCGGGCCCGGGGCCCGGGAGTGCGGTCGGTTCAGTCGTTCAGGGCCATGCTGAGACCCCAGGACACGATGCTGATGATCAGCGCGCCGCCGAGCGCCGGCCAGAACCCCTCGACGTGGAAGCTCAGGTCGAGCTTGTCCGAGGCCCACGACGTCAGCCAGAGCATCAGGGCGTTGATCACGAAGGTGATCAACCCCAGGGTCAGGATGAACAGCGGCAGCGAGAGCAGCTTCACCAGCGGCTTGATCAGGAAGTTCACCACACCGAAGATCAGGGCCACCACGATCACCGTGACCGTCTTGTGCCACCAGTCCTGACCGGACAGCACGATGCCGCCCACGATCCAGGCCGCCGCCCAGATGGCCACCGCGTTGATGAGGGTTTTGATCACGAAACTCTTCATGACTCGCGATGGTGACAGGCCGCCGCGCTGCTGGGAAGCTCCGGCCGGAGCAGGTGTCCCCCGGTGCCCGGCCACGCGGGAGCCACAACGGTGCTGTTCTCCCCGCCCGAGGACCGAACCGGCCGGAGCCGTCCCGACCGCGGCCGGTAGGGTCTGCCGGTGGAACAACCGAACACCGCGGGAGCCCGTAGCAACGGGCTGAGAGGGCGCTGACGGCCGCCGGCCGCAGCTGCGCCGACCGCCAGAACCTGGCCGTGGCCGCGGCGTTCCGCGGCCCGGGTCGGGGAGGGAGACAGCACGTGGCACTGACCGACGAGCTCTGGACGGCCATCGAGCCGATCTACGCGGAGATCCTCGACCACCCCTTCATCGGCGGCCTCACCGACGGCACCCTGCCGCGCGAGGCCTTCCGGCACTTCGTCGTCCAGGACTCGCACTACCTGCGGGACTACGCCCGGGCACTGGCGGTGTGCGCCGCCAAGGCCCCGTCGGAGGAGGACGTCCAGGCCTTCGCCGACGACGCGGTCGGCGCGATCGCGGCCGAGCAGGGCATGCACACCGAGTTCCTGACCGCCTTCGGCGAGAGCGCCGAGCAGGCCGCGGCCGAGCCGGTGCTGCCCACCACCCGCGCCTACACCAGCTACCTGCTGGCCACCGTGTACGGCGGGTCCTTCGCCGAGGCCGTCGCGGCGGTGCTGCCCTGCTACTGGATCTACGCCCGGGTCGGCGAGCAGCTGCTGGCCCGGTCCTCCCCGGAGCCGCTGTACGCCAAGTGGATCGCCACGTACGGCGACGAGGCCTTCCAGGCGGTGGTCCGCCGGGTGCTGGCGCTGACCGACCGGCTCGGCGAGGAGATCTCACCCGCCGAACGCCGGCGGATGGTCGAGCACTTCACCACCACCTCGCGCTACGAGTGGATGTTCTGGGACGCCGCCTGGCGCGGCGAACGCTGGCCGGTCTGACCACCGACCCCGAGGAGGACGGCTCCGACCTGCGCCGATCCCCTCACCCTCGCGCCGGGAACGGGGTGCACCGCCAACCCGTCCAAGGGTCTCCCCCAGCCCGTGGCTCGGGGTGATCTCCGGGTTCTCTCCGGGGCAGCAGCCCTCGTTCCACCGGTTGCGGCCGCCTACGATCGAAGTATCGAAAGCTGACCGGGAAGAGCGGCGGACACACCGACGCCGAGCCCGAGGGGAGAGAAGGAACAGACATGGCCGAGCTCTGGAAGTCGCTGCCCTCGTGGGTGCGCAACATCGTCGTCCCGATCCTGGTGCTGGTGCTGGCCTGGAACCTGATCTGGTTCGTGGTCGGCGTGGTCGGCACCCTGATCGCGCTGCTGCTCAAGGCGCTGGTGCTGGTGGGCGTCGCCGCCGCCGTGGTGATCCTGGTCAAGAAGGCCGCCAAGAGCTGACCCGCCGCTCGGCGCCCGCACCCCCTCACGGGGTGCGGGCGCCGACTGCTGCCAGGTGCTCGTCGAGCCCGTACCGCGCCACCCACCCCTGCGCCCGCGCCCGGCCGGTGTCCAGCACCACGCTGCGGGCCAGCTGGTCCAGCGCGTACGGGGTCAGCTCCGCGCCGCGCGCCCGCCGGGCCAGCGCCAGCGGCACCCGGACGATCCGGGCCCGCACCCCGTACGCCCCGAGCACCCGGCGCAGCACCTCGTCCCGCCGGTACGGCCGCGCGTCCGCGATGTTGTACGCCCCGGGCGGCCAGCCGGGCGCCGCCAGGCAGGCGTCGGCCAGGTTCTCCACCGCCGTCAGGCTGAGCTCCACGTCCCGGCCCGGCAGCAGCAGCACGCCCCCGCGGACCCGGGCCAGCAGCCGCGGCACCAGGTGCGGATCCCCCGGCCCGTACACCGCGCGCGGCCGCAGCACCACCGCCCCGGCCGCCAGGGCCAGTTGCTCGCCGAGCGCCTTGCTGCGCCCGTAGCCGTTCAGGTGGCCGGCTCCGGTCGGATGGTCCTCCCGGATCGCGGGCCGCCCCGGCCGGGCGGCGCCGGGCCGCGGGTCGTACACGCTGGCGCTGCTCACCCACACCACCGGCCGGTCGCCGGCCGCGGCCAGCAGCCGGGCGGTGCCGTCCACGTTCACCGCGTACTGCTCGGCCTCCGCGGGGGAGCCGGCCGGGTGGTCGCCGACCGCCGCCGCGCAGTGCAGCACCAGGTCGGCGGCGCCGAGTTCGGGCTCCGACCGGGCGGCGTCCCAGGGCAGGTGGCGGCCGACCGGGCCGGGGCGCCGTCCGACGCACAGCACCTGCGCCCCGCTCGCGGCGGCGGCCCTGGCCACGTACCCGCCGCAGAAGCCGCTCGCGCCGGTGACGGCGATCCGCAGCATCCCCTCACCCCCGCCCGACCAGCAGCGCCGCGTACCCGGGCAGCGCCGACCGGCGGTCCACCCGGGCCCGCAGCACCCGCGGGCGGTGCGGGGCCAGCGCCGTCAGGAAGTCCGCGAGCTGCGCGCGGGCCAGCGCCGCCCCCGGGCAGGCGTGCGGGCCGGCGCCGAACACCGCCTGCGCGGCGCCGGCCGCGGGCCGGGGCAGCGCGCGGTGCGCCTGCGCGGCGTGCCGGGCCACCAGTACCAGCCGGTCACCGCGCCGCACCGGGCAGCCGGCCACCGTCGCGTCGGTGGCGGCGACCCGCGGCAGGATCGGCGACGCGGCCGTCAACCGGAGCAGCTCGACGGCCAGTTCGGGGGAGACCTCACCCCACAGGCCCGCCCGGGCGCACCAGGCCGCGGCCCTGGGCAGGGCGGCCACGGTGGTGTTCACGGCGGCCACCGCGACCATCGCGTCGAGCGGATCGGGCAGCAGGGCGGTCAGCCGGGCGGCCGCCGCCGTGGCGTCCCGGCGCCGGGGCAGCAGGCTCGGCAGGTGCTCGCCGGCCGCCGCCGAGGCCGCCTCGGCGGCAGCCGTCGCCAGCGCCACCGGGTCGGCCGGCGAGCCGGTCAGCGCGGCCGCGGTGGCACCGGCGAGCTCCCGCACCACCGGCACCAGGTCCAGCCGGGCCGGGAGTTCGGCGAGCCGCCGCTCCAGCACCCGCTGCCACAGCGGGCGCAGCCGCTCCACCCCCGGACCGCTCAGCCGCTCCGCCAGCGCCCGGCGGGCCAGCCGGTGGGCGGCGCCCTCCTGGTCGAAGAGCAGCCCGCCCTCGGTCAGCCGCGCGGCGGCGCCACCGGTGGTGCGCTGCGCGGTCCGGTCCAGCGGCACCCGGGTCAGCACCTCCCGGTACGCCTGCGGGTCGTGCACCAGCACCGTGCCGCCGAGCCGGACCACCGGGCGGCTCCGGGTGGCGGCCAGCAGCGCGAACAGGACGGGGTGGCTGCCCAGGTACACCCGCCGGTCCAGCCGGCGGGCCGCCCGCGCGCCGCCGGCGCTGTGCCTCGGCTCCTCGACCCCGCTCATCGGCTCCTCGACCCCGCTCACCGGCCGCTCAACTCCCGGGCGCACAGCCGCGCGGCGGCCGCCCGGTCGGGCTTGCGGGAGCGCCCGGCCAGCGGCACCTCGGCGAACAGCAGAGCGTCCGGCCGGGCACTGCCCATCCGCTCCAGCGGGCCCTGCAGGTCGCTGCGCAGCCGGCGGTGGTCGGCGCCCGGGCGCGGCTGGACCAGCGCGACCAGCCGCTCGTCGCCGTCCCCGGCCGGGACGCCGACCAGCACCGCGAGGTCCACCTCCGGCAGGTGCAGCGCCGGCTCGTACAGGCTCGGGTAGATGTTCTCGGCCCGGCGCAGCACCATGTCCTTGCACCGGCCGGCCAGCACGATCCGCCCGTCGGCGGTGAGCCGGGCCCGGTCGCCGGTGCGGACCCAGGGGTCGGGCCGCTGGCCGAGGTAGCGGTCGCGGGCGGCGGGGCCGGCGAGCAGCAGCTCGCCGTCGCCGGTGAGCCGGGTGCGCACGCCCGGCAGCGGGTGGCCGAGCAGGTCGCCGCCCGCGTCGAAGCCGGCCTTCTCGGACTCCTCCACGGCCGCCGCCGGGAACAGCTCGGTGAGCGCGTACACGCCCCACGCCTCCCGGGCGCCCGCCCGCTTGACCCGGGCGAGCAGTTCGGCCGTGGCGGGGGCGGAACCGGTCCAGACCCGGCCGGTGAACGAGCGCACCTCGCGCAGCTGCGGCGGCGTCAGGTAGGTCTCGTCCGGGCGCAGCCGGGCCACCTGGCGGCCGAGCACCCGGGCCGAGCGGGCCGGCAGCGCGACCGAGGAGCCGGCGGCCAGTGCGGGCACCAGCACGAAGAAGGTGCCGCCCAGCACCGCCGCGCCGGCCTGCGGACGGACCAGCGCGTCCACCGCGCGCAGCCCGGCGGCCAGTCCGGCGCGGGTGTGCACCACGGCGCGCGGGGCGCTGGTGGTGCCGGAGGTGAAGACGATCACGGCGTCGCCGTCGCCCTCGTAGCGCGGCGGGGGCGTGCCGCCGCCCGCGCGGCCCGACCCGGTCAGCGCGGGGGCACAGCCCGGGTGGCGCGGGCCGACGGTGGCGACCGGGCCGAGCTCGGCCAGCGGCGGCAGCGCCAGCCGGGCCCGGCTGGCCAGCGGCCGGGCCCAGCCCGCCACCGCCTGGGCGGCCGCGTCGGCCAGCACCAGCGCGGGGCGGGCCAGCGCCAGCCGCGCCAGCAGCACGTCCGGCCCGGCGGCCGGGTCGAGCACGGCGGCCCGCAGGCCGAGCCGGTGGGCGGCCAGCAGCACGGCGATCGCCCGCGGACCGGGCCGCACCGCCACCCCCAGGGTGTCGCCGGGCCGCAGGCCGTACCGGTGGTGCAGCGCCGTGGCGTACTGCCGGGCGAGGTCGGCGAGTTCGCCGCAGCGGGCCCGGACGGTGACCGCGCCGCTGCGGGTGCAGCCGAGCACGGCGGGGCGGTCGGCGCCCTCGCGCAGGGTGCGTTCGAGTTGCTCCAGCACGGCCGTGCCTCCTCAGCGGGGGTCGACGCCGCGCGCGCCGGCGCCGCGTTCCAGGTACCAGCGGGCGGTGCCGAGCACGCCATAGGCGCGGATCCGGCGGGTGGAGTTCTGCACCACCATGTCGCGGCGGTGCACGATCGCGGTGCTGCGCCGGCGGACCAGGTTGATGAACGCCCGGTCGGTGGGCGAGGGCCGGCGCGGCATGCCGCCGACGGCCCGGTACAGCTCGGCGGTGATCGCCATGTTGTTGCCCGCGTGCATCCGGTACGGCACCAGGTAGCCGTGCCGGCGGTGGTGCGCGGGCCGGATCCGGCCGAACGCGGCGCCCAGCGTGACCAGCACCCGGAAGAGCGCGCGGCCGGCCGGGCCGTGCTCGTCCCGGCGGGCCGTGAGGTGCCCGCAGACCAGTCCGCCGCAGGCCAGCAGCCCGGCCCGGGCGGCGGCCGTCCAGCCGGCCTCGGGCAGACAGTCCGCGTCGGTCCGGGCGAGCAGGGTGGCACCGTGCGCGATGGCGTGCCGGAAGCCGCTGTCGACCGCGCAGCCGACCCCCTTCTCGGGCTCCACCAGCACCCGGACCGGGAACGGCGCCCGCGCGGCGAACTCCTCGACCAGACCGACCGTGCCGTCCGCCGAACCGTTGTCGACCACCAGCAGGGTGAACTCCTGGTCCCGCTGGGCCGCGAGGGCCCGCAGCACACCGCCGATCCGGGCCTCCTCCTGGTACGCCGGGACCACCACCCACAGCGCGGTCACGAGACCTCCCACACCATGGTCATCAGACTCACGCCGCCGCCCAGGCCCACCATCAGCACCCGGTCGCCGGTGCGCAACTCGCTTCTGATCCGCTCCAGTTGGACGCCGATGGTGGCGCTCGCCAGGTTGCCGAGCGAGTCCACCGTGACCACCAGCTTCTCGGCCGGCACGCCGGTCAGCTCCACGAACCGCTCCAGGTACGGCAGGGTCACCTGGTGCACCAGGACCCGGGCGTAGGCGTCCCAGCCGAGGCCGGTGCGGGCCGCCACCCGGCCCAGGATGGCGCCGCCGATCCGTTCGAAGACGCCGCGCAACTCCTTGCCGCCGCCCCGGAAGTAGCTGTACTCGTCGCCGCGCGGGTGGCGCGATCCGCCGCCCGGGATGCCGCCCACCGCCCAGTGCTCGGAGGCGGTCTCGGTCTCCACGTCCAGGATGCCGCCGCGCTCGACCGCCTCCACCACCACGGCCGCGCCCGCGTCCCCGAAGGTGTAGCCGGCGAAGCCCGCCCGGAACTCGGCGAGCCCGCCCGGGTCGCGCCGCATCGCCCGGCTGGGCGTCTCGCCGGTGACCACCAGCGCCCGCCGGGCCCGGCCGGCCAGGATCATCGCGCGGGCGGTGTCGATCCCGTTGAGGAAGCTGTTGCAGGCGTTGGAGAGGTCGAACGCGTGGGCCCGGGAGCCGAGTTCGGCCTGCACCAGGTGGGCGGTGGCCGGCTCGCAGACGTCCCTGGTGGCCGAGGCGAACACCAGCAGGTCGAGGTCGAGCGGGTCGAGCCCGGCCCCGTCCAGGGCCTGCCGGGCCGCGCCCAGCGCGAGGGTGGAGGCGTACTCGCCGTCGGCGGCGAAGTGCCGGGTGCGGATCCCGGTGGCCTTCTCGAACATCCCGTCGGGCAGTCGCAGGCCGGTGCCGCCCGCCACCTCGTCCTGGAGCTGCTGGGAGGTCAGCACCCGCGCCGGCAGGCAGGCGCCCACCGAGGTGATGCCGACCCGCGGTATCTGGAGGTCCATGACGGCCATCCTGGCTGCTCGCGGCGGGGCCGGACCTGAGTACCCGTACTCATCAGTGACGGGCCGCCGGCCCCGGCCATGACATCCGTCATGCGCTTTCCCACACCGCCGACACTGACGCAGCACCCGTGCCCGGAAAGAAGATTGGGACATCGCAGAGAGCGAGTCGGACGGACCAGGAGTGGGACCATGGCAACCATCACCACCAGCGCGAAGACCGAGCAGAACACCTCCGGGGCGCTCGCCGCTCTGCGGCCGCTGGCCGTGGACGTGGCCGTGCCGCTCGCCGCCTACTACGCGGCCCACTCGCTGTGCGGCATGGGACTGGTCGCCTCGCTCACCGTCAGCAGCGCCGTGCCGGCCGTGCGGACCGTGGCCGCCCTGGTGCGGGACCGCTCGGTCAACACGCTCGCCCTGGTGATGCTGGTGGTGAACGTGGCGGGCATCCTCCTCTCCTCGGTATCCGGCGACCCGCGGCTGATGATCGCCAAGGACGGTGCGCTGAGCTCCGTGATCGGCGGCTCGATGATCGTGACCGCGCTGCTCGGCCGGCCGCTGATGAGCGCCGGCATGCGGCCCTTCATCGTCAAGGGCGACGCCGCCCGCTCCGCCGCCTGGGACCGGCTGGCGGCGGGCTCGGTGCCCGGCTCGGCGGTCTTCCGCCGCAACGAGCGGGCCTTCTCGCTGGTCTGGGGCACCGTGCTGGTCGCCGAGTGCGTGGCCAAGGTGATCGCCGCCTACGCCCTGCCGGTGGAGACCATGGTGTGGCTCGGCACCGTGATGCTGGTCGGCGCGATCGGCCTGGGCGTCCTGATCGGCAACGTGTTCGCCGGCCGGGTCGCCGAGCAGGTCATCGCCGAGGCCGGCGAGGCTGCCGAGCTGGTCTGACCGGCCCCCCTGGCCCCCCGGTCGGGCAGGCCATCGGGGGCCGGCCGGGGAAGCGGACGCCCGCCCGTCGCACTGCGACGGGCGGGCGTCCGGCGTTCTGCCCCGGCGTGCGGGGCGCCGGCTCAGGAGCCGTCCTGCACCGGGATCGGCAGGCTCGCCGCCTTCTCCTTGGCCGGCTTCGCCCCGGCCCCCTGCTCCCGGGCCGGCCCCGCCTCGGCCGAGGTGCTCATCGCACCCAGCAGCTGCCGGGCCAGGCCCAGGCCGGTGCCGCCCATGGTCAGCGCCTTGGCGAACATGTCGGACATCCCGTCCGCGCCGTTCAGCAGCACCATGTGCTCGACGTTGCCGAAGGCCTCCGCACCGGCCCGGACGATCTCCGGCCAGTTCTCCGCCAGCTGCTGGGCGACCACGGCCTCCTGGTTCTCCGCGAGGGCCGCCGCCCGGGCCTTGATCGCCTCGGCCTCGGCCAGACCGAGCGCCTTCGCCGCCTCGGCCTGCGCCAGACCGCGGGCCTCCGCCGACGCCGCCTCCGCCAGACCGGTCGCCTTGGTGGCCTCGGCCGCGGCCAGGCCGCGCGCCCTGGTCGCCTCCGCCTCCGCGGTGGCCGCCACCTTCACCCGGTTCGCCTCGGCCCCCGCCTTCAGCTCGGTCTCGCGGGCCAGCGCCTCGGCCGCGGAGATCCGCGCGTCGCGGTCGGCCTCGGCCTTCGTCCGGGTCTCGTACGCGCGGGCGTCGGCCGGCTTGCGGACGTCCGCCTGGAGCTGCTGCTCCTTGCGGTGCGCCTCCAGCTCGGCGACCTTGGTCTCCTGGACCACCACCTCCTGGCGGGCGGCCGCCTGGGCGAGCGGTCCGGCCTGCATCGCCCGGGCCGTCGCCGTCTCCATCTCGGCCTGGTAACCGGCCTGCTGGATACCGGAGTTGCGGGTGGCCTCGGCCTTACGGGCGAACGCCTCCTGCTCCGCCTCGGTGGCCCGCCGGTCGGCCTCGGCAGCCGCGATCCGGGCGTCGCGCTGGACGGCGGCCGCGTGCGGCGCCGCCAGGTTGGTGATGTAGCCGGTCGGGTCCAGGATCTCCTGGATCTGCAGCGAGTCGATGATCAGGCCGAGCTTCTCCATCTCCGCGCCGGACGCCGCCCGGGTCTCCCCGGTCAGCCGCTCCCGGTCCCGGATCATGTCCTCGACCGTCAGCCCGCCGACGATCGACCGCAGGTGGCCGGCGAACACGTTGTGCACCCGCAGACCCATCATCTTCTGCTGGTCCAGGAAGCGGCGCGCGGCGTTGGCGATCGACACCGTGTCGTCGCCCACCTTGAAGATCACCACGCCCTTGACGTGCACCGGGATGCCCTGCGAGGTGACGCACTCGACGTCGAGCTCGGCCTCGTTCAGGTCCAGCGACAGCTTGCGGACCACCTGCACGCCCGGCACCACGAAGGTGCCGCGGCCGGTGACGATCCGGAAGCCCAGGCCGTCGGCGAGGCCCTCGGTGCGGTGCGTCGAGCCCGAGATGACCAGCGCCTCGTTCGGCTCCGCCACCCGCCACATGAGTTTGAAGAGCACGACCAGGACGACGATGGAGGCCGCCACGGCCCCCGCGATGCCGATGAGCATCGGCTTTCCCCCTTCGAAGCGCACCGGTTCCGTGGCTGCGCTCGGTTGTGCAGGATGGCGCGGAACGCGGTGGCAGCAGCCGATTCTTCGCCTGCCGTGATCCGTTGGGAAGGGGCGGGCGTTCTGATTGCGCATCAGGGGCGTCAAGATTGCGTCAAGACCCGGGCGCCCCCGGGGTGGTCAGCCGAACGCGGGCGCCACGTACACGGTGCGCGGCGGCTGGTAGTCCAGCACCACCACCGGCGTCCCCGGCGCCAGCGGCTCACCGGGCACCGCCAGGTACGCCAGGAACGCCTCCGACCCCTGACGCTGCGGCACGTGCAGCATCACCTCGCCGACCAGACCGGCCCCGACCCTGCCCGTCACCCGCCCCGTCAGTCCCACCATCCGGCCAGTGTGCCACCGCGTCCGCTGTCCGGAACCCGTCTGGACCTCGACGGATCGGCCCGCTACGGTGATGGACGTCTGACGCAGGCACCTCATGCCTGCGCACAACGGGAGCTCGGAGCACCGGGCTGAGAGGGCGCTGACCGGTACGTCACAGGACGTGCCAGCCGCTGCGCCGACCGCAGGAACCTGGACCGGGTAATGCCGGCGTAGGGAGTAGAAGGTCTGATGACCGTCTTTGATGCACAGCAGAAGTCTGCCCACCCGGCGGCCGCCCCGGTCAGCAGCGCGGCCACCGGCTACCCGACCCCGGCCTGGCACAAGGCCTACCTGGAGGGGTCCCGCCCCGACCTGCGGGTGCCCTACCGCGAGGTGCACCTCACCAACGGCCGGACCGTGCCGCTGTACGACACCTCCGGGCCGTACACCGACCCCGCGTACGCGCCCGACGTCCGGCGCGGCCTGCCCGCCCTGCGCGACCCGTGGATCCGCCAGCGCGGCGACGTCGAGGAGTACGACGGCCGGGAGGCCCGGCCCGAGGACGACGGGATCAAGCACACCTCGCCGCGCGGCGGCAACCTGCGCAACCTCGACGCGGTCTTCCCCGGCCGGCCGCGCCGCCCGCTGCGCGGCCGGGCCGGCGCGTCGGTGACCCAACTCGGCTACGCCAAGCGGGGTCTGATCACCCCGGAGATGGAGTTCATCGCGCTGCGCGAGGGGCTGGACCCGGAGTACGTCCGGGCAGAGGTGGCCCGTGGCCGGGCCGTCATCCCGGTCAACGTGAACCACCCCGAGGTGGAGCCGGCCATCATCGGCACCAACTTCCTGGTGAAGATCAACGCCAATATCGGGAACTCCGCCGTCACCTCCTCGATCGAGGAGGAGGTGGAGAAGATGACCTGGGCCACCCGCTGGGGCGCCGACACCGTGATGGACCTCTCCACCGGCCGCAACATCCACACCACCCGCGAGTGGATCCTGCGCAACTCCCCCGTGCCGATCGGCACCGTCCCGCTCTACCAGGCGCTGGAGAAGGTGGACGGCAAGGCGGAGGAGCTGAGCTGGGAGGTCTACCGGGACACCGTCGTCGAGCAGTGCGAGCAGGGCGTCGACTACATGACGGTGCACGCCGGGGTACTGCTGCGGTACGTCCCGCTGACCGCCGGCCGCAAGACCGGCATCGTCTCGCGCGGCGGCTCGATCATGGCGGCCTGGTGCCTGGCGCACCACCAGGAGAACTTCCTGTACACCCACTTCGAGGAGCTCTGCGACATCCTCGCGGCCTACGACGTCACCTTCTCGCTCGGTGACGGCCTGCGGCCCGGCTCCATCGCGGACGCCAACGACGACGCCCAGTTCTCCGAGCTGCAGACGCTCGGCGAGCTCGGCCGGATCGCCCGGTCCAAGGACGTCCAGGTGATGATCGAGGGCCCCGGGCACGTCCCGATGAACAAGATCCGCGAGAACATGGACCTCCAGCAGGAGATCTGCGACGAGGCCCCGTTCTACACGCTCGGCCCGCTCACCACCGACGTGGCGCCCGGCTACGACCACATCACCTCCGGCATCGGCGCGGCGATGATCGCCTGGTGGGGCACCGCGATGCTCTGCTACGTCACCCCCAAGGAACACCTCGGGCTGCCCAACCGGGACGACGTGAAGACCGGCGTCATCACCTACAAGATCGCCGCCCACGCCGCGGACCTGGCCAAGGGCCACCCGGGCGCCCAGGAGTGGGACGACGCGCTCTCGGACGCCCGCTTCGAGTTCCGCTGGGAGGACCAGTTCAACCTGGCCCTCGACCCGGAGACGGCCCGCGCCTTCCACGACGAGACCCTCCCGGCGGAACCGGCCAAGACCGCGCACTTCTGCTCCATGTGCGGCCCCAAGTTCTGCTCGATGAAGATCTCCCAGCAGATCCGCGCCGAACACGGTGGGGGCTCCACCGCGGTCGGCGCCACCGGCGGGACCGGCTACGGCACCGAGGCGCTGGCCGGCATGCAGGCCAAGTCCGAGGAGTTCGCGGCCAACGGCAACCGGGTCTACCTCCCGCTCGCCGACTGACCGCCGCCCCGTAGGACGGGAGCGCCGCACCGGGAGGCAGGAGGGGGCTTCCCGGCGCGGCGCTCCGGTTGCAGGCGAAGGAACGACCCGGCGGGTCGGCGTGGGCGGCCGGTGGCCGCCTACTCGCGCCAGGAGTCGAGTGAGACGCTTGGGCCGTCCTGGAGGTAGCTGAGAAGGGCTGCTCCCGTGGTGGACACGAATTCCCGGGGAATGGCGTCGGTGCTCACCCATGAGACCTCGGAGTGCTTCTCGGGTTCCCCGTTGCTGAGGCTGCCCGACCACTCATGCGCGGCGAACACCACCGTCAGGAAGCCGTTGGGAGCTTCGACTCCTCGGGCGCCGTGGATGACGTGCACCAAGCGCAGGTCATCGGGCTTCACGACGAGTCCGGTTTCCTCCTTGAGCTCGCGCACGGCGGTCCGGGTGATGGGTTCGCCGGGTTCGTTCTTGCCGACGGGTAGGTCCCACATGCCCTGGGCGAACTTGGCCTTGGGCCCGCGTCGCAGGAGCGCCACCCGCCGCGTCTCGCGGTCATGGACGATCACGGCGGCAACCAGCAGCGTCATCGACTCCGTGGCGGGCTTGAGCGCGGTGCACTGGTCGGCGGTTGTCTGGTCCACGTACTTCGGTCCCTTCGGGCGTGTGCGGCTGTCAGGTCAGTGCCTCACGTGCGTGGCGTTCCAGGTCTGTGGACACGGCTCGATCGGCTCGGGCTTGCGTTGCAAGGCTGTCCCCCAGGTCGGCGTCAGCGCGTTCCGGCGGTGCCGGGGCTGGTCGGGGATCAGCCGGTAGCGTGAGGGCGGCTCGCGGTCCGGACCTTGGGAGGACAGATGAACCCCGACCATCTCGCGTTGATCGAGGAATTCCGGAGGGTCGCTCCGTCCAATTTCAAGATTGAGTTCTCGGGTGACGTCATCATCATGCAGGCGTCGCCCTCGGCCATCCACGAGCGGAACCTCGCCGTCGTCCGTCGCCAGTTCGAGGCCCACGCCCCTGCCCCGTTCGGCTTCACGCTCGACACCACCGTGCTGCTCCCGTACTGAGGAAGCCGGCCGGTCGAGCTTCGGGGAGGGCGACCGGAACGGGCAGGGAATGTCGGGTCGGGTGGGGTGGGGGGCTTCTACGGTTGGGGATCGCAAGGGAAGGAGGCCGGGGTGCTGGATCGGCTGAACCAGGTCATGGAGCACATCGAGACGCACCTCGACCGGCGGCTGGAGGGGCCCGAGCTGGCCCGGATCGCGTTGACGTCCGAGTTCCACCTGCGGCGGATGTTCTCCGCGCTGGCCGGGTTGCCGCTGTCGGAGTACATCCGGCGCCGGCGGCTCACGGTGGCGGGGGCGGAGGTCCTCGCGGGCGGGCGGACGCTGCTGGAGGTCGCGGTCCGGTACGGCTACGGGTCGGCCGAGGCGTTCGCGCGGGCGTTCCGGGCGATGCACGGGGTCGGCCCCGGCGAGGCCCGGCGGACGGGTGCGGCGCTGCAGTCCCAGCCCCGGATGTCCTTCCGCCTCATCGTCGAAGGGAGCACCACCATGGAGTACCGGATCGTGGAGAAGGACGCGTTCCGCGTCGTCGGCCGGTCGGCCCGGGTCCCGCTGATCCACGAGGGCGCCAACCCGCACATCGCCGAGCTGATCAGGTCGATCCCGCCCGGCACGGTGCAGCGCATCGCGGAGCTGTCGGACCAGGAGCCCGAGGGCATCGTCTCGGCGGTCGTGCACCACTCCGACAGCCGGGAGGAGGGTGTCGAGCTGGACTACTTCCACGCCGTGGTGACCGGCGCGGACGCCCCCGAGGACCTCGACGTGCTGACCGTCCCGGCCGGCACCTGGGCGGTCTTCGAGAACACCGGCCCCTACCCGCTGGCCCTGCAGTACCTGTGGCGGGACGTCTTCACCGAGTGGTTCCCCTCCAACCCGTACGCCAGCCGGCCGGGCCCCGAGATCCTGCGGACCTCTCCGACGCCCGACTGGTCGGAGGCGACCAGCCAGCTGTGGATCCCGGTGGAGCGCACCGTCACCTGAGCCGCCCGCCGTACCGCCGCGCACGGCGGTGGTCGGTCATCGGTCGGCGGGTGCGGACGGCGTGGCGGTGGCACGATGGGAGACGCCCACCGAGCTCGGAGGTTGTGGATGTTCGAAGCGACAGACATCCGGGAGTGGCGCGGCCACGACGTGGTCGACGCCGACGGCCACAAGATCGGCACGCTGGAGGCGGTGTACGTCGACACCGCGACCGATCTGCCCTCGTTCGCCACCGTCACGGTCGGGCTGCCGACCCGGCGCCGCCTGGTGTTCGTCCCGCTCGACGGGGCGGCGGTCGGGCCGGGCTACCTGAAGGTCACCCGGCCGAAGGGGCAGGTGAAGAACGCGCCGTCGATCGACACCGACGGCGAGCTGCCGGCCGAGGACGAGCCGGCCGTCTTCGCCCACTACGAGCTGGAGTACGTGCAGGGCGAGAGCGGTGAGCGCCGCCTGGGCCGCAGGTGAGCCCCGCATGTGAGCCCCCACTGAGCCCCAGCTGCTGAGCCCCCGCCCGGCCCGGCTCAGACCTCGTCCGGGCCGGTGAAGTCCGGGGAGGTGTAGCCCGGCCCGGTGAACTCGGCCGACCGCGGGGCGCGGCCCTCCGGGTCGGTGACCCCTTCGACGCCGGGGCTGGTGAAGCTCGGGCTGGAGTAGCGGGCGCTGCTGTAGCCGGGGCTGAGCAGCTCGGGCGGGGTCGGTCGGCCGCCCGGCTGCGGGGAGAGGGCGGGTTCGGAGTCGAGGTTGGCGAGCAGGTAGGGGATCAGGGCGCGCTCGCGCAGGGCGGTGTGCCAGGCGCGGCGGGCCTCGGCCAGATCGGCGTGCAGGTGAGGGTCCTGGCCCGCGGGGGTGGCGGAGCCGTCCCGGCGGGCGGTCAGCAGCATGCCGACGGCGCCGATCAGCAGCGCGGCCAGCGCCACCACGACGGCGACCCAGCCGGCGGTGACCAGGCTGTGCCCGAGGGCGAGGTCGGGTTGGGCGGCCTGCACCGAGTAGCCGATCAGCAGCAGGACGGCGCCGCCGACCCCGGCGAGGACCGGGGTGAGGGTGGTGAGCACCGGGAACAGCCCGGCGTCCTCCACCGCGGAGGACCGGTCCGCCGCCCGGCCGGGGACGGGTGCCGCGCCGCCGAGGGCGGTGCGCAGGTCGACGTAGTGCTGGTACTCGGTGGCCGTCGCGGCGGCGATCTCGGACGCGGCGAGCACGGCCTTGGTGTGCAGTTGCTCGGCGTTGAGGTGCGGGCCGGTCGAGCGCAGTGCTGCTAGGACGGATGTGTCGCGCAGTGCTTCGTCGAGGACCCGGAGGAAGTCCGGGCGGTCCTCGGCGAGCAGGTGCGGGGCGTTGCTCATGGGTACCCCGTTCCGCTGGAGTCACGGAGGTCGATGGTCCACGCGCGCCTGCCGCGGCGGGCCGCCCGGGCCGCGTGGCCGGTGGTGGCGGTCGGCCGCGGGGCCGCGCGTGGTGCCTCGATGGTAGGGGGCGGCCCGGCGCGGCTGACAGTAGGTTTCCGGATTTTCAGTACCGTCAGCAGCAGCGCAGCGCCGGGCAGTTGTTCAGGACCGGGCCGCCGGGCCGATCCCCCGTCAGTTCAGCGGCAGCCGGGCGACCAGCAGCCGGCCCTCCATGGTGACCCCGCCGTCCATCGCGATGGCCAGCTCGTCGGCGTAGATGTACGGGCCCGGCACGTGCGGCGGCGCGTCGTCCGCCTGGTCGACCCCGGTCAGGTACGGGATCGGGCTGTGCCCGTGGACCACCCGGTAGCCGCCGTAGGCGTCCAGCAGCTCGTGCACCGCCGGCGGACCGGCCTGGCCGCGGAAGGCGAAGCGCTTGGTGAACTTGCGGAAGCAGTCCCACCACTCGTCGATGCCCTCGTCCGCCAGCACCACGTGGACCGCGTCGTTGACCTCGGCGATCGACTGCCCGTACTCCAGGTACGCGGTGGTGTCCGAGTGCAGCAGCAGGTGGCCGTCCTCGATGGCGATCGCGGGCAGCCGGGAGAGCCAGCTGACGTGGTGCTGCTCCAGGCGGTCGAGGTCGTGCTGCTGGCCGCCGTTGAGCCGCCAGGCGGCGAGGAAGGAGGCGGTGCCGGCGGTGGACTGCACGGGCTCGTCGCCGTACCGGGCGGCGCCCAGGAACAGCAGCTCGTGGTTGCCCATCAGGGCGCGGCAGTACCCGCCGGCGGCGGCGGCCTCGGCGGCCAGCTGCATCACCAGGTTGATCACGCCGATGCCGTCCGGGCCGCGGTCGGTGAAGTCGCCGAGGAACCAGACCCGGGAGCGGCCGGCCGACCAGTGGCCGTCGTCGTCGATCAGGCCCTGCTGGTGCAGTGCGGCCAGCAGCTCGTCCAGGTAGCCGTGCACGTCGCCGATCACGTACAGCGGGCCGGGGGCCTCGCCGGGCTCGGGCTGCGGGTAGGGGAAGTGCACCTCCACCGGCGGGTCCGGGATCGGGCCGAGCTCGATGGTGGGCGGGTCCTCGGGCTGCGGGTGCCCGGGCTGCGGGTGCTCGGCCGGCGCCGGCTCCCCGACCGGGTACTCGGCCTGCGGGTGGACGCCGGGGGCGCCCTCGCCCGCGGGGTACCCGGGCTGCGGGTGCCCGGCCACGGCGGTCTCGCCCGGGTGGTACTGGCGCAGGTAGTCGCCCTCGAAGTGGCCGGTCGGCGTGTAGTGGGCCGGGGCGTGGGGGGCCTCCTGGCCGACCGCGAGGTCCGCCGCCGAACCCGGTTGCGCCTGCGCGGGGTGACCGTGCGTCGGCCAGTGCTGCTCCAGGTAGCGGGCGCCGCCGAAGCCGGTGTAGGTCTGCTCGTACGGGTGGCCGGCCGGGGGGTCGGCGGGCTCGAAGTAGGAGCCGTACGGGAGCACGTCGAGGTCCTGCTGCGGGCGGGGGCCTGAGTCGGGCAGTTCAGGCCCGGGGAAGCGGTCCTCGGGTGTCATTCGCCCATCATAGGAAGACCACTCTCCCGGCGTCCTCACCTGGTCGGTATCCAATTCGTCGGAACGTCGTCCGGGCGGCCCCGACTGTCCGGTCCGCCCCCCTCTGTACTGGTCCAGACCACAGGGGGTGCGGGGAGGGGAGGGCCGCCGGGGGCGCGACGCTCACCCCCCCGCCCGGCGGCCCGGCGCTCACCCCTCGCCCGGCGGGCGCGGCGGGCTGACCGTGGTGCGCGGGCTGCGGCGTTCGGAGGAGGCCCGGACGATCAGCTCGGTGGGCATCAGGGTGCCGGGCGGCGGGCCCGTCCCGGCGGTCCGGAACCGCGGCGGGAACAGCCGGCCGGTGTCGGCGCCGGTGCCGGAGTCCACCCCTTCGATCGCGTCGATCAGCAGGTTCACCACCGTGGTGCCGATCCGCCGCGGCTTGAGCGAGAGGGTGGTGATCGGCGGTTCGGTGCCCGCGTACACGTCGCTCTCGCTGCAGCAGACCAGCAGCAGGTCGTCCGGCACCCGCAGGCCGTACCGGCGGGCGGCGGCCAGCAGGTCGGTGCCGTTCGGGTCGAACAGGCCGTAGACCGCGTCCGGGCGGTCGGGGCGGGCCAGCAGCCGGTCGGCGGCGACCGCGCCGGCCGCCGGGTCGTGGGCGGGGTAGGCCTCGTAGACCGGCTCCTGGCCGACCCGGTGGCACCAGCCGAGGTAGGCGTCGGTGGACAGCCGGGTGTAGGTGTCGGTGCTGGTGCCGGTGAGCAGGCCGATCCGGCGGGCGCCGGCCTCGCTCAGGTGGTCGAGGATGCCCAGCACGGCTGCCTCGTGGTCGTTGTCCACCCAGGCGGTGACCGGGCAGTTGCCGGGCTTGCCGTCGCTGACCACCGGGACGCCGGACCGGTAGAGCTCGCTGACCAGCGGGTCCTGGTCGGGCGGGTCGATCACCACGGTGCCGTCCAGCGCGATGTTGCTCCAGACGTCGTGCCGGGAGGAGGCCGGGAGCACCACGAGGGCGTAGCCGCGGCTGAGGGCGGCGCTGGTGGCGGCCCGGGCCATCTCGGCGAAGTAGGCGAACTCGGTGAAGGTGAAGGGCTCCTCGCCGTACGTGGTGACGGTCAGTCCGATCAGGCCGGACCGGCCGGTGCGCAGGGTCCGGGCGGCGGCGGAGGGTCGGTAGCCGAGGCGCTCGGCGACCTCGCGCACCCGGCTTCTGGTCTCGTCGGGCAGGCGGCCCTTGCCGTTCAAGGCGTCCGAGACCGTGGTGATCGACACTCCGGCGGCTGCCGCCACGTCCCGGATGCCGGCCCGCTCAAGACGCCGTGAGGCCGTGGGTCGCCGACCGCTCTGGTTGGCTGCTGCTGTCATGGCGGACCGATCGTATGGCTCATGACGGCGCTGCGTGACCGGTTCGCTACTCATTGATGAAGATACGTTTCTCCGTGCCCGCCGCGGAAAGCTCCCACCGCCACCTGCCCAGATCCGGCCGTCTTACCTCTGACATGTGCCATGGGAACCCGGCAGAATGGCTGATCTGCACCCGTACCCCGAACGAGCAACTCACCCCTTCGGGTGAGCGGCTCGGTATCGTTCGGGGCACCCGACCGGGGTGGTGCGGGTGCGACCGAGGACCGTGTGTGCCGGCGATCCCGTACGCACACGACCCGAGAACCGCAGCCTGGCGGCTGGAGAGAACGGAGACGACCGTGAGTGGAACGGCAGCGCAGGGTCCCCGGCTGAGGCCGACCCTGGACGGCATCCCGACCTACAAGCCCGGCAAGCCGGCCGGCGCCGACGCGTACAAGCTGTCCTCGAACGAGAACCCGTACCCGCCGCTGGCCGGAGTGCTGGAGGCCGCGCTGGCCGCCGCCGGCTCGTTCAACCGCTACCCGGACATGGCCGTCACGGCCCTCACCGAGGAGCTCGCCCACCGCTTCGGCGTGCCCGCCGAGCACATCGCCACCGGCACCGGCTCGGTCAGCGTCGCGCAGTCCCTGGTGCTCTCCACGGCCGGCCCCGGCGACGAGGTGATGTTCGCCTGGCGCTCCTTCGAGGCCTACCCGATCATCACCCAGGTCGCCGGCGCCACCCCGGTCGCCGTCCCGCTCACCGCGACCGAGGAGCACGACCTCGACGCGATGCTCGCCGCGATCACCGACCGGACCCGGCTGATCTTCGTCTGCAACCCCAACAACCCCACCGGCACCGCGATCCGCCGGGCCGAGCTGGTCCGCTTCCTGGACGCCGTGCCCGGCGACATCCTGGTGGTGCTGGACGAGGCGTACATCGAGTTCATCCGCGACGAGCAGGTGCCCAACGGCCTGGAGCTCTACCGCGACCGCCCCAACGTCTGCGTGCTGCGCACCTTCTCCAAGGCGTACGGCCTGGCGGGGCTGCGGGTCGGCTTCGCCGTCGCGCACGAGCCGGTGGCCACCGCGCTGCGCAAGACCGCGGTGCCGTTCGGCGTCAGCCAGCTCGCCCAGGACGCGGCCGTCGCCTCGCTGCGCGCCGAGGACGAGCTGCTGGAGCGGGTCGAGGCGCTGGTCGCCGAGCGCGCCCGGGTGGTGGCCGCGCTGACCGCCCAGGGCTGGGAGCTCGCCGACACCCAGGCCAACTTCGTCTGGCTGCGGCTGGGTGACCGGGCCCTCGACTTCGCCGCGGCCTGTGCCGCGGCGGGCGTGGTGGTCCGCCCGTTCCAGGGCGACGGCGTCCGGATCACCATCGGTGAGGTGGCGGGCAACGACCTCTTCCTCGCCGCGGCCGAGGCCTTCCGCAAGGAGCTGTAGCCCCCGTCGTCCCGGTCCGCCCCCCACCGGGCCGGCCGCCACCGCGCGGACCGGCCCGGTGGCGCGCGGCGAGGTGAGGAGCGGACCGGGAAGCGCTGGGAGTTTCCTGGGAGCTGGACCAACAATCGGTCAGCATCCGCCCTGGAACGGCCCTCCGGTGCCGGAAATCCAGCGGCTTGCGGGCATAGCGGCGGTCAGCGAACTCCCAGCCGGGGCCCAGGTTGCCGAAAGGGCGCGGCGCGAAGCTGTGCGGCATGAAGGTCCTCCCGCGACGGCGTGGTGCCGTCCTCCTCAACTCCGCGCTCGGTGTGGCCCTGTTGGGTGGGGCCGCGCTGGCGTACACCACCCTCGACGGCGGCACCAGTTCGGCCGCGAGCAAGTCCTCGGTGCGCACCGCGACCGTGGCCAAGGGCACCGTCCTGGCCACCGTGTCCGGTTCCGGCACGCTCGCCTCGCCGTCCGACGCCGGCCTCGACTTCACCACCGGGGGCCGGGTCACCGCGGTCAAGGTGGCCGTCGGCGACACGGTGAAGGCCGGTGACGTGCTCGCCACGGTCGACACCACCGCCGCCCAGCAGCAGGTGAACGCCGCGGGCTCGGCCCTCACCACCGCCGAGGCCAACCTCACCAAGGCCGAGGCCGGCGAGACCGTGACCACCACCAAGCAGCTGCCCTCCGGCGGCGCCACCGGCTCGGCCGGCTCCGGGCGCGGCGGCTCGGGCTCGGGCACCGGTTCGGGCGGCGCGACCCCGGCCCCGCAGACCACCACGGTCACCACCACCAAGGTGGACCAGGCCCAGGTCGCCCAGGCCCAGCAGCAGGTGGACGCGGCCGAGACCACCCTCACCAACGCGAAGGCCGCGCTGGCCGGCACCACGCTGACCGCCTCCTCGGACGGCACGGTCGCCTCGATCGGCGGCAAGGTCGGCGACACGGTCTCCGGCACCGGCTCCTCCGGCACCGGCGGCTCCGGCTCCACCGGCAGCGGCTCCGCCAAGTCCTCCGGCACCACCTCGACCGCGCCCAGCGGCTTCGTGGTGCTCACCAACCCGACCGGCATGCAGGTCACCGCCGCCTTCTCCGAACTGGACTCGCTGAAGCTCAAGAAGGGCCAGGCGGCCACCGTCACCCTGAACGCGCAGTCCGACACCAAGCTCAACGCCACCGTGCTGTCGGTCAGTTCGCTGCCCAGCACGTCCAGCGGCTCCTCCGGCGCGGTGCAGTACGGCGCCACCCTGCAGATCAGCGGCGACACCAGCAAGCTGCGCACCGGCCTGAGCGCCTCCATCTCGGTGGTCACCGGCGAGGCGGACAACGCGCTGTCGGTGCCGACCGCGGCGCTGGCCGGCACCGGCACCAGCCGGACGGCCACCAAGGTGCAGCCGGACGGCAGCACCGAGCGCGTCGCGGTGACCGTCGGCGTCGAGGGCGACGCCACCGTGCAGGTGGTGGACGGTCTCGCCGAGGGCGACCAGGTCGAGCTGACCAGCACCACCGCCGGGACCGGCAACGGCTTCCCCAGCGGTCGCTTCCCCGGCGCCGGCGGCACCGGGGGCGTCGGCGGGGCCGGCGCGGTGGGCGGCTTCGGCGGCGGCACCGGTGGCGGCACCACCCGTACCGGCGGCGGGGGCCGCGGCTGATGACCGAGCAGCAGCCCCCGGTGATCCAGATCCGCCGGGTGATCAAGTCCTACGGCCACGGCGACGCCGTCGTGCACGCCCTGCGCGGCCCGTCCGCGCCGGGCACCGGCGAGCCGCTCGGCGTCAGCATCGACATCGAGCAGGGCGACTTCGTCGCGGTGATGGGCAGCTCCGGCTCGGGCAAGTCGACGCTGATGAACATCCTCGGCTGCCTGGACGTCCCGACCTCCGGCCGCTACCTGCTGGACGGCATCGACGTCGGGCACCTGGACGAGGGCCAGCTCTCGCTGGTGCGCAACCGCAAGATCGGGTTCGTCTTCCAGTCCTTCAACCTGGTGCCGCGCACCACGGCGCTCGCCCAGGTGGAGCTGCCGCTCGCCTACGCGGGCGTGCGCGCCGCCGAGCGCCGGCGCCGGGCCCTGGCCGCACTCGCCATGGTCGGTCTCGCCGAACGGGCCGGGCACAAGCCCAACCAGCTCTCCGGCGGCCAGCAGCAGCGCGTCGCGGTGGCCCGCGCCCTGGTCACCGCACCGGCCATGCTGCTCGCCGACGAGCCCACCGGGAACCTGGACAGCCGCTCCACCGAGGAGGTGCTGTCCATCATCGACGGACTGAACGCCACCGGACGCACGGTGGTGCTGATCACCCACGAGGACGAGGTCGCCCGGCACGCCAAGCGGGTGGTCCGGCTGGTGGACGGCGACATCGTGAGCGACGTCCGGCAGGCGAAGGTGGCCGGTCCGCCGCCCGCGCTCGGCGTGGAGGTGGGCGCATGATGTTCTGGCAGATGCTCCGGTTCGCGCTCGGCGGACTGGCGGCCAACAAGGTGCGCTCGGCGCTCACCATGCTCGGCGTGCTGATCGGCGTCGCCGCGGTGATCGTGCTGCTGGCCGTCGGCAACGGCTCCTCGGTCGCGGTCAAGAACTCGATCACCGCGCTCGGCACCAACTCGCTGACGGTGTCGGCCAACGGCGCCCGCGGATCGGCGACGGCCGCCAAGAAGCTGACGGTGGAGGACGCCAAGGCGCTCGCCACCGCCACCGACGCCCCGGCGATCAAGTCGGTCGCCCCGGTGGTCACCACCACCGCCACCGCGCTCTACGGCAACATCTCGTACCAGCCGGGCTCGATCGTGGGCACCTACCCCGCGTACTTCGAGACCGCCAACCAGAAGGTCGCGCACGGCGACTACTTCTCCGAGGACGACGTCCTCAACTCCCGCAAGGTGGCGGTGCTTGGCTCGGCCACCGCCAAGCAGCTGTTCGACACCGAGGACGCGGTCGGCAAGCGGATCACCATCGGCTCCACCCCGTTCACCGTGGTCGGCGTGCTCCAGGCCAAGGGCAGCACCGGGTTCAACGACCCGGACGACGTGGTCGTCGCCCCGCTGCCCACCGTGCAGAACGCCTTCACCGGCTTCGGCTCGGTCAACCAGATCCTGGTGCAGGCGGTCTCCGCCGAGCGGACCACCGAGGCCCAGGACGACGTCAGCCGGATCCTGCTCGGCACCCACGCCATCGCCGATCCGACCAAGGCCGACTTCCGGATCAGCAGCCAGTCCTCGCTGCTGACCGCCCGGGAGAGCACCACCCAGACCTTCACCGTGCTGCTCGGCGCGGTCGCCGCGATCTCGCTGCTGGTCGGCGGGATCGGGATCACCAACATCATGCTGGTCACCGTCACCGAACGGACCAGGGAGATCGGCATCCGCAAGGCGCTCGGCGCGCCCCGCGCGGTGGTGCTCGGCCAGTTCCTGGTGGAATCCACCCTGCTCTCGGTGCTGGGCGCCGGCCTCGGCGTGCTGGCCGGCCTGATCGGCTCGCACTTCAGCATCGTCGGCATCAAGCCGGTGGTGATCCCCGAGTCGGTGCTCGGCGCCTTCGGCATCGCCGTGGCGATCGGCCTGTTCTTCGGCAGCTACCCCGCCAACCGGGCGGCCCGGCTGCGCCCGATCGACGCCCTGCGTCACGAGTGAACCCCTAGACGGATCAGGAGTGCCCCGCATGTCCACCGAGAACGAGTCCCCGACCGAGGTGCTGGCGACCGCGCCGGACGCCCGCGACATCAGCGCCGAGCTGGCCGCCCCGCCGCGCCGCAAGCTGCCCTGGCCGACCCTGGCGCTGGCCGGCTGCGTGATAGCCGTGCTGTCCTTCGCCGGCGGCGTCTGGTACCAGAAGGACAACGCCCCGGCCGGCGGCCAGCGGGCGACCGCGGGCGGCCAGGGCCAGAACGGCCAGAACGCCGGCCGCCGCGGCGGCTTCGGCCAGGGCCAGAACGGCCAGGGCGGCGGTCAGAACGGCCAGGGGCAGAACGGCCAGGGCGGCGGCCAGAACGGCCAGGGCGCCGGCTTCACCCGCGGCACGGTCAAGCAGGTGGACGGCACGACCGTCTACCTGACCGACGCCGCCGGCAACACCGTGAAGGTCACCACCGGCGATGCGACGAAGGTCACGCTGAACAAGGACGGCAAGGTGGCCGACCTGCAGCCGGGCCAGAGCGTCACCGTGGTCGGCAGCAAGGCCGCGGACGGCGGCTTCACGGCCACCCAGCTGACCGAGGGCGGCGCGGCCGGTTTCCCCGGCGGTTTCGGCGGCCGGGGCGGTGCGGCGGGCGGCGCCGGCACCGGCGGGGCCGGCACGGGCGGTGGCACCGGCGGCAACTGAGCCGCCCCCGTCGGAGGGCGCGTTTGCAAAGTCCCGCCGGGTCCGCGGCGCCGGGCATCCCGGCTGGACGCACGCCCGGATCACCCAAGTACGACCCAGTACGAGGGCGATCCGGGCGCACGCCCAGCCGGGCGCCCAACACCGCGGCCTGATCCGACGCGACTTTGCAAACACGCCCTATGCCCCCGGACGACTCCCGGCGGCGCGGTCCGCCGCGCCGCCGAGTTGGCCTGAACCGCTCGCGCAGAGGTTTAATCCAACCTTCATCAACCGCGCGTAGCCTCCCCGGGCTATCGTCCGATGAGCAACCATCGACCCACCGGGAGGCGGATCACCGTGTCAGGGACAGCGCAGCCGGCCGGCGGCACGGGCGTCTCCACCGCCCCGGGCGCCGGCGGCACCTCGGGCGAGGCCTTCCTGCTGGTCGTGGACGACGAGCCGAACATCCGGGAACTCCTCTCCGCCTCGCTCCGGTTCTCCGGCTTCCGGGTCGCCTCGGCGGCCACCGGCGAGGAGGCGCTCGCCGCGGTCGCCGCCGAGCGCCCCGACCTGGTGGTGCTCGACGTGATGCTGCCGGACCTGGACGGCTTCGCGGTCGTGCAGCGGCTGCGCGAGCAGACCCAGTGGCCGCAGGGCGGCGAGCACGTCCCGGTGCTTTTCCTCACCGCCAAGGACGGCACCGGCGACAAGGTGCAGGGCCTGGCGGTCGGCGCGGACGACTACGTCACCAAGCCGTTCAGCCTGGAGGAGCTGATCGCCCGGATCAGGGCGATCCTGCGCCGGGCCGGCGGGCCCGCCGAGGACGGCCGGCTGGTCGTCGCCGACCTGGTGCTCGACCCGCTGGCGCACGAGGTGACCAGGGCGGGCGTCCCGGTCTCGCTCTCGCCGACCGAGTTCAAGCTGCTGCACTACCTGCTCGCCAACGTCGGCCGGGTGGTCTCCAAGGCGCAGATCCTCGACCACGTCTGGGCCTACGACTTCGGCGGCGACCTGTCGATCGTCGAGTCGTACATCTCGTACCTGCGCCGCAAGCTGGACTCCGGCGCGGCGCACGGGCCCAAGCTGATCCACACGGTGCGCGGGATCGGGTACGCGCTGCGCCGGCCCCCGCAGGGCTGACGGCGGCGTGCGGTTCTTCGCCCGGCTCTCGCTGCGCTCCCGGCTGCTGGTGCTGGCCCTGCTGCTGGTCACCACCGGGCTGGTGGTGAGCGACACCCTGGTGCTGGGAGCGGTCAAGGTCCAGCTGGTGGACCGGGCCGACCAGCAACTGGAGCGCTTCGCCCAGCCGCTCACCCGCCGCGCCCCCGGCCGCTTCGCCGGGCCGCCCGGCCAGGGCGTCGGCCCCCGGGCGGGCGGCCAGGGCCAGTCGGGGCAGGGCCAGCCAGGTCAGGGCCAGCCGGGCCAGGCGCCCTCGGGTCAGGCGCAGACCGGCTCCGGCCAGAACGGTCAGGCGCAGAACGGTCAGGCGCAGGGCGGCCAGAGCCAGTCCGGGCAGGGCCAGGGCGGGCAGGGCCAGTTCGCGCCGAGCCAGGCCGCCCAGGCCCAGACCGACCAGTGGGCGCAGGGCGGCGGCCCCGGGGCGCTGGCCGCCCGGCGCTCCGGCCCGTTCCTGCCCAGCCAGTACGTGGTCCAGTACCTGGCCGCCGACGCCGCCGTGCAGGACATCTACCGGCAGCCGATCGACGACACCGACCCGCTGCCCAAGGTGGCCCGGCTGACGCCGGCGGCGATCGCCGAGTGGGACGGCACCTGCTTCACCGTGCCGGGGGAGCGCGGCGAGGGCAGCTGGCGGGTGCTGGTGCTGCCGATGCAACGCCTGGGCGCCGGTACTCCCGGTGCCACCGCCACCGGCGCCACGGCCGGTGAGTTCGCCGCCGCCGCCCCGAGCTACCTGCTGGTCGCGGTCTCGCTGGACGACGTGGACGCGGTGCTGGGCCGGCTGCGCACCACCTTCCTGACCATCGGCGGCGTGGTGCTGTTGGGGATCGCCGGGCTGGGCGCGTTCGCCGTCCGGGCCGGGCTGCGGCCGCTGCGGAAGATCGAGCAGGGGGCTCAGCGGATCGCCTCCGGCGAGCTGTCGCACCGGATGCCGGACCTCGGGCAGCGCACCGAGGTCGGCCGGCTGTCGACCGCGCTGAACGGGATGCTCAGCCAGATCGAGTCCGCCTTCTCGGCGCGGGCCGCCTCCGAGGCGCGGATGCGGCGCTTCGTCGCGGACGCCTCGCACGAGCTGCGCACCCCGCTGGCCGGTATCCGGGGCTTCGCCGAACTGCACCGGATGGGCGCGCTGTCCGACACCGACCGGGCGATGGACCGGATCGAGAGCGAGGCGGTCAGGCTCGGCGGTCTGGTCGAGGACCTGCTGACGCTGGCCCGGCTGGACGAGGAGCGCCCGCTCGACCTCGAACCGATGGACCTGCGCACGCTGGCGGCCGACGCGCTGCACGACCTGACGGCGCTCGATCCGGGCCGCCCGGTCGCGCTCACCGGCCCGGACGGTACGGGAGCCCCGCAGCCCGCACCGGTGCTCGGCGACGAGGCCCGGCTGCGCCAGGTGGTGACCAACCTGGTCGGCAACGCGGTCAAGCACACCCCGTCCGGCACGGCCGTGCGGATCGGGGTCGGCACGGTGGACGGCGGCTGCCTGCTGGAGGTCGCCGACCAGGGACCGGGCCTGAGTCCGGGTCAGGCCGTGCAGGTCTTCGAACGGTTCTACCGGGTGGATGCCTCCCGCAGCCGGCACGAGGGCGGCGGTGCGGGGCTCGGGCTGGCGATCGCGTCCGCCCTGGTGCGCGCGCACGGCGGTGCGCTGACCCTGGACACCGCGCCCGGCCGGGGCGCCGCCTTCCGGGTGCAGCTGCCGCACCAGCGCTGACGGGCGTTCTGTCAAGGGCCCGACCGTCCAAGCGGGCGGTCCGGAGCGGTCTTGTCGTACCCGGCCCGGCGGTCCGATCATCGGCTTGACCGATCCGGTCCTCGATGTCCCCACCCCCTGTTCGAACCCGGATAAGCATGGTGGATACTGAGCTTGTGAACGTGTTCACGTTCACAAGCGGACAAGCTTGGTGGGGCTGGTACCGGTTTCGTGCTAGTCATGCCGTTTGTCCGCAATGAGGTGGAACAGGGCAGGCCCAGCAGAGCAGAGAGAGGGCGCAGTGGAGCTAGCAATCGCTCACGAGACCGTCGCGCGGTGGCAGTTCGGAGTCACCACCGTCTACCACTTCCTCTTCGTCCCCCTGACCATCAGCCTGTCCGCGATCGTGGCGGGGCTGCAGACCGCCTGGGTGCGCACGGGCAAGGAGAAGTACTTCCACGCCACCCGGTTCTGGGGCAAGCTCTTCCTGATCAACATCGCGATGGGCGTGGTCACCGGCATCGTCCAGGAGTTCCAGTTCGGGATGAACTGGTCCGACTACTCGCGCTTCGTCGGCGACGTCTTCGGCGCCCCGCTGGCGATGGAGGCGCTGATCGCGTTCTTCTTCGAGTCCACCTTCATCGGCCTGTGGATCTTCGGCTGGGACCGGTTGCCGAAGAAGATCCACTGTGCCTGCATCTGGATGGTGGCGATCGGCACGGTGCTCTCCGGCTACTTCATCCTGGCCGCCAACTCCTGGATGCAGCACCCGGTCGGCTACCGGATCGACCCGGCCACCGGGAAGGCCCAGCTCACCGACATCGGCCGGGTGCTGTTCCAGAACACCACCCTGGTGCAGGTCTTCCACACCATGACCGCCGCCTTCCTGACCGGCGCCGCCTTCATGGTCGGCATCGCCTCGTACCACCTGTGGCGGGCCAAGCGCGGCAAGGAGACGGACCGCCGCAAGACCGCGGCCATGCGCACCTCGCTGCGGGTCGCCCTGGTGATCGCGGTGCTCGGCGGGCTGGGCACCGCGCTCAGCGGCGACACCCTGGCCAAGGTGATGTTCGAGCAGCAGCCGATGAAGATGGCCGCCGCCGAGGCGCTCTGGGACACCCAGGACCCGGCGCCGTTCTCGATCTTCGCGGTCGGCAACGTCAACGAGGGCCACAACTCGGTCGAGCTGGAGATCCCCGGGATACTGTCCTTCCTGGCCAACAGCAACTTCAGCTCGCCCGTCCCCGGCATCAACGACACCGCCGCGGCGGAGGCGGCCCGCTACGGCGGCCAGCCCTCGGACTACATCCCGAACATCTTCGTCACCTACTGGGGCTTCCGCCTCATGATCGGTTTCGGGATGACCTCCTTCGTGGCCGCCCTGATCGGCCTGTGGACCACCCGGCGCAGGTTCTGGCTCGACCCCGAACACCGCACCGCCGAGGACGAACCGCCGAAACTGATGCTCACCAGGACGCGCGAGTTCAGCCCGCTGCTGACGAAGTGGAGCTGGCGGATCGGCATCCTCACCATGGGCTTCCCGCTGGTCGCCAACAGCTTCGGCTGGATCTTCACCGAGATGGGCCGCCAGCCCTGGGTGGTGTTCGGCCTGATGCGCACCGCCGACGCGGTCTCCCCCAACGTCGGCATCGGCACCCAGATCGGCGCCCTCACCACCTTCACCCTGCTCTACGCGGTGCTCGCCGTGGTCGAGGTGAAGCTGCTGGTCAAGTACGCCAAGGCCGGCCCGGTCAGCTCCGAGGAGCCACCGGCCAAGGACCCGACCCTGCGCGGCCCGTCCTCGGACGAGGACGCCGACAAGCCCCTCGCCTTCGCGTACTGAGGACGGACGAGCATGCACCTCCACGACTTCTGGTTCCTCCTCATCGCCGTCCTGTGGATCGGCTACTTCTTCCTGGAGGGCTTCGACTTCGGCATCGGCATCCTGACCCGCACCCTCGCCCGCGGTACCGTCGAACGCCGGGTCCTGATCAACACCATCGGCCCGGTCTGGGACGGCAACGAGGTCTGGCTGCTCACCGCCGGCGGGGCCACCTTCGCGGCCTTCCCCGACTGGTACGCCACGCTGTTCAGCGGCTTCTACATCCCGCTGCTGGTGATCCTGGTCTGCCTGATCGTGCGCGGGGTGGCCTTCGAGTACCGGGCCAAGCGCACCGGCGAGCGCTGGCAGCGCAACTGGGAGCTGGCGATCTTCTGGACCTCGCTGCTGCCCGCCTTCCTGTGGGGCGTGGCCTTCGCCAACATCGTGCACGGCGTGGCGATCGACCGCGAGAAGAACTACGTCGGCGGACTCGGGGACCTGCTCAACCCGTACGCGCTGCTCGGCGGCCTGGTCACGCTGGTGCTGTTCACCTTCCACGGCGCGGTGTTCGCCGCGCTCAAGACGGTGGGCGACATCCGCGAGCGGGCCCGCGCCCAGGCGCTCGGGCTGGGGCTGGCCACCGCCGTCCTGGCGCTGGTCTTCCTGGTCTGGACCCAGGCGCACCGCGGCGACGCGTGGAGCCTGACCGCCCTGGTGATCGCGGTGGCGGCCCTGCTCGGCGCCCTGGCGGCCAACCAACTCGGCCGGGAGGGATGGGCGTTCGCACTCTCCGGGCTGACCATCGTGGCCGCCGTCGGGATGCTCTTCCTGTCGCTCTACCCGGACGTGATGCCCTCCACCCTGGACCCGGCCTACTCGCTGACCGCCGCCAACTCCGCCTCCTCGCCCTACACCCTGAAGGTGATGACCGTGGTCGCGGCGGTCTTCACCCCGATCGTGCTGCTCTACCAGGGCTGGACGTACTGGGTGTTCCGCCGGCGGATCGGCGTCCAGCACATCCCGGCCGCCCAGCCCGCCGCCGAGCACTGAGAGGCCCGCACCGATGGAGCGTCAGCAGCGGCTGCGGCCGGTCGACCCGAGACTGCTCGCGCACGCCCGTACCACCCGCGCGTTCCTCGCCGGATCCGTGCTGCTCGGTGCGGTGGGCGCGATCCTGCTGGTGGTCCAGGCGAGCCTGATCGCCGAGATCGTGGTCCGCGCCTTCCAGCGCCACGAGTACGCGCTCACCGGCCCGCTGCTCCTGCTGGCCGCGACCGCGGCCGGCCGGGCGGCGGTCGCCTGGCTCACCGAACTGACCGCGCACCGCTCGGTGGCCCGGGTGAAGTCCACCCTGCGGGGCCGGCTGCTGGAGCACGCCACCGCGCTCGGCCCGTCCTACCTGGCGGGCCGGCGAACCGGCGAGCTGACCGCACTGGCCACCCGGGGGGTCGACGCCCTCGACGACTACTTCGCCCGCTACCTGCCGCAGCTGGCGCTGGCGGTGGTCGTCCCCGCGGTGGTGCTGGCCCGGATCCTGGGCGCGGACTGGCGCTCGGCCGCCGTCATCGCCGGCACGCTGCCGCTGATCCCGCTGTTCATGGTGCTGATCGGCCTGGCCACGCAGAGCCGGATGGACCGCCAGTGGGAGGGCCTCGCCCGGCTCTCCCACCACTTCCTGGACGTGGTCGCCGGCCTGCCCACGCTCAAGGTCTTCGGCCGGGCCAAGGCCCAGGCCCGCACCATCGCGCGGATCACCGACGAGTACCGCCGGGCCACCCTGCGGACCCTGCGGATCGCCTTCGTCTCCTCCTTCGCGCTGGAGCTGCTGGCCACCCTGTCGGTCGCGCTGGTCGCCGTCTCCATCGGCTTCCGGCTGGTCGAGGGCACCCTCGACCTGGAGACCGGCCTGCTGGTGCTGGTCCTCGCCCCCGAGGTCTACCTGCCGATCCGTCAGGTCGGCGCGCTCTACCACTCCAGCGTCGAGGGGCTGACCGCCGCCGGCGAGATCTTCGAGGTGCTGGAGACCCCGCTCCCGGCGGCCGGCACCCGGCCCGCCCCGGCCGCCGGCGCGGCGGTGATCACGCTGGCCGGCGTCACCGTCGCCGTCCACGGCCGCGGCGCCCCGGCGCTGGACGGGGCCACCCTCACCCTGGAACCGGGCACCACCACCGCGCTCACCGGCCCCAGCGGCGCCGGCAAGTCCACCCTGCTCTCGGTGCTGCTGGGCTTCACCCGGCCCACCGCCGGCCAGGTCCTGGTCGACGGCCGGGACCTCGCCGAACTCGACCCGGACGGCTGGCGCCGGCAGATCGCCTGGGTGCCCCAGCGTCCCCAGCTGTTCGCCGGCACCGTCGCCGAGAACGTCCGGCTGGCCCGGCCCGGGGCCACCGACCAGCAGGTCACGGCAGCCCTCGACGCCGCCCGGGCGCTCGACTTCGCCCGGCTCGACACCGTGCTCGGCGAGGACGGCGCGGGCCTGTCGGCCGGACAGCGGCAGCGGATCGCGCTGGCCCGGGCGATCCTCGCCGACCGCCCACTGGTGCTGCTGGACGAGCCGACCGCCAACCTGGACGGCGCCGCGGAGGCCGCCGTGGTGGACGCCGTCCGGGCGCTCGCCGCCGGGCGCACCGTGCTGCTGGTCGCCCACCGGCCGGCCCTGCTCGCCGTCGCCGACCGGCGCCACCACCTGGCCGGCCCGGCGCCGGCCGCTGCTGAGCCGGTGCCGGTGCCCGCACCCGCACCGGGCGCCCCCGCGGCCGGGGCCGGGGCCCGCGCGGCGGACCCGGCGCCGCCCGTACCGGTGGCCACCCCGACCCGCCCCCGGCTGGCGCTCGCTGTCCTGCTCGGATCGCTCGCCCTGGGCTGCGCCGTCGCGCTGATGGCCACCTCCGGCTGGCTGATCGCGCGGGCCTCCGAGATGCCGCCGGTGCTCTACCTGATGATGGCGGTCACCGCCGTCCGGGCCTTCGGCATCGGCCGCAGCGTCTTCCGGTACGCCGAGCGGCTGGTGGCGCACGACGCGGTGCTCAAGGCACTCGGCGGCGTACGGACGGCTGTGTACGCCCGCCTGGAGCGGCTCGCGCCGGGCGGACTGCCCGCCTTCCGCCGGGCCGACCTGCTGGCCCGGCTGGTCTCCGACGTGGACGCGATGCAGGACCACCACCTGCGCTGGCGGCTGCCCGCCGCCGTCGCCGTGCTGGTCTCGCTGGGCTCCGCCGCCGCCCTCGCCGCCTTCCTGCCGCTGGCCGGCGGGCTGCTCGCGCTCGGCCTGCTGCTGGCCGGCGCCGCCGTACCGGCCCTCGGCACCCTGCTGTCCGGCCGGGCGGAGCGTCAGCAGTCCCCCGCCCGGGGCGCGCTGGCGGTCGCCGTGGTGGACACCCTCACCGGCACCGCCGAACTGACCGTGGCGGGCGCCCTGCCCGCCCGGCTGGCCGCCGCCCGCGCCGCCGACCGGGAGCTGACCGCGCTCGCCGCCCGCTCGGCCGCCGGCGCCGGAGCCTCGGCCGGCCTGGTCGCCCTGGTCACCGGGCTCACCGTCGCCGCCACCGCGGCCGCCGGGGTGCACGGGGTGGCCGCCGGCACGCTCCCCGGGGTCTGCCTGGCCCTGGTGGTGCTCACCCCGCTGGCCGCCTTCGAGGCGGTCGCCGGGATGCCGACCGCCGCCCGGTACCGCGCGCGCAGCCGGGCCGCCCGGGCCCGGCTGGACGAGCTGCTGACCGCTCCCGAACCGGTCACCGAGCCCGCCGAGCCGCAGCCCGTACCCGCACCGGCGCTGCCGATCGCCGTCCGCGGCCTCACCGCCCGCTGGCCCGGCCAGGACCGGGACGCGCTGCACGGACTCGACCTCGACCTCACCCCCGGCCGCCGGATCGCCGTGGTCGGCCCGTCCGGCTCCGGCAAGACCACCCTGGCCCAGGTCCTGCTGCGCTTCCTCGACCAGCGCGACGGCCGGGTCACCCTGGCCGCCGGCCGTCCACAGGCTGTGGACAGCCGGGCGGTGTCCGGCGACGAGCTGCGCCGCGTGATCGGCCTGTGCGCCCAGGACGCCCACGTCTTCGACAGCTCGCTGCGCGAGAACCTCCGGCTCGCCCGGCCCGGCGCCGACGAGGCCGAACTGCGCGCCGCACTGGCCGGCGCCCGGCTGCTGGACTGGGTCGACACCCTGCCGCGGGGCCTGGACACCATGGTCGGCGAGCACGGCGCCCGGCTCTCCGGCGGCCAGCGCCAGCGGCTCGCGCTGGCCCGCGCCCTGCTCGCCGACTTCCCGGTGCTGATCCTGGACGAGCCCGCCGAACACCTCGACCTGCCCACCGCCGACGCCCTCACCGCCGACCTGCTGGCCGCCACCGAGGGCCGGACCACCCTGCTGATCACCCACCGGCTGGCCGGCCTGGACGACCGCAGCGTGGACGAGGTGCTGGTGCTGGAGCAGGGCGAGGTGGTGGAGCGGGGCCGGTTCTCCGAGCTGGCCGCCCGGCCCGGCGGCCGGCTGGCCGCCATGCGCGAGCGCGAGCGGCGGGCGGACACCCTGCTGGCGGTGGGCTGAGCGGCCCGCCGGCCGCTCGCCTTCCCCCTGACCGTCGGCTCCGGCGCGGCGAACGCAAACCCGGCAAATTACCCTCGACCCATGGAGACCCCGCAGCGCCCGCCCGGGCCACCGGACCGCCCCGACCCCTTCGGCCGGCCCGAGCAGCCCGAGCCCTTCGCGCCGCCGGACCCGACCGGGCAGCCCGACCCGGTCCCGCACCGGGTGCCGGAGATCTCCTCGCTCGGCCTGGACACCCTGGTCACCGAGGTCTCCGAACGCCTCCAGTCGGCCGCCGCCGTCACCGACCGGATGCAGCGGCTGCTGGAGGCCGTGGTCTCGGTCGGCGCCGGCCTGGACCTGCACGCCACCCTGCAGCGGATCGCCACCGGCGCCGCCGAACTGGTCGACGCCAAGTACGCCGCCCTCGGCGTGATCTCCCCGCACGGCTCCGGACTCTCCGACTTCATCCACGTCGGCATCGACGACGCCACCGCCGCCGAGATCGGCGAGCTCCCCTCCGGGCGGGGCATCCTCGGCGTGCTGATCGACCACCCGCAGCCACTGCGCCTGGCCGACCTCGGCCGGGACCCGCGTTCCGCCGGCTTCCCCCCGCACCACCCGCCGATGACCTCGTTCCTCGGCGAGCCGATCCGGGTCCGCGACGAGGTGTTCGGCAACCTCTACCTGACCGAGAAGAAGGGCGGCGCCGGCTTCACCCCGGAGGACGAGCAGGTGGTGCACGCGCTGGCCGCCGCGGCCGGCGTCGCGATCGAGAACTCCCGGCTGTACGAGGACGGGCGCCGCCGCGAGCGCTGGATCGCCGGCGCGTCCGCGGTCACCACCGCGCTGCTCTCCACCGACGAGGCCAAGGTCGCCCTCACCGTCGCCGCCGAGCAGGTCCGCGACCTCGCGGACGCCGCCGTCGGGATGATCCTGCTGCCCACCGTCGACGGGCAGATGCGGGTCGCGCACGCCTCCGGCGAGGTCGCCGAGTACCTCAACGGCGAGCTGATGCCGCCCGGCAGCTTCGCCACCCACCTGATGGCGGGGGAGAGCGTCCACCTGGACGACATGTCCTCCGACCCCGCCGTGGTGCTCCGGCTGGCCCGCCGCTTCGGCCCGTCCATGGCCGTCCCGATGATCTCCTCCGGCCGGGTGCTGGGCGGGCTGTGCGTCTGGCGGCACCAGGGCTCGGCGCCGTTCACCGACGACGAGAAGCAGCTCGCCCAGACCTTCGCCTCGCAGGCCGCCCTCGCCCTGCGGCTGGCCGAGGGGCAGCGCGACAAGCAGCGCCTGGCGGTCTTCCAGGACCGCGACCGGATCGCCCGGGACCTGCACGACCTGGTCATCCAGCGGCTGTTCGCCACCGGCATGATGTTGGAGGGCGCGGCCCGCCGCGCGGTGGTGCCCGAGGTCAGGACCGGCATCGGCCGCGCGGTCGACGAACTCGACGCCACCATCCAGGAGGTCCGCACCACCATCTACGCCCTCCAGCACGGCGACACCGACGACCAGCCGGACACCCTGCGCACCAGGGTGCTGCGCGAGGGCAGCCAGGCCGCCGCCGCGCTCGGCTTCAAGCCGACCATCACCTTCACCGGACCGGTGGAGAGCCTGGTCGGCGAGCAGGCCGCCCGCCAACTCCTGGCCGCCCTGCGGGAGATGCTCTCCAACACGGCCCGGCACGCCCGGGCCTCCCGGGTCGCCGTCGAGATCGCCGCCACCGTCCACCTGGACGACGAGGGCCGGCCCGTGCCCGGCGACCCGGAGGCCCTCGACCGGGCGGGCAAGCCCGGCGTGCTGCTCACCGTCACCGACGACGGGGTCGGCATCCCGGCCGGCGGGCGGCGCAGCGGTCTGCGCAACCTGGCCCGGCGGGCCGAGGCGCTCGGCGGCGACGCCTGGCACGAGCCGGGTCCGCACGGCAAGGGCACCCGGGTCCGCTGGACCGCCCGCTACTGAGCCGGACCGGATCGGGTGGGCTCTTGGGGCCCTGGTATCGGGGGTGTCAGGGGTGTCGGGGGTGTCAGGGGTGGAACTTCTCGCTCACCTTGGTGATCTTCCCGGAGGCGTCCAGCACCACCTCGTAGGTCAGGTTGCTGAAGCAGGGCCGCTTCTCCGGGTCCTCGGTGTGGTCCAGGCACTTGGCGGTGTGCTCCGCCAGCTGGGCGAGGGTGACCTTGGTGGTCCGGAAGGAGAGGTCGGTCAGCTCGGCGACGGCGCCGGGGGCGAAGGCGTACGGCTTCTCGGGGCCCGCGTCCGCCCAGTGCCCGTCGTTGGGGTCGCAGGCGAAGCGGGTCTCCTTGGCGTAGAAGACCGTGCCGCTCGAAGCCTTGGACACGTTCAGCATCCGGTGCCCGGCGGCCATGGTCGGTGCGGCGCCGCAGTCCGCGCCCGGCTCGGCGCCCGGGTCGCCCGGGTCCGCGCTCGCCTTCGCCGACGCCGTGGCGGCCGGCGCGCTCGCCTTGGGCGACCCGGCGCCGGCGGCGGGGGTGCTCGCGGCCGGCGTGCTCGCGGCCGGTGCGGCGGCCTGACCACCGGTGTCGCCGGACGGGTCGCAGCCGGTCAGCGCGAGGCCCGCGGCGGCGACGGTGGCGGCGGTGGCTGCGGTGCACAGAACTCTGCGGACGGACACGGCTCTTGATCCCCCAAGACGGCAACGCTGGTCGAACTGACGGTCGGCCAGACTACCGTGCGCCACCGACACGTCACCCGCCGGGCGGGGCCCCGGCAGCCGCTCGGCGGCAGGTCAGAGCAGGGTCTCGATCACGGCCGCCACGCCGTCCTCGTCGTTGCGCACCGTGTGCTGCGCCACCGCCGCGAGCACCTGCGGGTGCGCGTTGGCCACCGCGTACGAGCGGCCGGCCCAGGCCAGCATCTCCAGGTCGTTCGGCATGTCGCCGAAGGCCACCACCTCGGACCGGTCGATGCCCTGCTCGGCGCACCAGCGGGCCAGCGTGCTCGCCTTGGTGACGCCGCGCGCGCTGATCTCCAGCAGCGCGACCGGGCTGGACCGGGTGATCTCGGCCAGGCCGCCGGCCACCACCCGCGCCCGGGCCAGGAACACGTCCGGGTCCAGCTCCGGGTGCTTGGCCAGCAGCTTGAACAGGCCGGCCACCCGGCCGTCGCCGAGCAGCTCCTCGGCCGGGGCCACCGCGTGGTCCTCGTCCGAGCCCCACATCCGCAGCTCGTACCCGGGCTCGCGGGCGAAGCCGCCGGGGTACTCGAAGGCGAACGCGGTGCCCGGCAGCTCGGCCCGCAGCGCGGTCACCACCGCCAGCACGTCCGCCACCGGCAGCGGGAAGCTCTCCAGCAGCTCCCCGCGCCGGACGTCGACCACCGCCCCGCCGTTCGAGCAGATCGCCACCCCGTGGCCGCCGATGTGCGCGCTCAGCTGGGTCATCCAGCGCGGCGGCCGGCCGGTCACGAAGACCACCCGGATCCCGGCCCGCTCGGCCTCCAGCAGTACGGCGGCCGTCCGCTCGGAGACGGATCCGCCGGTGCACAGCAGGGTGCCGTCCAGGTCGGTGGCGATCAGGCGGGGGCGCGGAGAAGTGGTCACCGCTCCATCTTCGCCCACCTGCGCCGGAGTCCGGCAGAGCGTGCCGTCCGGCACCCCGGCGCACGCCCGGCGTGGACCGTCTCCCGCACGCCCGGAGGGGGTCGCACCGGGCCGCTCGGGTGCCCGGCCGCGGGTCGTCGCTCGTGTCGTAGCCGGTCGGATCCGGTCACGGTTGGGGAAAACCCCTGTCCACCCCCGGTTGCGCTGGGCTACCTTCGCGTGCGCACACCGTCACGGGGGAGGGTTCTGCCATGGCCATCGAGCTGCCTGGCGAGGTGGTCTCGCTGCTGTCGTTCGTCGGGATCAACTGGCCGACGGTGAACGAGGACAAGGTGCGGGAGTTCGCTTCGCACGTCCGGGAGTTCGCGCAGAACGTGGAGTCGGCCCACCGGGATTCGACGGCCACGGTCCAGCAGCTGGGCGAGGCCTACCAGGGCGCGTCGTACGAGGCGCTGCTGGCGAAGTGGTCGGCGCTGTCCGACAGCCACTTCGACGAGCTGGTGCAGGCCTGCCACGTGGTGGCCACCGCGCTGGACCTGGCGGCCGAGGTGATCGTCGGGATGAAGGTCGAGACGATCGCGGAACTGGTGGTGCTGGCGGCGGCGCTGATCGCGGACCAGGCGGCGGCGGTGGCCACCTTCGGCCTGGCCGAGGCCGCGGTGATCGCGATCGAGGAGGCCGCCAAGCGGCTGATCAACTACCTCGAGCAGCAGCTGGAGCAGTACGTCATCGGCCAGGTGATCGAGGCCGCGATCGACCCGCTGGTCGAGGTGGTGGCCGGCGCGGTGGCCGGTCTGGTCTTCGGGGCCGCCGAGTCGGCCCTCGGCGTCCAGGGCGGCTCGTCCGGCACCGGTTTCCGGATCGACCCGGACGCGCTGGAGGCCCACGCCCGGACCATGCACGACCACGCCGAGACGGTGGCCGGCCACGCCCAGGCCTTCCAGTCCAAGATCGCGGGGGTGAGCTTCGAATGAGCAACCAGATCGTCAAAGCGCTGGAACACGGTGCCCAGAAGCTCGGCAGGACGCTGGCCGAGGACGCCGGCAAGGCGCTCAAGAACTTCTACCGCAAGGCCGGCGACAACCTGAAGAAGGTCGCCCACAACACCCGCGAGGCCGACGCCCAGCACGCCCGCGACCTGGAGAAGATCCTCAAGGGCGACGGAAAGGGCAGCGTCCCGCACCCTCGCTCCGGTGGCCGGGACCGGCCCGGCAGGCCCGGCGGCCCGGGTAGGCCCGGTCAGCGCTCCGAAGGAAATCGGAAGTGCAGGAAGGCCGGCGACCCCGTCGACGTCGTGTCGGGGCAAATGATCGCGTCCTACACCGACCTCGAACTCCCCGGCCTGCTGCCACTGGTGATCAGCCGCTCCTACGCCTCCGGGTACCGGCTCGGCCGGGGGTTCGGACCGGGTTGGTCCTCGACGCTGGACCAGCGGGTCGAGATGGACGATTCGGCGATCCACTACGTGGGGGACGATGCCCAGGTCCTGTACTACCCGCGTCCCTCCCATTCCGGCCAGACGGTCCTACCGGTCGACGGACTCCGTTGGCCGCTGCGCTGGGACCAGGAGAGCGACCTGGTCCTCATCGAGGACCCCGGTACCGGATGGACCCGGCACTTCCCCGCAGCACCGGACGCCGACGGATCGCGGCTCCTCGCCGCGATCACGGACCGCGCGGGTCACCGCATCGACTTCCACTACGACTACGCGGGCGTCCCCACCGAGATCCGCCACTCCGGTGGTTTCCGGATCGCGGTCGACGCCGCACCTGGCACCGCAGGGTCGCGCGTCGCGGCACTGCGCCTGTTGGACGGATCCCACGCCGGGCTCGGTACCACGATCGCGTCGTACGAGTACGACGGCTCGGGCCGGCTGGTCGCGATCGCCGATCGGACCGGGAAGTCCTTGGTCCTCACCCATGACGGTGAGGACCGCATCACCTCGTGGACCGACCGCAACGGCTACACCTACGGCTACACGTACGGGACCGACGGCCGAGTGGTCGCCGGCCGCGGATCGGACGGTTCGCTCACGGCGGTGTTCGACTACGACGCCGCCGATCGGGTCACCACCGTCACCGACGGTCTCGGCCGGCGCACCCGTTTCCACTTCGACGAGAACAACCACGTCACGCAGGTCGTGGACGGACTCGGCCACAGCACGGCGACCCGGTACGACCGCTACGGCCGGATGCTCGCCCAGATCGACGCGCACGGCAATGCCACCCGCTACACCCTCGACGACCACGGCGACGTGGTCCGCGTCGAGCGACCGGACGGAACGAGCGTCTCCGTCCGGTACAATGCGCTCCGCCTCCCCGTGCACGCGCAGGCGCCGGACGGCCGGGCCTGGAACTACGACTACGACCGCTTCGGGAACCTCACCGAGTACCGGGATCCGACCGGCGCCACCACCCGCTTCGGATACGACGACGCCGGGCACCCGTCCTCGGTCACCGACGCCCTCGGGCACACCACCGCCATCCGGTGCGACGCCGCCGGCCGGGTCGTCGAGCTGGTCGATCCGGTCGGCGGCCGCACCACCGTGGAGTACGACGCGTTCGGGCAGCCCGCCGTTGTCACCGACGCGCTCGGCCAGGTCACCACCACGGTGTGGACACCGACCGGGCTGCCCGTCTCACGCAGCACCCCTGACGGGACGACCGAGCGGTGGACCTACGACGACGAGGGCAATCCGGTCGGCCACCACGACCGCGCCGGTGCGGTGACCGCCATGGAATACGGGGGCTTCGGCGTTCTCGCCGCCCGGACCGGCCCCGACGGTGCCCGCTACCAGTTCGCCTACGACAGCGAACTCCGCCTCACCGAGGTCACCAACCCGGTCGGACAGCGCTGGCAGTACGGGTACGACGCCGCCGGCCGGCTGGTCTCCGAGACCGACTTCAACGGCCGGACCCTCGCCTACATCGTCGACGCCGTCGGCCGTCCGGTGTCCCGGACCAACGGGGCCGGCCAGAGCGTGCACTACGCGTACGACGCCGTCGGGAACCTGGTGTCGAAGAACGCGGACGGCGCCGTGACGACCTTCACCTACGACCGGGTGGGGCGGCTCGTCGGGGCCGAAGGCCCGGACGGGCGGATGGAGCGCGAGTACGACGAACTCGGTCGGCTGACCGCGGAGTCCGTCGACGGGCGCGTCTCCCGGTTCTCCTACGATGCGCTGGGCCGCCGGGTGGACCGTCGGACACCTTCGCAGCACGTCAGCTCCTGGACGTACGACGCTGTCGGCAATCCGCTCACCCTGAATTCCGCGGGCCACCAGGTCGCCTTCGCGCACGACGCGCTCGGTCGGGAACTGGAACGGCGGACGGGAACGAGCCTGGTCATGGCATCCGTCTGGGACGGGGCCGACCGCCTCGTCGAACAGAGCCTCGCCCGGGCAGGGGGCCTGCCACTGCAGCGCACCCGGTACAGCTACCGGGCCGACGACGTCCCGCTCTCCGCGACCGACCACCGCGGCCGGTCCCGCCGGTGGGACGCCGATGCTGCGGGCCGGGTCACCGCTGTCGATTCCGTCTCCTGGAGCGAGCGCTACGCCTACGACCCGCTGGGCAACGTCACCAGCGCCTCGTGGCCGGGCAGCGACGAGGCCGCCCACGGCGATCGCGTCTACCAGGGCACGCTGATCCGGAGCGCGGGCCGGGTCCGTTACGAGCACGACCTCCAGGGCAGGATGACCGTCCGCCGCCAGGCCACCCTGTCGGGGCGGACCAGCACGTGGTCCTACGAGTGGGACGCCGAGGACCGGCTGACCGCGGTGACGACTCCCGACGGCACACGCTGGCGGTACCGGTACGACGTCCTGGGACGGCGTACCGCGAAGCAGCGGCTCGAGGCGGACGGACAACGGGTCGTCGAGTGGACCGAGTTCACCTGGGACGGCACGTTGCTCGTGGAGCAGACGGCGCACGGGCCCGCACTGCCCGGCCCCTACACGCTGACCTGGGACCACGACGGGCTCCAGCCCGTCGCCCAGAGCGAGCGGATCGGCAGCGCGCCTGCGGACGCCGGACAGGCCGAGGTCGACCGCCGCTTCTTCGCCATCGTCACCGATCTGGTGGGAACTCCCGTCCAACTGCTGGCCCCCGACGGGAGCACCGCCTGGCAGGCGCGCTCCAGCCTCTGGGGAGTCACCTCGTACCCGAAGGACTCCAGTACCTACACGCCGCTCCGCTTCCCCGGCCAGTACTACGACCCGGAGAGTCGGCTGCACTACAACCTCCACCGCTACTACGACCCCGAGACCGCCCGGTTCGCCTCGCCGGACCCGCTGGGGTTGGACGCCGACCCGAACCACCACGCGTTCGTCAGCAACCCGCTGGTGTGGGTGGACCCGCTGGGACTTGCGGCGAAGAAACCGAAACGACCCAAGGGGCAGTTCGGCGCCCCCATCGGCCTCGGCGAGGGCTTCACCGGGCGCTTGGACAAGTTCGACCACGGACACGGCCAGGACTTCGAGATCCACGTGTACCGCAACGGCGAGGAGTTCGGCCTGTTCGGCAGCAACGGGTGGTTCTACAAGCACGGTACCGGTGGCGGCGCCGTCCCGCCGAGCGTCGAGAACCGTCTCAAGGGGAAGGCCGTCAAGTTCATGCGCGGGAGCGGGCGGCTCGGCAAACTGGGCACCGAGAACATCAAGGGCGACCGGTGGAAGCGACCCCGGCTCGGCAGCGAGGAATGCGACACGTGAAGTACGTCAAGGTCGAATGGGACGACGAGGACAGAGGATTCGTGCTGGGCGCGGGCGACTACCTGGCGGTCCTGGCCCAAGGCCTGGAGCTCCCCGCAGGTGCGTCCGCATTCGCCCGGCAGCCGGGGCACTACGACTTCACCGGCCGGCGCTGCGTGAAGGACCTCGCCCTGGAGCGGATCTCGTGGTCCCCCACGGGGGCGGGCATCCTGCAGATCTCCTTCCTCCCGCATCCGGCCAAGCACGACGAGGGACTGACGCTGAGCTACCGGGGCGTCTCGGAGTTCTCCGTCGGCCGGTCCGAAGCGGACCCCGCCGCCCGGGAGCCCGACACCGTCCTGCTCGACGAGCTGCTGCCCGCGGAGGAAGGCTGCGCGCACGAGATCGAACTGACCAACTCCTGCATCACCGTCGTCGCTGCGGACCTCGAAGCCGTCTGGGGCGCGCCCGGCGCCTCCGTGCCGTAGCGGTTGGAAACGAGGACGATGCGTGACTGCGCGGGCGAGGTGCTCCCGTAGGGTCGGTGGGATGCGCTTGAGCACCGTGATCCTCCCCATCCACCGGTGGAGCGAGGGACAGAAGATCTGGCGGCGGGCCGAGGACCTCGGCTTCCACGCCGCGTACACCTACGACCACCTGAGCTGGCGGTCGTTCCGGGACGCCCCCTGGTTCGGGGCGGTCCCGACGCTTAGGGCCGCCGCGACGGCGACCGAGCGGATCCGGCTGGGCACGCTGGTGACCTCGGCCAAGCCTTGTTCACCTACCGCGGCCTGACCTGCGGAAACGCGTATCACCGCTCGCCAGTCAGTGCCCGGCCGCTACCGGATCCGCCGCTCGATCTCGGACAGGCGTTGCGCTGCATGGCCGTTTCCGGCTTTCGCTGCGAGTGCGTAGAGGCCCTCCGCACCAGCGATGTCGCCCTCCCTGAAGCGGCGCCTGCGCATGCAACTGCTCCCAGGCAACCGGTCCGGGCCTACGCCCCAGCCGGTGTGCCCGCGCCTCCAACTCGCCGATGAGATTCAGGACTGCCTGACCGTCACGCGGCACTGATTCGCCGTGTAGCCAGTCGCTGAACGACGAGCTGGTTACGGTGACCACGGGTGTCGCTGCCGTTTGCCCCAGCGGGTCAGCTCCGCATACGTAGGAGACCCAGCAGCCTCGAACAAGGTGCGAAGCGCGGAGCTGAACCTCGATACCGCCTCGTCCGACACCACACCTCCGCGTTTCCGGACCATCACCGGAACATAGTCCCTTGCCTTCCTACCAGGCGGGTCGTATCCGCTGAGAGCACCGGAACTCGCCGGAAACCCTCCGGACGACATCTCCTGTTCGCCGGCCCGGCAGATAGCTGGCCAGCAATCAAGGTAGGTGACACGTATGTTCGGGGCTTTGGACGTCATGGTCCGCCACGCACTGCCCAGTACAGCGGCGGCAGCTGCGCTGCTCTACAGCGCGACCGTTGCACCGACTGCTTCTGCATCAGTGCTGGCTGTGACGCGCAGCGGCGTAGGGGCGCTCGCGCCACTCTCGGCGTCCTCCTTCGGCGAATCCCGGAGGGCAACGCCCGGCGGCCGCGCAGCTGAAGAGAGCGATGCTCGGCTGATCTGTGCTGATGCGGCCGGGGCCGTTTACCCGGCCGCATCTGTGGGGCGTGACGACCAGCCCCAGCCTGCTACGGCTCACGTCAGCTGGGCGAGGCCCTCGGTGGCGATCTTCTCGAAGACGGCGAGGTTGTTCTCGAAGACCGAGTCCGGCACCGGCCAGTGGATCACCAGCTCGGTGATGCCCAGGTCCCGGTAGGTGCCCGCCCAGTCGACGAAGGCGTCCACCGACTGCAGCGGCTTCTCCGCGGTCGAGCCCTGGAGCAGCACCTTCTCCAGCGTCGCCACGTCCCGGCCGGTGGCCTCGCAGGCCGCCGTCAGCTTCTCGATCTGCTGCGCGATCACCTCGGGCGCCTGCTCCACCGGCACCTCCGCCGGCCCGCGCGGGTCGCCGTACGTCACCCAGCCCTGCCCGTACTCCGCCGCCAGCCGCAGCCCGCGCGGCCCGGTCGCGGCCACGTAGAACGGCACACGCGGGGTCTGCACGCAGCCGGGGACGTTCCGCGCCTCGACCGCCGAGTAGTACGTGCCCTCGCGCGTCGTGGCGTCGTTGGTCAGCAGCTCGTCCAGCAGCGGCAGGAACTCCCCGAACCGCGCCGCCCGCTCCTTCGGCGACCACGCCTCCTGCCCCATCGCCGTCGCGTCGAACCCGACCCCACCGGCGCCGATGCCCAGCGTCAGCCGCCCGCCGGACACGTCGTCCAGCGTGATCAGCTCCTTGGCGAGCGTCACAGGGTGGCGAAAGTTTGGCGACGTTACGAGGGTTCCCAACCGGAGCCGCTCGGTGGCCGTCGCCGCCGCGGTCAGGGTCGGCACGGACCCGAACCAGGGCTCCTCGCGGAAGCTCCGCCAGGACAGGTGGTCGTAGGTGTAGGCGGCGTGGAAGCCGAGTTCCTCGGCTCGTCGCCAGATCTTCTGCCCCTCGCTCCATCGGTGGATGGGGAGGATCACGGTACTCAGACGCATGCCGTCGACCCTATGCGGAAGGTCCCCCGGTGTCCGGTGATGCAGGGGGCGCCTAGGGGGTGCGGGCGCGCACCTCAGGCAGCAGCGTGAGCACGCCGCCCACCAGCCATCGCGGAGTAGAGGGCCGCCCTGACAGGCGCGGCACCCGCAGTCGCTACGTCAGCTATGGACGAGCTAGTGGGCGGTGCCGCCGATCGTGAAGCCGCGGTGGTCCGCCGTTTCCGGGGCTCGCTCCCGCTCGGCCTGACATCGAGTCAACAGGTCTGCGCTGGGCGTGAACACGGTAGGGACACCCCGGATGCTTGAAACCCTTGAAACCTGGCCCGGGGGCGGCGATGGCGGCACGCGAACGGACACCGAACAGCAAGCTCGCAGCCCTGGTCGCCGAGTGCCGGTGGCCGTGGACGAGCGCCTGGACCTGCTCGGCCAGAGCTACTACACCGAGGCCCTGGAGCTCGCCCTCGCGGCCGGCGACCACCTGACCTACTGCACCACCCTGCGGGGCATGAGCGTCCAGGCCGTCGAACTCGGCCACGGCGCGCCAGCGTTGCGGTACGCGAACGCCGCCGCTGCCGCCTCACCCGAGGCCGGACCGAGGATGCGAGCGTTCCTCGCCGGCCAGCAGGCGTACGCCCTCGCCCAGACCGGCGACCGCGCCGGTGCCCTGGCGATGCTCCGAGGGGCCGAATTCGCGATGGAACAGGCCGAGTCCAAGGCCAAGGCCCACGGCTCCTACGACCCGGCCTCGCTCTCGTGCCACGTCGCCCAGGTCAACTACGAACTCGGCGACCGCGAAGGCGCGATCCGGGCCCTCCAGCACTCCGAGAATGTCAGGCCTGCGGTGTACCTCCGAGCCCGCGTCCGCCACCGCGCGATGCTCGCCGAACGGCAGCTCGAAGCCGGACGGCTGGAGGAAGCCGTGCAGGGCTGGAACCTTGCCCTGGAGGACTTCCCCCACGTCCAGTCAGGCCGGGCCGACGACCGCTTCCGCACGATGCTCTCCGCGACCCGCCCGCACCGGCGCAACCCCCACGTCCGCGAACTACTCGACCGCGCCCGGCCGATCGCTCCCCGTCCGGCCTGAGCCACCCCAACAAATCGGGCGGGGCGGGGTCCGGAGGAGCCCCCGCCGGCACTTCCGCACGGTTGGAAGCCCAACACGCCGGCAAACGGCGGGATCGACCAGGCGTGCGGCACCTGGAACCGGGAGCGCAGGAACTCGACGAGCGGGCAGCCGCATTCCTCGTCTGACCAGACTGCCACCGTGGCCAAGTCGGGCCTGCCCAGGATGCCCCTGGGCAGGCCCGAACCTCAGACGTCGGACCACACGGCGGTCATGACTGCAGCCGCCTCGCCATGGTGTGGCGAGGCGGCTGCAGGGGTTTCGACAACTACGTGGGTCAGCGCTCGGTGGGGGCCTTCCCTCGGATCTTGATGGCCGACTCGTGGACACCGATCAGGGTCCGGTCCACGACCCATCCGGCCCTGACGAGGATCCGTTCGACCGCGTCGGTCATCGCTTCGAGGGTGATGCTGCCGAGCGGGATGGCTCGTTCTACGGCGAGCTGCGGCGAGTTCACGATCAGCTCCTTGATCTCCTTGCTGGAGCGCCAGGAGACGAAGACACCGCCGGACTCGTCGTCGCTGGGATCGTAGAAGATGTCGAACGTCGCCGAGCCGCGGTCACCGCCGGCCCAGCTGTCGCCACGTTGGAGGACAGGCAGTCCCACGAATCGGAGGTCGGACTCCACGGCGGCGGCTCGACGGGCGAGTTCCTCCTCCGCTTCCCGGCTTACGCGCTCGGGGTACATGACAGAACTCCTTACAGCCCACGGCGGGATTTGGCCTTTTGGACCATAGCAGCGAGCTGGTCGGCCCAGGCTTCGTTCAGCAGCCTGCCCTCCGGGGTGCTCGGTGAGGAGTACGGGATGGCGTAGGTGATGGTGGCACCCTTCACGCGCTCCTCATTGCTCAACATCGGCGAGCAGGTGTCGGGGCACGGTGCCCGGTCGGTGAATAGGGCCAGTACCTTGTCGTCCGGCTTCAGCTGGTTGACGACCTCCTGTTCGGCGTGGATGACGTCACCCTTGGCGGACATGCGGCTGTTGCCGTAGACGAGGCGGGTTGTGCCGTCGGCGCCCTGGACCTTCGCCACGGCCACATTGCGGTCCGCTTCCCAGTAGCCGGACTTGTACCGGAACTCGAAAGCCGCCGTGCTCAGCTCGTCACTGTCGTAGACGATCTTTACCGGGCAGATGGTGTTGTGCACCAGGACCGGTGTCGTGCCTGCGACGACGTAGTACGTGTGGACGTTGTTGACGGTCAGGTTGTAGGCGGGCTGGAGGGTCTTCCAGTGGCGGACGCCGGTGATGCGGACGGTCCGGCCGTCGGAGGTGCGAAGGGTGTCGCCTGCGGCCAGAACAGCGGCGTCGCGCCAGTGGTGGGCGTTCTGTGACCAGTAGGGGTGGTGGTCGGTGGAGGTGATGGCGGAGGTGGTGCCGTCCGGCGCCGCGATCGTGAGCTCGGTGAACTCGCGGTCGTCAGGGGTGTAGATGGTGTTCTCGACACGCTGGGCGCTCGTGGCGCCGGTGGTCGGGTCGGTGGCCGTCACCGTGTCCCCGACGCGGATCTGTTCGATCGGTCGGCGCGTGCCGTCGCCCATGAGGACGGCGGTGCCAGCCGGGAAGCTGTTCGCGCAACTGGCGAACGCGCCCTTGGCTGCCTCCAGTTCCCGGGTGAGCTGGGAGGCCGTGGCGGCTTCGATGTCGGCGCCCTTGACGGCTGCGAGGACCTTGTCGATGTCGACGCCGGTGGTGATGGCCTTGTCTGTCTGCAGGGCCATCTCGGCGCCCTTGACGGCCTTGCCTCCGGGCAGGAAGGTCAGCCCCACCATGCAGCTGGGCGAGGTGCGGTTACTACGAGTGCACTCGTCGGCGTCCTTGGCGATGCTCTGGGCCGCAGCCTCGATAACAGCCTTGGCGAGCTTGAAGAAGATTCCGATCTCGGTGAAGCGCTGGGTGACCTTCTTGTCCACCTCGGTGTTGGTGCTGCTGAGCCAGACAATTTTGTAGGACGGCGCGGGAATCGGTAGGTCAGGGATATCGGCCTGTGGGAGTCGCGTGTAGAAGTCGATCCGGACGTTGAACCGGAGCGTGAAGGTGACATCGCAGAAGCTCATGGCGCCGTTGAGCTTGCACTCGTTGTCAGGGGTCGGATCGCCGATCGGGGTCACCGTTTGCTGGGTGAACACGTTGGGCGTTCCGGTGGCTCCGCCGGTCTTCAGCTGAGCTTGCTGGTCTGCGGCGGCCTTCTGCGCGTCCGCGCGGGCCTTGGCCTCCTGGTCTGCGGCTGCCAGCTTCTCCGCGTTGAGCGCGGACTGGCGGGCGGCGGCCGCCTGGGCCTGGGCGTCCTTGGCCGCGGCTGCGGCGGCCTCGGCGTCCTTGGCCGCCTGGGCGGCAGCGCTGCGCGCGGCGGCGGCTGCGGACTGCGCGTCGCTGGCTGCGACCTTCGCCTTGTCCGCGTCGTCCGCGGCCGTGACGGCCGAGGTGCGGGCATCGCTCGCGTCGCTGGCGGCGCCCTTGGCCGCGGCCGTGGCCGCCGCCGCGTCGGCGGTTGCCTGGGCGTCGTAGCCGACCGCCCTGGTCTGCGAGGCGAGCGCATCGGCCAGGGCCTGAGCGGCGGTGGCGGCCGAGGCCAGGGCGTCCCTCGCCGACCCCTTCGCCGTAGCCGCGAAGCCGGCCGCACGTGCGGCGGCCTGGTCGGCCACCTGGGCGTCACCCGTCGCGGCGTTGGCCAGCGAAGCCGCCTGATCGGCGGCCTGCTTGGCCTGGTCGGCCTTGACCTGCGCGACCGCCTGCTGCTGCTGAGCGATCGTCTTGGTCGCCTGACCGGTCAGCACCGCCAGGCCTGCCGAGGCGTCGCTCTCCTGGTACGGAGCGCCGAGCTGGATCGCGTCGTTGGCCGGCGCGACCACCTGCTGTGCCGAAGCCGAAGCCGCGCCCGCAGCCTGCGCGGTGGCGTAGGCAAAGCCTGCCGCCGAAGCGGCGGTGGCCTGGGCCTGGCCGGTCTGGGCCCAGGCCTGGGAGGCATTCGACTTCGCCGAATCCGCCTGCGCCTGGGCCGTCGCGGCGTCGTTCTGGGCGCCGGCCGCAGCTGCGGCCGCCGCGCCGGACGCCACACCCGCGTCCGCGACCGCGAGCTGGTCGGTGCGAACCGCCTGGTCCGCCGTCGCCTTGGCGGCGTTGGCGTCGTTCGCGTCACTCTGTGCCTTGGCCGCTGCCCCCTCGGCGCGCGTCGCCTCGGCATTGGCCGTCTGCGCGTCGGTCTTGGCCTGGTCGGCCGCCTTCGACGCCTGATCGGCGTTCGTCTGTGCGGTGGTGGCGTCCGTGGCGGCGGCCGTGGCCGCTTCCTTCGCTGCCTGAGCGTAGGGACCCGACGCCTTCGCCGCGGCATCGGCGTTGGCGGCTTCCTCCTTCGCCTGAAGCGCGTTGTGCGCCTGCTCGGCGTCCCACGCCTTGCGCCGCGCGTCCTGCGCGGCTGAGTCTGCGGTCTGAGCCGCGCTGCGCTTCTGCGCCGCCGTGGCCCCGGCCGCCTTCGCAGCGTCCGCAGCCGTCTTCGCCGCCTCCGCCTTGGTCTGCGCGGTGGCCCGGTCGGTAGCGGTCTTGGCCTGAGCGGCGACCGCCTTGTCCTTGGCGTCCGCCGCGGTGGCCTTCGAGGCCTCGGCCGCGGCCCGCTTGGCCTTCGCCGTGTCCGCCGCCTGCTTCGCAGTCTGCTCGGCGGCCTGGACCGTGGTCAGCGCCGCCTGCGCGTCCTTGGCCGCCTGCGCCGCCCTCGTCGCCTGCAGGGCCGCGCCGTCGGCCGCGGCCTTCGCCTGGTCGGCCGCCGCCTGCGCGGCAGCGGTACGGAACGCGGCCTGCGCGGCGTGCAGCTGGGTCTGCGCCAACTGCTGCAGCGCCTGACTGTCCGCGCCGGAGGCCATCGTGGCGTTGTAAGCGGTCTCGGCCGCCTTCACCACCGCGTCCAGAGCCGCCGCCGAAGCCAACGTCGCCTGAGCCTCCTGCTGCGCGGCCAGCAGACCACGCCCGCGCGGCTGACCGGCGGCATCAGCGATCGCGTACGCCTGCTGCAGCGCGGCGGCGGTGTCCGTCGCCGCCTGACGCGCGATCGGCGCCTGCTGCCGGGCGATGTCCAACTGCGCCTTCGCCGCCTGCTGGGCAGCGCTCAGCGCGGCCCGCGCCGCATCGAACTGCGCCGGCTTCGGGTAACCCAGGCTGTCCGTTCCGGTGCCGGTTCCGCCGTTGTCCTGCGTCGCGTCGAACTGCTGTGGCCAGGTGGTGTTGCACTCCCACACCTGCGAGGCGGAGGTGCCGCGCGGGGTGTTCATGTCCATGCAGAGGTTCGTATTGGCCAGCTGCAGACGGGTCTTGCCGCTGGTGGTGGTGAACTGCCACTTCTGGTTGGCACCGCCGTTGCAGGTCCAGATCTCCACCCGGGTGCCGTTCTGCGGCGGCCCGTTGCTGCCGACGACGTCCAGGCACTTGTTGGTGGCGAAGTTGACCATCGATCCGTCCCAACCAGGTATCCACTTCTGGTTGGCACCGCCGTTGCAGGTCCACAGCTCCACGTCGTTGCCGTCGGTCGCGTCGCCGCGCGGCACGTCCAGGCACTGGTCCGGCGAGCTGTGCAGCTGGTAGACGATCGGGCCCTGGCCCTGGGTGCCCTTGCCGCCCGGCAGCCAGTACCCCTGCCAGCGGCTGAGGTGGTCGGCCAGCCAGGACTGCGCCAGCGCCTCGCCAAGAGCCTGCGAGCTGTTCTGCAGCGCAGCCGTGGCCTTCTGGGTCGCGGCGAGGATCGTGTCGCGCTGCACCTGCTGGCCGGCGATCTCCGACTGCCACTCGGCGGTGGCCGCCTGGACCTGCGGGCCGAGCACCTTGTTGGCATCGACCCTGTCCGGGTTGGTGCTGTCACAGGAGGCGTACCGCGTCTTCAGGTCCTCCACCGCGACACGGAAGTCGGCCGTACCGGCCTGCGGCGCACTCCTCGGAAAACCGCCGTACTGAAGGAAGAGACGGATGTCATCCGGTGTCAGGAGGAACCCGACGTTGTCCTGCTCCCAGAGCAGGTTTTCACCGGCCTTGCGCAGGTAGTCCGGATCGTTCACGTCCGGCCACGGCCCGCCGTACCGCGCATCGCCCAGCGTCTTGGCCGCCTTGACCGTGTCGGCGGACGGTGTGGGCGTGACGACCTTCGTGACGTCGCCTTCGGTGGTGAACATTCGCTTGCCGAGCCAGGAGCCGAGGCCGGTCTGCTCGAAGAAGTCCCCGCGCGGATCCCCCCCAGACCCGGGCGCCCACTGGAAGTCCGCCACAGACTGGAAACCCGCCCCCGCGCCTGGCACCGTCAGGCCGGCCAGCGGTGCTTCCCAGGAGAAGTGGCGGGCGTTCAGCTCGTCCGCCTTGTCGTGCACGGCCTTGTTGTCCGCGACGTAGGCGTCGTGCAGCGGAGTGCTGTGGTTGCGGGTGTCAGTGTCCGCCGCGGCGTGCAACTGGGCCGGCGTGCCGTCGAGCGCGGTCGCGGCCAGCTGCTTCATGGCCGGGCCGCCCAGCCGCAGCACACCCGACATCAGGCACTGGTCCTGGCGGTACTGAACGGCGTCCACGGAAGAGGGCTGGTCGGCCGGCGGATCCGCCGCCAGCGCCTGGACGTTCGACGCCCCCAGCGCTCCGGTAGTCACCATCGCTGTGACCATCAGTAGCCGTGGCAGAACTCTCCGAACCCGATAGCGGGCGCGGAGGATTGGCATTTTCACGAACGGGATCCCCTGATTCAGGGCATGCGCGCGCATGAGCCGGCACACAAGCCCCCCGGCACGTGCATGCCGACCACTCGACCGCGACGCCGGTCCCCCTGGGCGGCGGCCTTCCCCCGGTTACAACGGGGGCGCGAGCGGAGCCGAAGCACTTCACCCCGATCCGCATACGGACTCTCAGTATTTACGCAGGAATCTTTAAGGTCAACGGGTTTCAGATCCTGATGGCGCGTAAGCCATGCGCCCACAATCGGCGACTGCTGGTTCGACGCATAACGCCGGCTCGGTGGCCCGGCATGTGGGTCGGCCAGGCGCGTGGACGCCGCGGCCAGGGAGGGTTCAGCGGGTTCGGCGCTGAGGTGCGGCGGGCGGTGCGGCCGGGCTGGCCGGGGTGGTGGGAGTGGTGGGGGTGGTGGGAGTGGTGGGGGTGGGCCGCTGGCCAGGAGAGAGCGCTGTGGCTGCGCGTATACGGGCGGCTTCGGCGGCGGAGTTGTAGCTGGGGTTGCGGCTGGTGTGCTGGATGCGGCCGAGGAGGACCTTGGCGGGCAGGCGGGCGGTGGTGAGTTCGCGGCGGGCGGCTGCCTCCTGGAGGAGTTGGCGAGGCTGGTGGCCGAGGGCTTTGGCGTCGGCGAGGACGGTGGCCAGGGCGGGCCAGTTGGGGTCGGCGAGGATGCGCTTCGCGTGGTCGGGGACGGCGGAGCGGACATCGCCGGCGAGGGTGTTGGTGATCTCCTTGGTCGGCTGGCGGTGGATGAGGGCGGCGAGCTGGTCGGTGGCGGCCTGGTCGTAGGCGGCCTGAAGGTGTTGGACGGCCTGCCGGGCGGCGTGGGCCTGCTGGGCGTGGCCTGGTGCCAGCGGCCGGTGAGGATTGCCGCCCACACGAGGGCCGCGATCATGACGGTGAGGGCGTTGCCGTCCGCGGCCGTCCTCGCGGACGGTGGTGGCGAGGATATGGACGTGGTCGTCGGTGTGGCGCACCGCGATCCAACGGCAGCCGTGCGGGTCATGGTCAGGAGCAATGCCGACGGCGTGGACGATGCGGCGGGCGATCTCGCCCCACTCGGCATCGGAGAGGTACCGGTCGCCGGGGGCGGCGCGGACGGGGCAGTGCCAGACGTGGTCGGTGGCCTTCTTCCCGAAGCCGCTGTTGTGCAGGTTGACCGGCTCGTCGAGGATCCGGGCGAGCTGGGTGAGGGTGGCGTCCGGGTCGCGGCCGGGATCGCGCAGGCCGAGCGGGCTGAACGAGGCGACGATGTGCGGGTCGACGTGCTCGTCGTGGCGGCCGGGCCCGTAGAGGTAGGCGAGCAGGCCGCGGGTGTTGCCGCCGGGGGCCTTGATGGAGGGGATCACGCGCTGGCACCTCCTTCTTCGAGGCCGGTCGGGGTCGTGGGTATGAGCAGGGCTCGGGCGATGTCGGTCAGCAGCCCTTCGAGGCGTTCCAGGCGTTCGCCGATGTCGGGTTCGACGCGGTCGTCGCGGTGCAGTACGTGGGTGAGCTGGCTGATGTTGTTGCCGATGGCGTTGATCTCCTGGCGGACCTCGGCCCGGAACTCCTGGAGGGCGAGTCGGTCGGTGTGCAGAGGCAGGTCGACGGTGAACTCGCCCCGGATGAGCGCGAGCGCGATGTCGCCGAGGTACCCGGAGATCGTGTCCTTGTAGCCGTGGCGCACGGCGGCGTCCCTCAGCTCGACGAGTTCCGCTCCGTGAAGCCGACCGGGCCGACCCGCTCTGTACGGCGGGTTCCGGTGTGCTTGCGGTGCTTGCCCTTGGGCATCGGTTGGGCGCCTTCGGGAGTGTTCAGTTTCGGGACGTCGAGGGCTGCGGTGTTCTCGTGCAGGAACGCGGAACTGGCGGCGCGGACGCTCTCGTCATCGACGACGGCGGGCGTCTCGGTGCTCGGCTGGTCGGCGCGGACACGCGCGAGGATGTCGCGCTGCAGCGCGTCGAGCTTCTCCGCGTCCAGGCCGCCCGCGGCCTGGACCTCCTGGCCTGGCGCGCCCTCGCGCCGGGCCTCCTCCGCCACCCCTGGGGCGGAGGACCCCAGACCCGCGCGAAGTGTCGGAGACTGGGTACAACTGGCTCCGCCAGGAGCAGAGTTACCGAACGCGCGGAGCAGACGGCCGATCAGCCTACCGCTCTTGGCGCCCTTCTCGGCAACGGCGGGAAAGATGTCGCGGGGGTGCTGCGGGGCGGGCACGGGGTCTCCGGATTTCTGTCGGGACAGGCGGCGGGGTTACGGGTGATGGTCCGGGCGAATGCCGGTTAGGCGGTGCCGGAGATGCGGTGCAGAAGGCGGCGGTCCGGGCTTCACACGGCCGGGGAGTGGGCGCGACGCTGAGCCGGATGCGGTGGGGCGGGCACCTCGCCTCACTGGGTCGGCGAGGTGCCCGGATGCGTGCGGATCAGTCGATGGCGGTCTGCTGGTGGGGCTCGTCGTCGGGGCGGAGCATCTTCATGACCTCGCCGAACTTCCGGCACCCGGTCACGCTGGCGAAGGAGCTGCTGACCGTCGACGACGTGTCGCAGGGGCGGCTGACGGTCGGCATCGGCGCCGGCGGGGTCGGCTTCGACGCGACCGCGATGGGTCAGGAGCCGTGGTCGCCGAAGGAGCGGGCGGACCGGTTCGCCGAGTTCCTGCCGCTCCTGGACGAGCTGCTGACCACCGACGCGACCACCCGCGAGGGCCGGTACTACTCGGCCGTCGAGGCGCGGAACATCCCCGGCTGCGTGCAGCGGCCCCGGGTGCCGTTCTACGTGGCCGCGACCGGGCCGCGCGGGCTGCGGCTGGCGGCGGAGCACGGACAGGGCTGGGTGACGTACGGCGACCCGCGCGGCCCGGCGGACGTGCCGGTGGAGCAGGCGCCCGCGGTGATCGCCGGGCAGCTGGCCAAGCTCACCGCCGCCTGCGAGGCACAGGGCCGGGACGTGTCGGAGCTGGAGAAGGTGCTGCTCCAGGGCTCGACGGCGGAGAAGCCGCTCGCCTCGCTGGACGCCTTCGTGGACTGGGCCGGCACCTACCGCGAGCTGGGCATGACCGAGCTGGTGATCCACTGGCCGGTGGCCGATTCGATCTTCGCCAACGACCTCGCGGTCTTCGAACGGATCGCCACCGAGGGCCTCGCCCAGCTGGGCTGATTCCCTGTCCGGCGGGGCGGGCAACGGTCGGGCGGCCACGGTGTGGCCGCCCGATTGCGGTTCGATCACGACGTGTCCGATTGATGTCCCAATGGCACGACTTCGCTCGTGAACCCGGTTGTTGGCGGGCTCGGCGCGCTCTCATAATTCCAGCTGACACGCGTGTCGGCCGGTTTTGCGGGAGTCGCTGGGGGGTGACTTCGGAGCACCAGGTGCGAGCGCGGCACAGTCCGTTCTACCTGGGGGGAGTCCCTTGACCGTGCCCGAAGACAGCCCTGACGACACCGGATCGGCAGCCGCCGAGCGGCCCGCGCCGCCGGTGGCCCCGGCGCCCGCTCCGCAGCCGGTGGCCCTCGACAAGGCGGACCCTGCACCGGCCCCCGCCGACCCGGCGCACCCCGTCGATCCCCTCGACCCCGCCCTCCTCGACGCCGCGGCCCTCGACGGTGACGCCGCCGCCCCGCAGCCTTCGCGCGGCCTGAACCGCGGCGCCCGGGTGGCGCTCGCCGTGGCCGGCCTGCTGGTCGTCACCGCCACCAGCACCGCCGTCACGGTCGCCGTCGGCAAGCCGGACACCGCGCCGCGTGCCGTCGCCGCCGCGCCCACCGCCGCGCCCACGGCGTCGGCCTCGGCGAGCCCGACCCCGACCTCGGTGCCGACCCCGTCCGCCAGCACCCCGCCGCCGCCCGCGCCGAAGCCGAGCAGCACCCTGCACGGCACCGTCAACGGTGACAAGCACGGCGGTGACCTGCGCTTCTTCCTGATCCCGATGCCGGACGGCGCCGAGTCCTACGGCTCTTCCGACGGCGTGCAGTTGAGCACGGACGAGGTGTCGAAGGAGTTCGGCAACGCCGACGAGATGCCGCGCATCCTGAAGTCGTACGGCTACCAGGACGACGCCGCCGAGCGGCGCTACCGGACCGCCGACGGCAAGCAGGAGGTCGAGGTCCGGATGATGCGGTTCAAGAACCGCGACATGGCGAAGGAGTTCGCCAAGGGCATGACCTTCGACACCGGCGACACCTTCGACGTGGACGGCGACGGCGCCGCCCGCGGCATCATGATGAAGCCCGAGCAGGAGGCCTGGACCGGCCAGATGCTCGGTGTCTCCTTCGTCGGCGACGTCGAGTACGAGGTCACCGTCTACGTGAAGGGCACCCCGGACAAGGCCCTGCTGGCGGACGCGATGAGGCGTCAGCGCGAGCGGCTGGGCTCCGGTGGCTGAGCCGCAGCCGGCCGAGCGGCCGGATCCCGTCCCTGATGCGACCTCACCTGCCCAGGAGCACCCCGTGACCACCGAGACCCCGGAACCGCCCCCGGTTCCCGAGGCTCCCGCCGCACCACCGGCCACCGCACCGGACCACAGCCCGGAGCCGGCCACCGAGCAGGCCGCCGCACCCGCCCCGGACACCGATTCCGACGCCGGTCCCGAGCAGGCGCCCGAGGCCGACCCCGAGCAGGCCCCCGCCGCCCGGCGGATCAGCACCGGCCGGCTGCTGCTCGCCGCCGTGCTGCTCGGCCCGCTGCTGGGCGCGGTCGGCGGCTACGCCATCCAGGCGAGCCGCCCGCCGACGCCGCTGCCCCCGCTCCAGGTCGGCGCGCCGCACTACCCCGCCACCACCCTGGACGAGCAGGCCGTCGCGGCCGCCCAGCCCAAGCCGTTGGCGGTCGACGGAGACCTCCGCAAGCTGATGATCAGCAAGCCGGACGGCGCCGAGAACTGGGACGACTACGGCTACGGCGACGACTCCGGCTGGATGTCGATCGGTGAGAAGGCGCTGTCCTACGGCCGCGCCGACCGGGAGTTCCGGGCGCTGGTCCAGCAGGGCTTCAAGCGCGACGCCTTCCTCGCCTGGAAGAAGGGCGAGACCAAGTACCTGGTCGAACTGGTCCAGTTCGACGAGGACTCCAGCCAGTCGGCCGTCTCGCTGGTCGGTGACACCCAGGCGGGCGCTCAGCCGCTGGACGGTGGCACCATCAACGGTTCGTACAGCGCGAGCGACAAGCAGTACACGTACGCCGAGAGCACCGAGAAGTACTACCTCGGGGAGGCGGTGGCCCGGCGCGGAAACGTGGCGATGGTGATCTCCGTCTACTCCCCGACCCAGGTCAACGGCGATGAGCTCAAGGCCCTCGCCAAGCTGCAGTGGGAGCGGCTGGTATGAGTGAGTCCGCAGTGAACCCTGCGACGGCCGAGCCGTCGCCCGCCCCGACCACGGCCCCGGAAGCGGCCCCGGAAGCGGCCTCGGAAGCGATCCCGGCTCCGGCCCCCGAGGCGGCCCCGGCCGCACCCGCCGGCGCCGACCCGTTCGCGGCCCCGTCCACCGAGCCGCGGCCCGAGCCGCCCGCCGAGCCGTACCCGGCCGCCGCCCCCCGCACCGCCTCCCGTGCCGGCTTCGCCGTGCGGGCCGGCGCCGCCGTGGTGGCCGCCGCGCTGGTCGGTGTCGGGCTGGGCCTTGGCATCATCAAGGTCCGCTACGACGACGCCCCGGCCACCGCGGTCGCCGCCCTGGCGCCGACCGCGACCGCCTCCCCGAGCCCCTCCTTCGGCGCCAAGTCCAACGGCAGCCACTTCGGTTCGATGCGCGATCTGCTGCTCCCGGTCCCCGCCGGCTACCACCTGGGGCCGGACTCCGGCGCGTACGGCAACGACACCGAGCTGACGGACGAGCAGCGCAAGGCGTGGGTCGAGGACGACGTCCGGGCCCTGCCCCCGAAGCTCCAGGACATGGTGCGCAAGGTCTGGGAGGACACCCCGCTCAAGGGCGGCGGCGTCCGCAGCATGGTGTCCACCGACTCCGGCCTGGTGGTGACGGTCTGGCTGCTGCAGTACCACCAGGAGGCGGTCAAGGCCGACAACGCATGGGCCGGGGCGCTCGGTTCGGACTCCGGACTGTTCCGGGTCGGGCCGGAGGTGCCCGGCCACGCCGAGGCGCACTGCTACCTGCCGTACATGCCGCCGGGCTCCCTGGTCGACACCCTCTCCTGCTCCGCGGCCGAGGGTGACCTCCGCGTGGTGGCGCGGGTCGAGGGGGTCGCGCCGCTGCCCAAGGACAAGGTCGTCACCCTCTTCACCCAGCAGCTCGACCGGCTGGCCCGCCCTGGAGCGTCCGTATGACCGACACCACCGCACCCGAGTCGGACCGCCGGCCCGCCGACGGGCCCACCGAGCCGGCGGTCGATCGCGAGCAGCCGCCGGCCGACCCCTGGGCCGCCCCGGCCCAACTCGGCGAACCCACCCTGGACGCCTGGTCGTTGCCGGCCGAGGCCGTGCTGGCCGAGCAGGCCTCGGCGCCCCGCCGGGCGAAGCTGCTGCGCTGGGGCGGCGCCGCACTGATCCTGGTGCTGACCGCCACCGCGACCGCCGTCGCCGTCACCCTCCCGGACCGCACCAGCCTGCCCGGCCTGCGGACCCCCAACGACGGTCGCTACGCCTTCCCGCAGCTGACGCTGCCTCCGCTCCCCTCCGGCAAGGCCGAGCCCGCCAAGGCCGACCTGCACCGGCACTTCGCGGACCTGCGCCAGCTGCTGCTGCCCGCGCCCGCCGGGGCCCGCCTCGAGGAGCCCGCACCGGCGGCCGCCGGCTCCGCCGCCCCGAGCGCCTCCACCAGCCCCTCCGCGAGCCCCGCCCCGAGCGGTACCCCCGGCGCGACCGCGACCGCGACCGCCACCGGCAGCCCGGCAACCGGCGCCGTCCCCGCCGGCACCTGGGCCGAGTGCAACGACTACGCGGCCGGCGACAAGAACGCCCCGAAGGTCACCGCGGCCCTGCTGGAGAGCGCCTGCCGGGCGGCCACCAAGCGGGTCTGGACCGGGCCCGACGGCACCCGCACCGAGATCTGGCTGCTGCGGTTCGGCTCCAACACCGAGGCCAACCGCTTCTACGAGCGGTCCTCGACCAAGACCGAACCCACCGCGACCGGCCCGCTCAAGCGTTCCGACCTGGTCTTCGCGTCCATGGGCGGGGTGGCCTCGCAGGCCCGCGCCGGTGAGCAGAAGGCGAACGGCCGCCCGGTCGCCGAGGCCGCCGACCTCGCGGCGGGCGACGTGGTGGTCCGGATCGTGATGACCAACCCCGCAGGGGTCCCCGAGCAGGCCTTCCGGCAGGTCGCGGTGCTCCAGGCCGACCTGCTGGCCTGACCCGACGGCAGCGGCCGGGCCCGCCCTTAGGGGCAGGCCCGGCCGACGTCATCCTGGAGGACGACTCCGGGCTCAGCATCCCAGCTCATGCCCGGGGCACGGGCCGCCCACTACGTTGGTGGACGTGTCCACTGTCATCAAGACGGACGGCCTCACCAAGAGGTTCCCCCGGGTCACCGCTCTCGATCAGCTCACCGTGGAGGTGCAGCCCGGGGTGGTCGGACTGGTGGGGGCGAACGGGGCGGGCAAGTCCACACTCATCAAGATCCTGCTGGGGCTCGCCCCGGCCACCTCCGGCACCGGGCAGGTCCTCGGCCTCGACATCGCCACCGAGGGCCCGGCCATCCGCGAGCTGGTCGGCTACATGCCCGAGCACGACTGCCTCCCGCCCGACGTCTCGGCCACCGAGTTCGTCGTCCACATGGCCCGGATGTCCGGCCTGCCCGCCGCCGCGGCCCGCGAGCGGACCGCGGACACGCTGCGCCACGTCGGCCTGTACGAGGAGCGCTACCGCCCGATGGGCGGCTACTCCACCGGCATGAAGCAGCGGGTCAAGCTGGCCCAGGCGCTCGTCCACGACCCACGGTTGGTGCTGCTCGACGAGCCGACCAACGGCCTCGACCCGGTCGGCCGGGACGAGATGCTGGCGCTGATCCGCCGGATCCACTCCGACTTCGGCATCTCCGTCCTGGTCACCACCCACCTGCTCGGCGAGCTCGAACGCACCTGTGACCACCTGGTGGTGATCGACGGCGGCCGGCTGCTGCGCTCGTCCTCCACCGCCTCGTTCACCGAGGCCACCCAGCTGCTCGCGGTGGAGGTCACCGACCACCCCGACGACCTGACCCTGGACGCCGACCGCGCGGTGAGCGAGCGGCTCACCGCCGCCGGTCTCACCGTCCGCCCGGACGGCGCCCGGCTGCTGCTGGTCGAGATGGCCGGCGAGGACACCTACGACACCATCCGCGACACCGTCGCGGGTCTCGGCCTCGGCCTGGTCCGGCTCGAACAGCGCCGCCACCGGGTCGCCGAGATCTTCACCGCCGGAGCCGCCGGTACCGCCGGAGCCACCCCGGCCGCCGGTACCGCCGGAGCCACCGGAACCGCCGACGCGCTCGCCGGAGCCGCCGACCAGCAGGCAGGAGGTGCCCCCGATGTCGTCGCCCGCTGAGCCGCGGACCGCGCCCGACAGCGGCGTCATCCACAACATCGGCTACCGCGGTTACCAGGGCCCCCGGCTCGGCCGCACGTACGCCACCCGTTCGCTGTTCGTGCAGAGCCTGCGCGCCGCGTACGGGCTCGGCCGCTCCGGCCGCTCGAAGGTGCTGCCGATGCTGATCCTGGCGGTCCTCGGCGGGATCGCCCTGATGATCGTCACGATCACCATCGTGACCGGCCAGAAGCACCTGCTGGTCGACTACCACCGCTTCCTCAGCAGCTTCGGCCTGCTGACCACCATCTTCCTGGCCGCCCAGGCGCCGGTGCTGATGTCCCGGGACCTGCGGCACAGCACCGTCCCGCTCTACTTCTCGCGGCCGATCACCCGGGGCGACTACGTCCGGGCCAAGTTCGCCGCGATGACGGCGGCGATGATGGTCCTGATGACCGTCCCGCTGCTGGTGCTCTACCTCGGGGCGGTGCTCGGCAAGCTGCCGTTCGGGACCAACACCGCGCACTTCCTCTACGGCCTGGCCACCGCCGCCCTGTACGCGGTGCTCTACGCGGCGATCGCCCTGCTGATCGCCGCGGCCACCCCGCGGCGCGGCTTCGGGGTCGCGGCCATCATGGGCGTGCTGGTGGTCTCCAACGTCATGGCCACCATCGTCTACGAGATCTCCCGGGCCCCCGGCGGCGGCCCCGACGCGGCCGGCTGGGTCGTGGCGATCTCCCCGGACCTGCTGGTGGAGACCGTCACCAACCGGCTCTTCGGCCTCGGCGAGGGCGCCGTCCCGCCGCCGAACACCTTCGCCGTCGTGGTCTTCGGCGTGGAGATCGCCGTGCTGGTGGCCCTCTCCTACCTGTCCCTGCTCCGCCGCTACCGGAAGATCTGAGAGCCCGTCATGGCCGTCATCACGATCGACAAGGTCTCCCGCTGGTTCGGCAACGTCGTGGCCGTCAACGACATCAGCATGGAGATCGGCCCCGGCGTCACCGGCCTGCTCGGCCCGAACGGCGCCGGCAAGTCCACCCTCATCCACATGATGAGCGGCTTCCTCGGCCCCTCGGCCGGCGCGGTCACCCTCGACGGCGCACCGATCTGGCGCAACCAGCAGGTGTACCGGCAGATCGGCCTGGTGCCCGAGCGGGAGTCGATGTACGACTACCTGACCGGCTGGGAGTTCGTGCTGGCCAACGCCGAACTGCACGGCCTGGCCGACCCCGCCGCGGCCGCCCGCCGCGCCCTCGCCCTGGTCGAGATGGAGCAGGCCCAGGACCGCCGGACCGGAACCTACTCCAAGGGCATGAAGCAGCGCGTCAAGATGGCGTCCGCGCTGGTCCACGACCCGGCCGTGCTGCTGCTCGACGAGCCCTTCAACGGGATGGACCCGCGCCAGCGGCTCCAGCTGATGGAACTGCTGCGCCGGTTCGGCGCGGAGGGCCGCACGGTCCTGTTCTCCTCGCACATCCTCGAGGAGGTCGAGCAACTCGCCCGCCACATCGAGGTCGTGGTGGCCGGCCGGCACGCGGCCTCCGGCGACTTCCGCCGGATCCGCCGGCTGATGACCGACCGGCCGCACCGCTACCTGGTGCGCTCCAGCGACGACCGCCGGCTCGCCGCCGCGCTGATCGCCGACGGCTCCACCGCCGGGATCGAATTCGACCCGCGGGAGAAGGCGCTGCGGATCCAGGCGGTCAACTTCCAGGGCTTCACCACCCTGCTCCCGGAGGTCGCCCGGCAGGCCGGCATCCGGCTGTACACCGTCTCCCCGGCGGACGAGTCGCTGGAGAGCGTCTTCTCCTACCTCGTCTCCTCCTGACCCCGGACGCCGTCGCCCGAGCCCGGAGGCCGTCGCGGCCCCGCCCGTAGCGCCGCCGACCCGGGCCTCCACCGGCCTCCACCGGCCACCGGCCGTCCGAACACCCGCCAGAAGGGCTGGAACCCATCGTGAACCCGACCGTCGCCAGGCTGACCGTGCGCGGTCTGCTCGGCCGCCGCCGCGGCGTCCTGCTGCTGGTGGTCCCCGTCGTGCTGCTGGCGATCTCGCTGATCGCCCGCGGCTCCGGCCAGGACCGCCACGACCTGGCCGCCACCATCCTCGGCCAGCTCGCGCTGGGCACCCTGGTCCCGATCCTCGGCCTGGTGGTCGGCACCGGCGCGATCGCCACCGAGATCGACGACGGCTCGATCGTCTACCTGCTCGCCAAGCCGCTCCCGCGCTGGCAGATCATCACCACCAAGCTGGCCGTGGCGGTCGCCACCACCTGGGCGTTCGCCGCCCTTCCGACCCTGCTGGCCGGACTGATCATCTACGGCACCCAGGACGGCCTGGCGGTGGGTTACGCGGTCGGCGCGCTGGCCTCCGGAGCCGTCTACAGCGCTGTGTTCCTGCTGCTCGGCGTGGTCACCCGGCACGCCGTGGTGGCCGGTCTCGGCTACGCGCTGATCTGGGAGAGCCTGGTCGGCAACTACGTCGAGGGCGCCCGGACGCTGAGCATCCAGCAGTGGGGGCTGTCGGTCGCGCGGGCCGTCGCGGGCGAGGGCGTGATCAGCGCCGACGTCGCCCTCGGCACCGCCGTCCCGCTGCTGGTGCTGGTCGCGCTCGGCGCCACCGTGCTCGCCTCGGTGAAGCTGGCCGGGTTCACCCTCGTCGCGGAGGACTGAGCCCGGCCTGCCAGACCTGCTCGGCCCGTACGGCTGCCGGCTCACCCGGCGCCCGTACGGGCCGCCGTCGCATCCGGCTGCCGGCTGACCCGGCTGCCGGCTCATGCGACCGGCGACCGGGGCCGTCTCAGAGCGTGCGGTTGCGCCCCGCGCCCCAGCCCGCCACCGCGGCCGCGCCGGCCAGCACCAGCATCAGCGCCAGCGGCACGGTCCAGCCGCCGGTCAGCTGGTGCAGCGCCCCCGCACCGACCGGCCCGGAGGCCGCCACCAGGTAGCCGACGGCCTGGCTCATCCCGCCCAGCCGGGCGGCCCCCGCCGGGGTGTCGGTCCGCAGCACGATGAAGGCCAGCGCCAGCCCGAACGAGCCGCCCTGCGCGACCCCGAGCACGGCGGCCGCGGCCCAGGCCCCGGGGACGGGAGCGAGCAGCAGCAGTGCGATGCCCGCCGCGTTCAGCGCGGCCATCGCCACGGCCAGGCCGCGCTGCCGGGTCATCCGGCCGGCCAGCAGCGGCACCAGGAACGCGCCGACCACCTGGAGCAGGTTGGAGAAGGCGAAGACCAGGCCGGCCTCGCCGCGGTCCATCCCGTGGTCGGCCAGGATCGTCGGCAGCCAGGCCACCAGGACGTAGACCAGCAGCGAGGAGATCCCCATGAAGGCGCTGATCTGCCAGGCCAGCGGGGAGCGCCAGATCCCGTCGGCGGTCCGGCCGCCCGGGGCAGCCGGACCGGCCGTCGTGTCGGGTGCCGCGGGCCGGGCGGCGGCCGCCGCTCCCGCGGCCTGCCGCTGCCGCAGCACCTGCGGCAGCCAGGCCAGCGCCGCCACCACGGCCAGCAGCGACCAGGCGCCGAGCGAGGCCTGCCAACCGCCGCCGAGCGCCCGCTCCAGCGGCACCGAGGAGGCGGCCGCCATGGTGGCGCCCACCAGGGTCGCGGTCGAGTACAGGCCGGTGGCGGCGGCCGCCCGGGCCGGGAACTCCCGCTTCACCAGGCCCGGCATCGACACGTTCAGGACCGCGATCGCCACGCCGATCACCACGCAGCCCAGGTAGAGCGCGAGCGCCGAGGGGAGCACCCGCAGCAGCACGCCGGCGCCCAGCGTGAGCACCGCGCCCAGCACCACCCGCTCGGTGCCGAACCGCCGGGTCAGCCGGGGGGTGAGCGGCGCGCCGACGCCCTGGAACAGGGCCGGCACGGTGGTGATCAGCCCGCTCGCGGTCGCGGACAGGTGGAAGGTCTGCTGGATCTCCCCGAGCACCGGGGCGACCGCCGCGAGGCAGGCCCGCATGTTCAGTGCGACCAGCACGATGCCGGTCAGGAAGAGCGCGGGGTGCGCGAGCTTGGTGCGGGTACGGACCGTGGGAATGGCAACCGGCTGCTGGGCCCGGGTGACCGACATGAGGTGGTGCTCTCTCTGCGACGGGGAGGACTGCGGCGAAGGGGATCGGGGGAGGCCGGGACGGCCCCGCCTCACTTCCGGGCGGCGATGGCGGCGAGCAGCTGCTCCACGGCGGCCGACGGCTCCGCGAGCAGCGCGCGACAGGCGGCCTCGGACCGCTCGGGGTCGCCGCTCTCGATCGCCGCGACCAGCTCCTCGTGGGTGGCGATCACCACCTCGGGCATCTCGTGGTCGCCGAACGCGGCCCGCATCGACTCCCGCACCGAGGCGCCGAAGTACCGGTAGACCTCGGTCAGCGCCGGGTTGTGCGCGGCCTCGACCACGGCGGTGTGGAACTCCAGGTCGTGCTCGACCGTCGCCTCGCGGCCGGCCCGCTCGGGGTGGGCGGCCAGCACCTCGGCCTCCCGGGCCAGGGCCGCCCGCATCCGGGCGATGTCCTGCGGGGTGTGCCGGACGGCGGCCAGCCGCGCGGCCTCGGCCTCCAGGGCGGCCCGAACCTCCAGGACGTCCCGGACCCCCGAGCGCTGCACGCCGCGCAGGACGGCGGCGGGGTCGCTGGTGCTCCGGACGAAGGTGCCCTCGCCCTGCCGGGAGACCAGCATGCCGGCGTGCACCAGCACCCGGATCGCCTCCCGCACGGTGTTCCGGCCGACCTGCAGCCGTTCCGCCAGCTCGTGCTCGCTCGGGATCTTCGACCCCACCGGCCAGGCGCCGGCGCTCAGCTGTTCGCGGAGCTGCTCGATCGCGGCGTCCACCAGGGAACGTCGGCCGGCGGCCTGCAGTCCGTCGTTGCCGGTCACGGGCGGGTCCTTCCTGGGTGGGTCGGCGGGTACGCGTCCGCGCGTACGCGGATGATCAGCAGTCATCCTACAAGTGATTGCCCGGTCATCCTACAACTGACTCGCGGGTCAACTTTCGACATCGGATCCCCCCTCCGGGTGGTGGCCCCTGTCCGGGTTGACGCCCGGGGTCCGCAGGGGCCGCCCCCGGCGGTCGTACCGGGGACGGTGGCGCGGTCCGGCCACCCGCCGGGCCCCTTCCCAGGACGGGGTCGGCCGGACCGAACGTAGAGTCCTCCCCGATCCGTTGACACAGGTGACGGGAACCGCCCCGGCGCGGGCTGCGTTTTTCCGATCGTCCCTGTCCGCTTTCCGTCCCGTCCTGGAGTCAGACCCCATGGTGTTCAAAAAGCTGCTCGGCGCGCTCGGAGTCGGCGGTCCCACCGTCGACACCGTCCTGTCCACGCCGGTCGTCCGGCCCGGCGGGTCGCTCCAAGGACAGGTGCACCTGGTCGGCGGGACGCAGGACGCGGAGATCACCGGCATCACGCTGACCCTGGTCGGCCGGGTGGAGGTCGAGCACGAGGAGGGCGAGCACACCGGGCTCTCCGCGTTCGCCCGGTTCGCGGTCAGCGCCCCGTTCCGGCTCGCGGCGGGCGAGCAACGGTCCGTCCCGTTCAGCGTCACCGTCCCGTACGAGACCCCGATCACCAGCTTCGCCGGCTGGCAGCTGCCCGGTATGGCGGTCGGCGTGCGGACCGAGCTGGAGATCAGCGGCGCCCGCGACAAGAGCGACGCCGACCCGCTCGGGGTGGCACCGCTGCCGGTGCAGCAGCGCGTCCTGGACGCCTTCACGGCGCTCGGCTTCCGGTTGCACAGCGCCGACCTGGAGGCCGGGCACATCCGGGACAGCGCCCAGCGGCTGCCGTTCTACCAGGAGATCGAGTTCGCGGCGGCGCCGCAGTACGCCGGTGTCTGCAAGGCCGTCGAGCTGACCTTCCTCACCGGCGAGACCGGGACCGAGGTGGTGCTCGAGTTCGACAAGCGCGGCGGCGACGTCATCCACCGCCACCGGCTGGAGCACACGGCCGGCGACCAGGACCTCACAGCCGTGCTCGAGGGCTGGCTCCAGCAGGTGGCCGCCGGCTACGGCGCGCACGGCCACGGCGGCCACGGCGGTCACGGTCACGACGGCGGCCACGGTCACGGCGGGCACGGTTTCGGGTCGGCGGCCGCCGGCGCCGCGGCCGGTCTGGTCGGCGGGCTGGTCCTGGGCGAGGTCGCGGAAGAGCTCTTCGAGGACTTCTTCGAGGGCTGACGGCCCTTGGAGCCGCTCGCGGATCCGGTTGAGACGGTCATCTCATGCCCATCTCAGGCCCGGCCCGTGACTCCAGAATGATGCCTTTATATGCTCCGCAGAAGTTCTACGCGTCGGTACTGCACACGGTGTGCTGCTGAGGCTTCGTGTTGCTGCCGTCGGTGAAGGGTGTACGCATGGCAGGCCAGAGGGCGGGGGCGTCCGACCAGGACGCCGGCTGGTGGCGTGACGACGCCCCGGACCAGGGCGGCGACTACCGTGACGACGCGCCGTACCGTGACGACGCCCCATCCACCGGCTCGCCCAGCGTGGTCGGCCAGCGCCGCCGCAGACCCGAGCAGGACGGGGGCGACCAGCCCCGCAGCGGCGGTCGGGCCGAAGCCCGCCGCGCCCAGGGCCGCGGCGGTGCCGGTGGTCCCGGCACCCCACCGCCCGGCGGCGGCCGCGCGGCCGCCCGCGGCCGCAAGAAGCCGCGCAGCAAGAAGAAGTACATCGCTTGGATCTCGGTCGGTGCGGTCGCGCTGGTCGCGGCCGCCGGCGGCGCCGTCTACCTCAAGCTCAACGGCAACATCCAGTTCTTCGGCAACGACCAGCTGAGTGCGGACCGCCCGCCCGCCGCGGCCCCCGACGCCCAGGGCCGGACCCCGATCAACGTCCTGCTGATCGGCTCGGACTCGCGCGACGGCAGCAACCGCGACCTCGGCGGCGGCGAGGACGGCGGCGCCCGCTCCGACACCACGATGCTGCTGCACGTCTACGCCGACCACAAGCACGCCGTCGGCGTCTCCTTCCCGCGCGACGCCCTGGTCGACATCCCGGCGTGCAAGCTGCCGAACGGCAAGTGGACCAAGCAGCAGAGCGGCGTGATGTTCAACAGCGCCTTCTCGGTCGGCAACACCGACCAGGGCAACCCGGCCTGCACCCAGAACACCGTCGAGAAGCTCACCGGCATCCGGGTCGACCACACCATCGTGGTCAACTTCTCCGGCTTCGCCTCCATGACCAGCGCCGTCGGCGGCGTCAACGTCTGCCTGCCGAACGCCATCTTCGAGGGCGACCTCAACCCCAACCTCGGCCACAAGGGCAAGCAGCTCTACCCGAAGGGCGAGCAGAAGGTCGAAGGACAGGCCGCCCTGGACTACGTCCGGCTGCGCCACGGCATCGGCGACGGCTCGGACATCGGCCGGATGAAGCGTCAGCAGGCCTTCATGTCCTCCCTGATCAAGCAGGTCAAGGGTGCCGGCATGAACCCCACCACGCTGCTCCCGCTGGCCGACGCCGCCACCAAGTCGCTGCTGGTGGACGAGGGCCTCAACAGCGCGGCCAAGCTCCTGTCCTTCGCGATGTCGATGAAGGACATAGACCTGCACAACATCAAGTTCCTGACCACGCCGTGGAAGTTCGACAAGGAGCGGGTCGCGCTCGTCTACCCCGACGTCACCCAGCTCTGGACGGCCCTGAAGGCCGACCGCACCCTGGACGGCGAGGACGCCAGCGGCGGCACCGCCGCCCCGGCGGAGAGCGCCCCGGCCAGCCCCACCCCGGCCGCGGAGATCCCGGCCCCCGGCACCGTCAAGGGCACGGGCATCAAGGTCGGCGTCTTCAACGGCACCACCACCCCCGGCCTGACCACCAAGGCGGCCGGCGCGCTGAAGGCCTCGAAGTTCACCGTCACCGCGACGGCCAACGCCGCCCAGCAGAACCACGCGACCACCGTGGTCCAGTACGGCCCCGGCGAGAAGGCCAACGCCCAGACGGTGGCCTCGCTCTTCCCCGGTGCCACCCTGGAGGCCGGCACCAAGGCGGGCATCAGCCTGGTGCTCGGCCAGGACTACGCCGCCGCCAACGGGGGCGCCCCCGCGTCCGGTACCGCGGCGGCGCCGGGCCCGCTGCCCAGCTCGGTGGCCCAGGACGCCCGTTCGGCCGACGACGACCCCTGCTCCAACGTCTCCTTCGGCTGACCCGCATCCGGAACCGGCGACGGGCGCCGCACTCCATGGAGTGCGGCGCCCGTCGCGGGTCGTGCGGTTGGGGTGCGTGCGGGGTCGGGTTCGGGCGGCTGCGGTTCCGGCCCCGGGGCCGGTGGGTCGGCCGGTCAGCCGCCGAGGCCGAAGACCCGTTCCAGGACGACCGCCACACCGTCCTCGTCGTTGCTCACCGTCACCTCGTCGGCGACCGCGCGCAGGTGCTCGTGCGCGTCGGCCATCGCCACGCCGTACCCGGCCCAGTTGAGCATCGGGATGTCGTTGGGCATGTCGCCGAACGCGATCGTCTGCCTGGCCTTCGCCCCCAGCCGGTAGGCGGCGAGCGAGAGGCCGGTGGCCTTGGTCAGGCCGAGCGGCAGTATCTCGACGATCCCCGGACCGGCCATGGTCACCCCGACCAGCGCCCCGGCCACCCGGTGGGCGACCTCGGCGAGCGCGTCGTCGCCGAGCTCCGGGTGCTGGACGTAGAGCTTGCTGATCGGCGCGGTGAACAGCTGGTCGGCGGCCACCCGGCGGACCGGCAGGTCGGATCCGATCTTCAGCTGGTAGCCGGGGCCGGCCAGCACCTCGCCGTCCAGGCCGTCCTGGTTGGCGGCGACCACCAGCGGGCCGATCTCGGCCTCGATCTTGGCCAGGGCGAGGGCGGCCAGCTGGCGGTCCAGGGTGAGCGAGGTGAGCAGCTTGTGCGCCCCGGCGTCGTACACCTGGGCGCCCTGCCCGCAGACCGCCAGGCCGGTGTAGCCGATCTCGTCGAAGACCGGGCGGGCCCAGCCGGCCGACCGGCCGGTCACGATGATGTGCCGGGCACCGGCCGCCGTGACGGCGGCCAGTGCGGCCCGGTTGCGTGCGGACACCGTCTCGGCGGTGTTCAGCAGCGTGCCGTCCAGGTCGGTGGCGACCAGCCGGTACGGCAGGTCGCCACCCATCGCGTCCGGGGGGTTCTCGGAAGAGGAGACGGGGCTCGGGCCGGGCGTACTCATCTTCCGTGCATCTCCAGGGAGTTGTGGTGCTGCGACGGCAGGGCCGCCGCGGTTGCTGTTACTTGGCGGGCTCGATCACGGTGCGGCCGCCGAGGAACGGGCGCAGCGCGGCCGGGACGACCACCGAACCGTCGGCCTGCTGGTGGTTCTCCAGCAGCGCGACGATCACCCGGGGCACGGCGACCAGGGTGCCGTTGAGGGTGGCCAGCGGACGGACCTTGCCCTCCTCGCGCATCCGGATCGACAGCCGGCGGGCCTGGTACTCGGTGGTGTTGGAGGTCGAGGTGACCTCGCGGTACTTGCCCTGGGTCGGGATCCAGGCCTCGATGTCGAACTTCCGAATGGCCGAGGAGCCGAGGTCGCCGGAGGCGACGTCGATCACCCGGTAGGGCAGTTCCAGCGCGTTCAGGAAGTCCTTCTCCCACTGGAGCAGGCGGCGGTGCTCCGCCTCCGCGTCCTCGGGGGTGGTGAAGACGAACATCTCCACCTTCTCGAACTGGTGCACCCGGATGATGCCGCGGGTGTCCTTGCCGTACGTCCCGGCCTCGCGGCGGAAGCAGGAGGAGAAGCCCGCGTAGCGCAGCGGCAGCTTGTCCGCGTCCAGGATCTCGTCCATGTGGTACGCCGCCAGCGGGACCTCGCTGGTGCCGACCAGGTACCGGTCGTCCTCGGCGAGGTGGTACACGTTCTCGGCGGCCTGGCCGAGGAAGCCGGTGCCGTCCATGGCGGCCGGGCGGACCAGCGCCGGGGTGATCATCGGGGTGAAGCCGGCCGCATCGGCCTGGGCCATCGCCATGTTGACCAGGGCGAGCTCCAGCAGCGCGCCGATACCGGTCAGGTAGTAGGAACGGGCGCCGGCCACCTTGGCGCCGCGCTCGGTGTCGATGGCGCGCAGGAGCTGGCCCAGCTCGACGTGGTCCTTGGGCTCGAAGCCCTCGGCCGCGAAGTCGCGCGGGGTGCCGATCTCCTCCAGGGTGACGAAGTCCTCCTCGCCACCGACCGGCGCGGCCGGGTCGATGAGGTTGGCGAGCGAGCGCAGCAGTCGCTCGGCCTCCTCCTTGGCCGCGGCCTGCTCGGCGTCGGCGGCCTTGACCTCGTCGGCGAGTGCCTTGGTGCGCTGGAGCAGGGCGGTCTTCTCCTCGCCCTGGGCCTTGGCGACCTGCTTGCCGAGGGTCTTCTGCTCGTTGCGGAGCTCGTCGAAGCGACTGCCCGAGGACCGGCGCCGTTCGTCGGCGGAGAGGAGGGCGTCGACGAGCTCGACGTCCTCGCCACGGGCGCGCTGCGAGGCGCGCACTCGGTCAGGGTCCTCACGGAGCAGGCGAAGGTCAATCACGGGGTCAGCCTACCGGGGAGAGGCTGCCCAGCAGGAAACGGTTTGCCGGATGGTCCGGCGGGCGGGGCCGGGGCTGCGGGCCGTACAGCGGGGCAGTGCAGCCGGGTGTGGGGCGGGGCCGGTGGGGTGGCGGCCGGCCGGGTGACCCGCGGGGTCGGTGAGCCGACGGGGCCGGGCTGGGGATAACTGGGCCCAACCTGTGGATAACTGCTGTGGGGAAGCGGCTGCGGGGGCGTTTTCCACAGGCTCGGGGCGCAGCCTGTGGATGGCGGCGAAGTCCAGGATCTCGGCGGAGCGAGCCGAGGAATTGAGGTTTTAAACCTCGATGAGCCTTCTGGACCGAGCTAATTCCCTCGCTCGGACGGGTGATCTATCGGCTTAAGGGTGACTCTGGTCCGATTAGTCACCCGTGTGTCGCTAGCTGATGATCTGAGCGGATGCGACTGTGGCTATGCCGTTTTGTCGACTCATCCCCAGGGCTGTGGATAACTCTCGATCCACACCTCCTGTGGATGGAAGAGCCGTCCTGTGGACGAAGGGGCACCGAGTGCCGCGCCGCCGCCTTTCCGGGCCCGCAACCGCCGTGCAAGGCCGCTGCACCACCCGGGTGAACGGCTCGGAGTCGCGAATAACGGCGGATCTGAACGGAAAGCGACGAATTGCCGTCGATCGACCCAACACGTTACCGGCCGGTACTACTCGGCGATGACGCGGTACCCACGCACCCGCCCCGGGCGCGGTGACTCAGGACTCGCCGCGGCCGTCCAGGCAGCGCGACAGCCAGTCGGCGGCGGCCGCGAACTCGGCGTCCGAGGTGCCCGGCCGGACCTTCTTCGGCGCGCCCTGGTCCGCGCGCGGATAGGAGCCGAGGAATCGCACCTGCGGACAGATCCGCTTCAGACCCATCAGCGCCTCGCTCACCCGGCGCTCGCTGAGGTGGCCCTCGCAGTCGATCAGGAAGCAGTAGTTGCCCATGCCTTCCCCGGTGGGCCGGGACTCGATCCGCATCAGGTTGATCCCGCGCACGGCGAACTCCTGGAGCAGTTCCAGCAGCGCACCGGGGTGGTCGTCCGGCAGCCACACCACCATCGAGGTCTTGTCGGCCCCGGTCGGCGAGGAGACCCGCCCGGGCCGGCCCACCAGCACGAAGCGGGTGGTCGCGTTGGCGGCGTCGTGGATGTCGTTCACCAGCACGTCGAGCCCGTACAGCGGCGCGGCGAAGTCACCCGCGAAAGCGCCGTCGAAGCGCCCCTCCTGGACCAGCCGCGCGCCGTCGGCGTTCGAGGCGGCCGACTCCCACTGCGCGTCCGGCAGGTTGGCCGCCAGCCAGCGGCGCACCTGCGGCTGGGCGACCGGGTGGCTGGTGACGGTCTTCACGTCGGACAGCGCGGTGCCGGGGCGGACCAGCAGGGCGAAGGCGATCGGCAGCAGGACCTCGCGGTAGATCATCAGCTGCTTGCCGGAGGCCAGTTCGTCGCTGGTCGCGGTGACCGCGCCCTCGACCGAGTTCTCCACCGGTACGAAGGCCCCGGCGGCCTCGCCGGCCCGGACCGCGTCCAGCGCGGCCGGCACCGAGGCCAGCGGGATCAGCTCGCGGGTGGCCGCCTCCGGCAGGGTGCGCAGCGCGGCCTCGGTGAACGTGCCCGCGGGCCCGAGGTAGGTGTAGCGGGTCGCGGACATCGCAGCCTCCGTGCGCGGGTGGTGCAGAGCAGTACTCGACTTGCCACCTTAGTCACTCCGGCCGGAGGGCACGGTCGCGTTCCGCACAGTGGGCACGGGGTGCCACCGGGGCCGGCCGCTCAACCCTCGAGCAGGGCCTGGCCCACGTACCCGCCCTCCGGCGCCCCCGGCGGCACCGCGTACAGGCCGCTCGCCTCGTGCCGCAGGAACCGGGACAGCCCGTCCCCGCGGGCGAGCTTGCGCTGCACCGGGACGAACCCGCGCGCCGGGTCGGCCTGGAAGGCGATGAACAGCAGCCCGGCGTCCAGCGTGCCGTCCGGCAGCAGCCCGTCGTGGTACGAGAAGCCCCGGCGCAGCATCGCCGCACCGCCGTTGGCGGCCGGGGCGGCGACCCGGACGTGCGCGTCGGCCGCGATGGCCAGCGATCCGTCGGGGTTGACGGCGTCCAGCGCGACCGGGGTGGACTCGGTGGCCGAGGAACCGCCGGAGAGCGGCGCCCCGTCCGACTTGCGGCGCCCGATCACGCGCTCCTGGCGCTCGGTCGGCAGGCTCTCCCAGTTGTCGAGCAGCATCCGGATCCGGCGCACCACGGCGTACGAGCCGCCGGCCAGCCAGGCGGGGCCGTCGGCGAACACCCGGGCGGTGAAGTCGGGCTCGGCGGGCTTCGGGTTGTTGGTGCCGTCGACCTGGCCCATCAGGTTGCGCCCGGTCATCGGGTGCACGGTGGCGCCGGGCGTGCGGTGGAAGCCGGACATCTGCCAGCGCAGCGAGGCCAGCCCGGCGGCCTGGCGCTGGAGCACCCGCAGGGCGTGGAAGGCGACCAGGGCGTCGTCGGCGCCGATCTGCACCCACAGGTCGCCGTCGCCGCGGGTGCGGTCGAGCGCGTCGCCGGGGAAGTCCGGCAAGGGCGCGAGCGCGGGCGGCCGGTGCTCGGTGAGCCCGGTGCGGTCGAACAGCGAGGCGCCGAAGCCGAAGGTGACGGTGAGCCCGCAGGGGCCGGCGTCCAGGGCGATCTGGTTCTCGTGCTCGCCGGCGGGCTTGCCCTCGGCCAGCAGGGCGGCGGTGGCGGACCACTTCTGCAGGAGGGTGCGCAGACCGTCCCGGCCGGCGTTGTCGGCGAGGTCGAACGCGGCGAGCTGGACCCGGGCCTGCTGGGGCTGGAGGATGCCGGCCTGCTGCGGACCGTGGAACGGGACGGCTGCGGTGCCGAGCGTGGACGCGGGCGGGCCGGCCGGGCCGGCTGCGTCTCCGGCGGGCCGGTCGGTGGTCAGGGCCCGGGTGGTCAGGGCGCCGCCGGCAGCGCCGACCGCGAGGCCGGCCCCCGCGCTGCCGAGCAGCGCGCGACGGGACACGCCCCGGAGGGCCGCCGCCGGGGCGGGGGTTGCTGTCTCGTCCACTGTTCACCAACTCGCAAGCGTTCACTGATGGGTGACTGTTCACCGGATGGTGAGCGTCGACGCCGGGGGCAATGTTCACCGCTCGGCGCATGTTCACGTCGGGGTGAGCGTTCATGTCGGGGTGAGCGTTCGCGTTCGCGCGAGCGTTCACGCCGGGGTGGATGTTCACGTTCGGGCGGCCGTTCACGGAAGCGTGAACGTTCGCGCCGGGGTGAGCGCTCACGCTGACGTGAGCGTTCGCGCCCCGGCACACATTCACGCACTCGCGCACATTCGCACCCGGGTGAGCATTCACGAGCACGTGAATGCTCACCCGACCGCGACTAGCCGACCTTCAGCTGCTGCACCGCGGTCACCTGGTCGATGTCCGAGGATCGCACGGTCACCGAGACCACCCAGTTCCCGGCCAGCGGCAGCTGCGCGGTACCGGACCAGCGGCCGGTGCCCTCGGCCTTCAGTGGCACCGGCAGCGGTCCGAGGTCGCGGTCCGGCAAGGTGAAGGCGAGTTCCAGCTCGGGGACCTCCGCCGGGTTGCCCGCGGCGTCGTCGAGCTTCAGCTGCACCGCGTTGCCGCCGGTCGCCACCGGGTTGATGCTCACGGTCGCGGTGCCCTTGGCGTTGGGGGTCCGGCCGCCGGTGTCGTACGGCAGCTTGAGCTCGACCGTGCGCCCGGGGGTCGTGCTCGCGCCCGCTGCCGGCGCCTGCGAGGCGGACTGGCCGTTCGCCGCCACGGCCGAGGCCACCCGTCCGGGCGGGGAGTTGGTGAGCATCGTGGTCACCACCAGCACCGCCACCGCGACCGCGGACTCCACCAGCACGGAGCGCCGCAGTCCGGCGCGTGCCGGTGTGCCGTCCTTGGCCCGCCGGCTGCTCGCGTCCGCGCGGGCCGCCCGCTGGCGGGCCAGCTGCGCCTCCCGCGCCGGATCCGCGTCCGACCCGTTCGCGCCGCCGGACCCGGTCGCCCCGCCAGGCCCGGTCGCCTCGCCGAGCCCGGTCGTCGCCCCGGCACCCGATCCGGCCCGCTCGGCAGCCTCCGCCGCCTCGCCCGACCGGCGGGCCGCAGAGGTCCCGGCGAGCTCCGCCGAGGCCCCCGCCGCACCATCGGCGACGGCAGCCCCCTCGGCGCCCGCGACGCCCGCCACGCCCTCGGCTTCCTCGACGTCCGCCACCACCGCCGCATCCGGCCGCACGCGCAGCCGGGCGATCCAGGAACGCGAGATCCAGGCCACCCCGACCATCGCGGCGACGCAGCCGATCTTGATCAGCAGCAGCCGCCCGTACTCGGTGTCGACCAGTGCGGACCAGCTGCCCAGGCCGCGCCAGGACTGGTAGAGGCCGGTGAGGGACAGGACGGTCACGCAGCCGAAGGCGATCCTGGAGAAGAGTTCGACGGCGGCGAGCCCCAGGCCGTGGCGCAGGCCGACGGCCAGCGTGGCCAGTCCGCCGAGCCAGCACGCCATCGCCAGCAGGTGGACCGCCGCCATCGGCAGCGCCAGCCAGACCTGGATGCCGACCGCGGAGTGGTCCGCCCCGACCCAGGTGGCGCACAGCGCGACGGTCAGCACCAGGCCGGCGATCCCGAGCCCGAGCCGGGCGTCCCGCAACGGCCGTTCGGCCGCGCGCCGCTCCAGCCGGAGCAGCTCGGCCTCCTCCGAAGCGTCCTCCGAAGCGTTCGCCGAAGCTTCGTCCCCGGCATCGGAACCAGCGGAACCCGCCCCGGCACCCGAACCACCTCCGGCACCCGAACCACTCCCGGCGCCAACGCCGGTCCCCGGCTGCCCCGGCTGCCCCAACTGCCCCACCAGCAGCGACAGGAACACCCCGCCCGCCGCCAGCAGCAGCAGTCGGGCGGCGAGCGCGGTGCCGATCCGTTCGTCCAGCGTGCTGCGGACCAGCGAGAGGTCGAGGGCCTGGGAGATCCCGGTGCCCCGCTCGTACGGGCCGCGCAGCAGCAGGACCGCGACGGTGGAGACCAGCAGCGCGATCCAGCCCGTCATCAGCAGCCGCTGCACCTGCCGGACGCCTGCGCCGCCGGGCCAGCACAGCAGCACGAACGCCGCTGTCCCGGCGAGCAGCGCGAACGCCGCGTAGGCGACGGTGCGGGCGGTGGCGTACGCGGCGGCGACCGTGGTGTCCGCGTCGGCGCCCTGGACGCTGGAGGCGGAGACCGAGGTGTCGGAGGGGGCGCCGATCGAGAAGGTGAACGCGCCGCCGACCGGGTGCGAGTCCTCGGAGACCGCGCGCCAGGCGACCGTGTAGGTGCCGTTGGCCAGGCCGGACTTGAGGCCGACCCGGGCGGCGTCGGCCTTGCCGTCCGGATGCGCAGGGTCGCCCGAGTCGACGGCCTGCCCGGTCGGGTCCAGCACCCGTACCGAATCGGCGGAGAGCGAGACGCCCTCGCTGAAGGTCAGGGTGACGGCGGAGGGCGCGGTCGGCACCACCGAGTTCTGCGCCGGGTCGGTGTTCACCAGCGTCGCGTGCGCGGACGCCGTCCCGGCCCCGCCGATCAGCAGCGCCGCGACGATCCCGAGCACGACCGCCAGCGCCCGCCGGCCGATCCGCACCCGCACCGCCCCGACACCCACCGCCCCGACACCCGTCGAGCGGCCACCTCTCACCCGAGAGCTCCGCCGATCCCGCGACGCCCGCAGCAGCACCTCTAGCACCCGCACCATCCTCAGCTCCCCGGTCGGTAGGTGAGCGGCTTCACCGGCACCTTGACCGAGATGGTGCCACTCCTGGCGAAGGTGAGGTCGAGTTCGAGCTCGTCCCCGACCGCGGGCGGCTGCTGCCAGCCCATGATCATCAGGTGGTTGCCGCCCCGGGCGAGTTCCAGCGACCCGTGCGCCGGCACCGGCAGGCTGCTGAGCTCCTGCATGGTGGTCTCGGCCGAACGGTGCAGCGTGATCGAGGTCGCCGCCGGGCTGGAGACGCTCACCAGCTGGTCGGCGTCGCCGCCCTCGTTGCGGACCGTCAGGTACCCCGCGCCCATGCCGCCCGCGACGGCCGGCAGCGGGATGTACGGGTCCGAGACCACCAGCCTCGCGCCCGCTCCCCCCGCCGAGCTCCCGGCGGCGCCGCCGGCAGAGCCAGCCGCAGACCCTCCGGACCCCCCGGACCCGCCCGCGCCGCAGGCGACGAGTATCGCCGCCGCCGTCAGTGCGGTCGCCAGCCCGGCACCGGCCAGCGCGCTGCGGCGGAACGCCCGGCTCACGCCGCGACCCCCTTGGCCAGCAGCGCGAGGTCATGGGTGTAGGTCTCGACGGGCGTGTTGCTCATGTAGAGCAGGTGCGCCTTGTCGTCGCCGGGCAGGAACGCGAGCACCTGCGCGCCGTGCGAGGAGGTCACCGAACCGTCCGCGTTCACGATCGGGTCCTCGACCAGCACGCCGAGCGACTTGGCGGCGGCCTTGACCTTCTCCAGGTCGCCGGTCAGGCCGATGAAGTCCTTGCCCATCGAGTCGAGCCAGGTCCGCAGCACTGCGGGCGTGTCGCGGGCCGGGTCGGTGGAGACGAAGACCACGTCGATCTTCTTGCGGTCCTCGGCCGAGAGCTTGGACATCGCCACGCCGACGTCACCCATCGTGGTGGGGCAGACGTCGGGGCAGCTGGTGTAGCCGAAGAACAGCAGGGTGGCGGTGCCGGCGGTCCGGGCGCGCAGGTCGAAGGGCTGGCCGCCGGTGTCGTTCAGGGTCAGTTCGGGCTTGTCGAAGTGCCGCTTGAGCACGCTGCCCTGGTACGGGGAGCTGCCGCCCTCCTTGTTGATCTTTACGGTGCCGTCGGCGTTGGTGCCGGCGTTGCCCGCCGCCGAGGAGCCGCAGCCGGTCAGGGCGAGCGCGCCCACCAGCGCGAACGCGGCGGCGCCCAGTACCCGGGACCTCTTGGACGGGCGGGGCTTCGCGATGGACGTGGTACGTGCCATGGGAGTGATCCGATCGTGCGCGAGTGTCGCCGGCGGGGGCCGCGCCCCGCTCCCGGGCGCGGGCCCGGGAGCGCGTGACGCGGCCCCCGCCGACCAGGGTCAGGAGGCGGAGCCGCTGCTCCGGCGGCGCAGGCCGGCCACGCCGAGGGCGGCGCCGACCACGCCGACCACGATGCCGACCACGCCGAGGGTGCGGGCGGTGGAGTCGGAGTCGTCGGACTTGGCGGCGGCCTGGTCGCCGCCGGCCGCGTCGCCGGCGTGGTGGTCCGCGGCGGCCGGCGACGCGCCGTCGGCGGGCTTGGCTGCGGGGGTGAGGGTCAGCACGGGGGCGGGCTTGGCCGGCTCGGGCTGGCCGTCCTTGGCCTCCTCGATCCAGCGCACCACGTCACCGTTGTCGTACGTCTGCAGCGCCTTGAAGGTCAGCTTGTCGGTGTCGGCCGGCAGCGCGCCGAGCGAGACCCGGAAGTCCAGGAACTGGCCGGGGCCGAGCTTGGTGCCGTCGTTCGCGGTCCAGGTGATCTTCGAGACGGCCTCGTTGATGTCCTGGCCGTGCGACTTCAGCGGCTTGTCGAGCTTGCTCTTCTCCAGCGTGGCGGTCCAGCCCGGGACGGGCTCGGTGCGCACGGACGCCATCGGGTGGTCCATCGGCAGGCTCACCTCGAGCTTCACCGTGGCGGCGTTGTCGTTCTCGTTCGGCACCCGGAAGGCGACCGCGGAGTAGCCGCCCTGCTGGGCGCTGCCCGGCTGCACGGTCACGTGCGCGAAGGCCGGGGCGGCCAGCGCGAGGACGGACGAAGCCGCGACGGCGGCGATCCCGGCGATCCGACGGGCAGGAAGGGAACGCATCTGGTTGCTCCATGGGGGAGACGGGCACACGTGCGGGCCGCACCCGGCGGCAGCACTGGTGCTGGGTGGCAAAGGCTCAGGACGACGGCCGTACCGCTCCACGGGTACGGCTGCGCGAAGGCGCGCGCCCGGGCCGCCACGTCCCCAGGACGTCGCAGGTTCCCGATCAGCGCGCGAAGGCCGCCGCCGGCGGTCCCCGCCGGTGCACGCTGTGCCGCAGGGCGGCCGCACCCGGCAGCCGCCAGTCCTCGGCCGGCCTCCCCGGCCGGACCCGCCGCGGGCCACTTCCCAGCGGCCCCAGCAGCACCGCCGTCACCAGCGCGAGCGCGCGGCGCAGCGGTATCGCCCACTCCTGCGCGGCACCGGCCGCCAGCCGGAGCAGCCGCCACAGCGCCCGCTCGCCGCGCCGCAGCCACCAGCCGGCCAGTACCGCGGCGACCAGGTGGCCGAGCAGCATCGCCGGGCTCAGCCCCAGCACCCCGGCGGCGTGCGCGCCCCCGGCGTGCCCACCGGCGGCGTACGCCTGCGGGTCGAGGCCGGCCGCGCGCACCACCTGCTCGGCGGTGCTGCCGAGCGGGAGGGCGCTGGGCCCGTTGCCGGGCCGGTCGTCGCAGATCAGCCGGCCGGCCAGTTCGGGCAGCGTGGTGCCGGATCCGCCGGGCTGCGCCGCGGCCATGCCCGCCATACCGGCCATCCCCACCATGCCCGTCATCCGGGCGGTCGAGGCGGCCAGGCCACCCGTTCCGCCGACGGTGGACAGCGTGTGGAAGAGGAGGTGCAGGCCGAGCTGGCCCGCGCCGAGCGCGCCGGCGATCGCGGCCATCGACCGCTCCCGCCCGGCGAGGAACACGCCCACCGCGCAGACCGCCGCGAACCCGACCGCCAGCGTGACCGGTGTCACGGAGCCGCCGCCGACCAGGGCGTGCCCGGCCGCGGCGACCAGCGTGCAGACCAGCGCGAACGGCACCGCACGAGCCAACCGCAGATCCCAGGCAGCGGTCGGCGCCCCCCTCAGGGGTCCGGCGGCTCCCCGGCGCGGGGCGGCGTGGCGGTCGGTCATGGCCGGGCCATCATCTCACCGCCCACAGCAGGGCCCGAGGGAGGGTCGGCCCTACCCCGGCAACGGGCCCGCGAAGTGCGGGGATCGGAAATACATCCCATTGCCCCGTTCGGCCCGGCGCGCGCGCCGCCCGACGCGCCGCTCGGCACAGGACCCCACATCAGTCCATCCGCCGGACGGGTGGTCCCGCCCCCGACGGACGGTTCGGTGCCGGATCGGTCGGAGATACCTAGTTGTATGTGGAGCCGCAGCCAGGAGGGACCTCCCGTGGACATCTGGTGGACTCTGCACCTCAAGCGCGACCCGGCCAGCGTGCCGCTGGCCCGGCGGATCCTGCTCGGCGCGATGGACTCCGCCGGGGTGGACCCGCAGATCGCCTTCGACCTGGGCGTCGCCCTCACCGAGGCCTGCGCCAACGCGGTCGAGCACGCCGTCACCGGCCGCCCCGACGAGGGCTTCCAGGTCACCGCCTCGATCACCGGCGACCGGCTGCGCATCGAGGTGGTCGACTCCGGCCCCGGCCTGCCGCCGATCGCCGCCCCCGTCCTGCCCGCCGTCCCGCCGCTGCGCCGCCCCGCCGCCGTCCCGGCCGCGGTCCGCCCGCCCGGACGGTGCCGCACCCGCCGCGGCCGCGCCTCGCTGCCGGCCCGGGTCCTGGCCGCGCACCGCTCCCCGCTCGACCGCCCGGCCCCGTACGACACCCATGTGCTGCCCGCCGGCCGGCCGGCCCTGGTCCGCACCCCGGACCTGGACGCGCTGCCGGACCTCACCGCCGAGAGCGGTCGCGGGCTGTTCCTCATCCACGCCCTCACCGACCACGTCCAGCTGCGCAACCACCCGCTGCGCGGGGCGATCGTCAGCTTCGACAAGGTCCTCAAGTGGCAGGACGACGCTCTGCTGCGCGCCTCCTGACGGCGCCGCGCCGCTCCTGGAGTTGCCCGGGCCGCGGACCACTCGGAGCATGGATCCCATGATTCATCAGATGCGTGCCGAGTACGGCCCGGCGGGTGTGGCGTCGGGCGAGGTGCGGACGTGGCACATCGTCCGCGGCGACACCACCGTGGCGATGTGCGGCCGGGAGCTGGACCCGGGCGCCGAGACCCGCGACGCCAGCCACTGGACCGAGCACCCGGACCTGCACTGCCACAGCTGCGGGGCGCTCTTCCTGCGGGAGGCCCCCTACCTGCCCAGCGAGCACGAGTGAGACCCGCCCGCGCCGCCGCCCCGCCCGGGCCCTGACGGCATGGAGCCGATGATCCCGCTGCGGGCGCAGGCCGCCGCGCTGCGGGCCGGACGGCCCCCGCTCACCGAGCACGTCGAGCGGCTCTGCGCCCGGATCGACCGGCTCGACCCGGTGGTGGGGGCGTTCGTCCCCGAGCCGGGGCGCCACCGGCGGCTGGCCGGCGCGGCCCGGGCCGGGGAGCGCCTCGACCCGGCGGCGCGCGGACCGCTGTACGGCGTGGCGGTCGGGGTGAAGGACGTCGTCCGGGTCGACGGCCTGCCTACCCACGCCGGCTCCGCGCTGCCCCCCGGGGTGCTGGCCGGCCCGCAGGCCGGGCTGGTCGACCGCCTGCTGGCGGCCGGCGCGCTGATCGCGGGCAAGACCGTGACCGCCGAGTTCGCGGTGCGCGCGCCCGGCCCCACCCGCAACCCGCACGACCCCGCGCACACCCCGGGCGGCTCCAGCAGCGGCTCGGCCGCCGCCGTCGCCGCCGGCCTGGTCCCGCTGGCGGTCGGCACCCAGACGGTCGGCTCGGTGATCCGCCCGGCCGCCTACTGCGGCGTGGTGGGATTCCGCCCGACGTACGGCCGGATCCCGGTGGACGGGGTGATCGCGCACTCCCCGAGCCTGGACACGGTCGGCCTGTTCACCGCGGACCTGGCGGGGGCCCGGCTGGCCGCCGCCGTGCTGTGCGACGACTGGCGGACCCCCACCGTTTGGCAGCCCCGGGACAGCGGCCGGGCCCCGGTCTGCGCCGTGCCCACCGGCGGCTACCTGGAGCGCGCCGAACCGGCCGCCCGGGCGGAGTTCGAGCGCACCTTGGCCGCCCTGCGCGAGCACGGGCTGACCGTGCGCGCACTCGACCTGCCCGAGGACTTCGAGACCCTGGTGCGGCAGCTGCGGGTGATCAACCGCTACGAGCTGGCCCGCGAGCACGCCGCGCTGTTCGCCCGCTTCGGTGCGCTCTACCGGCCCGAGACGATCGCCGAGATCCGGCGCGGCCACGAGATCGACCCGGCCGATCACGCGGCGGCGCTGCACGCCCGCGGCGCCTTCCGGGAGCGGCTGGCCGCGCTGACCGAGGTCGAGGGGATCGACCTGTGGCTGGGACCGGCGGCCACCGGCCCCGCCCCGCGCGGGCTGGACAGCACCGGCGACGCGGTGATGTCCCTGCCGTGGAGCTACGCGGGCGCCCCCGCCCTGACCCTGCCGGCCGGCCACCTCGGCGGCCTCCCGCTCGGCCTGCAGTGCGTGGCGATGCCCGGCGCCGACGAGCGGCTGCTCGACCTCGCGGGCGTGATCGAGCAGCACCTGGTCGAGCAGCACCTGAGGCGGTGACACCCGGCCCGCCGGTCACCCCGGGAACGCCGGAGCCTGGGAACGCCGAAGCCCGGGAACGCCGGCAGGGGCGGACCGTTCCCGGCCCGCCCCCGCCCGACACCGGTGGTCGACCGGCCGTCAGCCGCCGCTCTTGCGGCGGAAGGTGCGCTTGCCGCCGGCGGCGGAGTGCGCTCCGTGCACCTTCGACTCGGCGCCGGGGCCGCCGGCACCGCTGCCGCCCTTGCCGCCGTGCTTGCGCTCCAGCGCGGCGAGGAACTTCGCCTTGACGTCGTCCGGTGCCGCCTCCGGCTGCGGGGCGGGCTGCTGCTCGGGTTCGGCTGATTCGCTGCTCATGCGGGGACCTCCTGGACGGGAGCTGATGTGCAGGGCACAGACTGTCACGTCCGCGGCCGCTCCCGCTGCCGCGACGGCCCACGACCGCCGCGGCCGCGCCCGGCACGATCCGAAAAAGCGGCCCTACGGCTGCTCGTCCGGGAAGTGCGGGCCGCCGATCAGGTAGAGCAGGGCCATCGTCGGGAAGACGAACGAGGCGATCACGAGGACGAAGAACTGCCAGACCATGGCGTGGCTCCAGACTCGCAGCGGGCGCGCCGGCGGCGCGGGAGGCCGACATTCAGACGGTATGTGCCGGTTTCGGCCGGTGCCACCGGGAGGTGGCCGCACCCCCATCGAGGGATCAAGGTCCGGAGTCTGTCCCCGCCGCACCCGGCGCCGCCACACTGGCCGGATGCACGTACAGCTCGCCGGGGAGCCCGGCAGACCGGACCGGGCGAACGAGGACTTCGTGGCGGCCACGCCGGAGGCGCTGGTGCTGCTGGACGGCTCGACCTCGCCGGACTCGCTGGAGTCCGGCTGCACCCACGGCACCGCCTGGTACGTCCGCCGGCTCGGGGTGCACCTGCTGGCCCGGCTGACCGACCGCTCCGACCGGTCGATCGGCGAGTGCCTGGCCGACGCGATCGTCGAGACCGCGGCCCTGCACGGCGGCCGCTGCGACCTCGCCCACCCCAACACCCCGGCGGCCATGGTGGTGGCCGCCCGGCTGCACGGCAGCTCGCTGGAGTACCTGGTGCTGGGGGACTCGCTGCTGGTGCTGGACCTGCTGCACGGCCCGCCCCGGGTGATCGGCGACAACCAGCGCTTCCCCGGCGGCGAGGAGCTGCGCCGTCAGGCCTGGACGGTGACGCCCGGCTCGGCCGAGCGGTCCGCGCTGGACATGCAGTACGCGCTGGCGCTGCGGGCGGCCCGCAACACCGGGCGCGGGCCGTGGATCGCGGCCGCCTCCCCGAAGGCCGCCGCCTACGCCGAGTCCGGCTTCGTCAAGCTCGCCGGGGTGTCCGCGCTGGCCGCCGTCAGCGACGGCGCGGCCCGCTTCACCGACCGGTTCCGGCTCGGGAGTTGGGCCGAGGCGCTGCGGTTGATGGCGGATGCCGGCCCGGCCGAGCTGATCGCCCGGGTGCGCGCCGCCGAGCGGACCGACCCGCGCTGCGAGCGCTGGCCCCGCGACACCACCCACGAGGACGCGCTCGCCGTGCACGCCCGGCTCTGAACCCGGGGCCCGGTGGCTCCTCCCGACCGGGAAACGCGACCACGGGCGGGTGGTGGAGCCGGAGGTACGGCTCCACCGCCCGCCCGCGGTGGTGATCAGTTGGCGTCGGTCGGGATGGTCCCGAGCCTGCCGGCCTGGAAGTCCTCCATGGCCTGCTGGAGCTCGCGGTGACTGTTCATCACGAACGGGCCGTAGTGGGCGACCGGCTCCCGGATCGGCAGCCCGCCGAGCAGGACGACCTCGAAGTTGGCGCTGCGCGAGTCCTGGACCTCGTCGGCCCGGATGGTGAGGGAGTCGCCCTCGCCGAAGACGACGGCCTGGCCCATGTGGAACGGGCGCCGCTCCTCGCCCGCCGACCCGCTGCCGGCGAGGCCGTACGCGAGGCCGTTGAAGTCCGGGCGCCAGGGCAGGGTGACCTCGGCGCCGGGGTTCACCGAGACGTGGATCATGGTGATCGGCGTGTGGGTCGAGCCCGGGCCCTGGTGGCCGGCGATGTCTCCGGCGATCAGGCGGACCAGCCCGCCGCCGTCCGAGGAGGCGAGCAGCTTCACCGTGGTGCCCCGGATGTCCTGGTACTTCGGGGCGATCATCTTGTCCGCGGCCGGCAGGTTCACCCAGAGCTGGAGGCCGTGGAACAGGCCGCCGGACATGACGAGCGACTCGGGCGGGGTCTCGATGTGCAGCAGGCCGGAGCCGGCCGTCATCCACTGGGTGTCGCCGTCGGTGATGACGCCGCCGCCCCCGTGCGAGTCCTGGTGGATGAAGGTCCCGTCGATGATGTAGGTGACCGTCTCGAAGCCGCGGTGCGGGTGCCAGGGGGTGCCCTTCGGCTCCCCGGCCGCGTAGTCGACCTCGCCCATCTGGTCCATCATGATGAACGGGTCCAGGTACTTCTGATTGATCTTGGCGAACGCGCGCCGGACCGGGAAGCCCTCGCCCTCGAAGCCGCTCGGGGCGGTCGACACGGCGAGCACGGGCCGCGGTCGGGAGCCCTCGGCGGGGGCGGCGACACGGGGCAGAACAAGTGGGTTGTCGACTGTCACGGCGGGCATGTCGGCCTCCTTCGTGGGGTTCTGTGGCCTACATCCAGAAGGTTAGTTCAATTCTCAACCATGTGCAAGTTGAATATTCAACCATTAGCCGGTGCGGCGGGACGGGTCGCCCCTGCGGGGTGCGGGCGGTGCGGGCAGTGCGATCGGCGACCGGGGGTCGGATCAGCCGTACATCCGGCGCATCGTGAAGTCGACCATCTGCTCCACGGCCTTGGCGTCGAACACCATCCGGTGCTCGCCCTCCATGTCCAGCGCGAAGCCGTAGCCGGTCGGCAGCAGGTCGAGCACCTCGGCGCCGGAGACGCTGAAGTGCTTGGACTCCTTGCCGGCGTAGCGCCGCAGCTCCTTGACCGAGCTGAACATCGGGATCACCGGCGTCGGGGTGTTGTGCAGCGCGAGGAAGCCGGGGCGGTCGCCGCGCGGGCAGAACACCTTCGAGGTGATGAAGATCGCCTGGAAGTCCTCGACCGGCATCGAGCCGGTGGTGAAGGCCCGAACGGCGTCCGCGAGGGATGGCGGCGAGGGCTCGGGGTAGAGAGACTGCTGGGGGACGGCCTGCTGGGGGTCGCCGTACGGACCGGAGCCGGGCATGCCGTTCATCCCCTGCTGCATGTTCTGCTGCTGGTAGGGGTCGCCCTGGTATGCGGTCTGCTCGTAGCCGTACACAGGGGACAGGCTATCGGGCCCGGGCCCCGGGCGCGGCGGCTGATCCGGACAACGCGGGTGGCTCTCGGATTGTGGGACGTGACCACGTTCATAGCGCTTTCACGTCCGAGGGCTTGAACAAGTTACCAACGGGTAGCATCATGGAGCCTACTGGCGGGTAAGTGGGGCGCTCGTAGCGGCGGACCCCCGGAGCAGACGAACCGGAGATAACGGTCATGGGTCACTACAAGTCCAACCTGCGGGACGTGGAGTTCAACCTCTTCGAGGTGTTCGGTCGCGACCAGGTGTACGGCACCGGTCCGTTCGCCGACATGGACGTCGAGACCGCGAAGAACATCCTCAGCGAGATCTCTCGGCTGGCCGAGAACGACCTCGCCGCGTCCTTCGTCGACGCCGACCGCAACCCGCCGGTGTTCGACCCGGAGACCAGCACCGCCCCGGTGCCGGCCTCCTTCCGGAAGAGCTACCAGACCTTCATGGACGCCGAGTGGTGGCGCCTGGGCATCCCGGAGGCCATCGGCGGCCAGGTCACCCCGTCCTCGCTGGTCTGGGCCTTCGCCGAGCAGATCCTCGGCTCCAACCCGGCGATCTGGATGTACTCCTCCGGCCCGGCCTTCGCCGGTGTCGTGAGCGACGAGGGCACCGAGGAGCAGCAGCAGGTCGCCCTGCGCATGGTCGAGCGCCAGTGGGGCGCCACCATGGTGCTGACCGAGCCGGACGCGGGCTCCGACGTCGGCGCCGGCCGCACCAAGGCGATCAAGCAGGAGGACGGCTCCTGGCACATCGAGGGTGTGAAGCGCTTCATCACCTCGGGCGAGCACGACATGTCCGAGAACATCATCCACCTGGTGCTGGCCCGCCCCGAGGGCGGCAAGCTCGGCACCAAGGGCCTCGGTCTGTACATCGTCCCGAAGTTCGACTTCGACTGGGCCACCGGTGACCTCGGCGAGCGCAACGGCGTCTACGCCACCAACGTCGAGCACAAGATGGGCCTCAAGGCCTCCAACACCTGCGAGCTGACCTTCGGCGCCAAGCACCCGGCCAAGGGCTGGCTGCTCGGCGAGACCGTCGACGGCATCCGCCAGATGTTCAAGATCATCGAGTTCGCCCGGATGATGGTCGGCACGAAGGCCATCGCCACCCTCTCCACCGGCTACCTGAACGCGCTGGAGTACGCCAAGGAGCGCGTGCAGGGCGCCGACATCTCCAACTTCCTGGACAAGGCCGCCCCCCGGGTCACCATCACCAACCACCCGGACGTCCGCCGCTCGCTGATGACCCAGAAGGCCTACGCCGAGGGCATGCGCGCGCTGGTCCTGTTCACCGCCTCCACCCAGGACGACGTGCTGGCCGCCCGCCTGCGCGGCGAGACCGACGAGGCCGCCGAGCGCCTGAACGACCTGCTGCTGCCGATCGTCAAGGGCTACGGCTCGGAGAAGTCCTACGAGCAGCTCGCCCAGTCCCTGCAGACCTTCGGTGGCTCCGGCTACCTGCAGGAGTACCCGATCGAGCAGTACATCCGGGACGCCAAGATCGACACCCTCTACGAGGGCACCACCGCGATCCAGGGCCTCGACTTCTTCTTCCGGAAGATCGTCAAGGACGGCGGCCAGGCGCTGACCGCGGTCTCCGAGCAGATCCAGAAGTTCCTCGGCGCGGCCGAGGGCGGCGACGCCCTGGCCGCCGAGCGCGAGCTGCTCGCCAAGGCCGCCGGCGACCTGGAGGGCATCGTCGGCAAGCTGCTCGCCGACCTCTCCTCGGTCGAGCAGGACGTCAAGAACATGTACAAGGTGGGCCTCAACACCACCCGCCTGCTGATGGTCTCCGGCGACGTGGTCGTCGGCTGGCTGCTGCTGCGCCAGGCCTCGGTGGCCCTGGCCAAGCTGGCCGCCGGCGCCTCCGAGAAGGACGTCCCGTTCTACCAGGGCAAGGTCGCCGCGGCGCGCTTCTTCGCCCGCAACATCCTGCCCACCGTCACCCCGCAGCGACTGATCGCCGAGGGCGTCGACAACGAGATCATGGAGCTCGCGGAGGAGGCCTTCTAGGCCTCGCCCTTCCGACCGCCTGACCCACCCTCACACCGCGGGGCCCGGTACACCACCGGGCCCCGCGGCGTTCCCCGGTCCGCCCGCCGCCGGACCGCCGCCAGGTCACCGCGCGCCGCCGTCCGGACCTCGGGACAGGCCTCGGGACAGCCCTCGGACCGAGCCTCGGACGGGCCCGGGAGAAGCGCCGACAGGAATGCCGGCCGGAGGGCCCGCAGGAGTGCCGACAGGGCCGCTGACCGGGGCCGCAGTCGCAGGTGGGCAGCAATGCTCACCGTTGTGTCACCGTTCTCGCGTTCCCGGCTTCATGTCCGTGTACGGGCATATGCTCAGGTGCGGAGCCGGTCCCCCATCCGGCGTCCGAACTCCCTCAACCCAGGAGCCACATGTCGACCGCTGCCCGCCCGGCCTTCTTCGACCGGACGCACACCGACGACCTGATCGCCTACCTCGGCACCGCGCCCTCCCCCTTCCACGCGGTGGCCGGCGCCGCGGAGCGACTCGAGAAGGTCGGCTTCCGGCAGGTCCTCGAGACGGACGCCTGGGACGCCACCACCGGTGGCCGCTACGTGATCCGCGGGGGCGCGCTGATCGCCTGGTACGTCCCGGAGGGCGCCGGACCGCAGACCCCGTTCCGGATCGTGGGCTCGCACACCGACTCGCCCAACCTGCGGGTCAAGCCGCTCCCCGACACCGGCTCGGCAGGCTGGCGGCAGGTCGCCGTGGAGATCTACGGCGGCGTCCCGCTGAACACCTGGCTGGACCGCGACCTCGGCCTGTCCGGCCGGCTCGCGCTGCGCGACGGCTCGGTCCGCCTGGTGCGGATCGACGAGCCGCTGCTGCGCGTCCCGCAGCTGGCGATCCACCTCGACCGCCAGGTCAACGACGGTCTCAAGCTCGACAAGCAGCGCCACCTGACGCCGATCTGGGGGATCGGCGAGGTCGACGAGGGCTCGCTGATCGAGTTCGTGGCGGACCGGGCCGGCGTGCCGGCCGGCGAGATCGCCGGCTGGGACCTGATGACCCACGACGTGCAGCCGCCCTGCTACCTCGGCCGCGACCGCGAGCTGCTCGCCGCGCCCCGGCTCGACAACCTGCTCTCGGTGCACGCCTCCGCCGCCGCGCTGGCCGCGGTCGCCACCACCGACGGCGGCGACCTGCCCTGCATCCCGGTGATGGCCGCCTTCGACCACGAGGAGACCGGCAGCGAGTCCGACACCGGCGCGCAGGGTCCGCTGCTCGGCAACGTCCTCGAGCGCACCGTGTACGCCCGCGGCGGCAGCCCGGAGGACCGCGCCCGGGCGCTCGCCGGCACGATCTGCCTGTCCTCGGACATGGGCCACGCCGTGCACCCGAACTACAGCGAGCGCCACGAGCCCGGCCACCGGCCGATGCCCAACGGCGGCCCGATCCTCAAGGTCAACGTCAACAACCGGTACGCGACCGACGCGATCGGCCGGGCGGTGTTCGCCGCCGCCTGCGAGAAGGCCGGGGTGCCCTGGCAGAGCTTCGTCTCCAACAACGCGATGCCCTGCGGCACCACGATCGGCCCGATCACGGCCGCCCGGCTCGGCATCACCACCGTGGACTGCGGCATCGCGGCGCTGTCCATGCACTCCGCCCGCGAGCTGTGCGGCGCGGACGACCCGTTCCTGCTGGCGAGCGCGCTCAAGGCCTTCCTGGAGGGCTGACGCCCGGCCGGACCCGTCGTGACCGGGGCCGGGGTGCACCGGATTTCCGGTGTGCACCCCGGCCCCTGGCGTCACTGCGGGCCCGGCGCCGGGATCACTCCATGCCCGCCAGCACCAGCGGAAGCCGGTCGGCGCCGCCCTCGACCAGCGTCACCGGCACCCCCCAGTCCTGCTGGTGCACGTGGCAGGCCGGGTACTCGATCGCCGGGTCGTCGTCGCAGGAGGCGGCCATCGCCGACACGTGCAGCACGCCCTCGGGGACCTCGGCGGAGAGCACCAGCTCGCGCGAGAGCGCGCTGTCCGCGCCCGCGCCGGAGACCAGCAGCTCCGGCGGGGTGGCGCTGACCAGCAGCCGGGTGGACGGGCCGTAGCGCTCGTCCAGCTTCTGCCCGGTCGGGGCTGAGAACACCACGTCCAGCAGCAGCCGGCCCGGGGCGACCTCGGTGGCGGCCCGCCGGGTGCGGTGCGCCACCGACTCGACCCGCACCGCCTCCTCGGGCAGCCGCAGCCTGGTCAGCCGGTGCCGGGCGGACTGCACCACCACGATGTCGCCGTCCACCACCACCGCGCCGGACGGCTCCCGCAGGTCGGTCGCCAGCGTGCTCACCTCGCCGGTGGCCGGGTCGAAGCGGCGCAGCGCGTGGTTGTAGGTGTCGCCGATCGCCACCGAGCCGTCCGGCAGCACGGTGACGCCCAGCGGGTGCTGGAGCAGCGCCTGCTCGGCGGCGCCGTCCCGGTGGCCGAAGTCGAACAGGCCGGTGCCGACCGCGGTGTGCACGGTGAGCGTTTCACGTGAAACCCAGCGCACGGCCGAGGTCTCGGCGTCCGCCACCCAGAGCCGCTCGCCGTCCGCGGACACCGCCAGGCCGGACGGCTGCGCGAACCACGCCTCGTCGGCGGGCCCGTCCACCAGGCCCTCGTTGGTGGTGCCGGCCGTCACGCCGACCGTGCCGGCGGCCGGGTCGAACGCCCAGAGCTGGTGCACGCCGGCCATCGCGATCCACACCCGGCCGTCGAAGAACGCCACGTCCCACGGCGAGGAGAGGTCCACCTCGCGGGCCGGACCCTCGGTCGCCGAACCCTGCCACCACTGCTTGCCGGTGCCGGCCAGCGTGGTCACCGTGCCGTCGGACAGCCGGACGCCGCGCAGCGCGTGGTTCACCGTGTCGGCCACCACCACGTCGTAGCCGAGGTCCAGCCCGGCCGGGACCAGCGCCAGGCCCTGCGGCTCGCTGAACCGCGGCGCGGCGCCGTCCACCAGCCCGCGCTCGCCGTCGCCGATCCGGCGCACCACGCGCTCGCCGTCCTCGGCCAGCTCGACCAGCGAGTGGTGGCCGGAGTCGGCGACCAGGTAGTGGCCGTCGGGCAGCCGCACGGCCTTGCCCGGGAACCGCAGGTCACCGGCGTCCGGCTCGGTCGGCACGTACGGGGAGTCGCCGCGTCGCAGGGTGCCCTTGGCCGCGTGCTCCTCCTCCAGCTCCGCGACCAGCCGGGCGATCGCGTGCGCGTGGCCCTCGCCGGCATGCTGCGCGACCACGTACCCCTCCGGGTCCACCACCACCAGCGTCGGCCAGGCCCGCACCGCGTACTGCTTCCAGGTCACCAGCTCCGGATCGTCCAGCACTGGGTGGTGCACCTCGTACCGGGCGACGGCGTCCACCACGGCCTGGTGGTCCGCCTCGTGGACGAACTTCGGCGAGTGCACCCCGACGATCACCACGGTGTCGCGGTGCTTCTCCTCCAGCTCCCGGAGCTCGTCCAGGACGTGGAGGCAGTTGATGCAGCAGAACGTCCAGAAGTCCAGTACGACACACTTACCTCGCAGGTCGGCAAGCTTGAGTTCCTTGCCGCCTGTGTTGAGCCATCCACCGGCGCCGACCAGCTCTGGGGCGCGGACACGTGCACGAGAAGCCATGGTCCTATCCAACAGCACCGGGCGACGGCAGATTCCGGCACGTCAAAGGACCGGGCCTGATGTTCCGCCGCTCCCCGATCCCGCCCATTCGATGCGGACTCGCTGCTCCGGGACGAAGCGCCTGCCGCGTTCGCCCTTGCTGATGAACACGCCGTCCAGGGCCAAGGCCAGGCGGTCCCGCTTCTGGTCGAGCGTCGAGGCCTCCCAGGTCGAGCACAGCATGTCGCTGTCCAACAGCGGCGTGATGTCGGTGACGGGGAGTGGGATGCCGGCGAGATCGGTGCGCAGGCCGTCGATGCGGCTCCGGATCCGGGTGGCGAGGCGTTCGTAGCGTTCGAGCGCGTCGGGGCGGGCGAACTCGCCCCGGACGTACCGGGCCTCCTCCAGGTCGGCCAACCGCGTTTCCTGGACGCCGATTTCGTCGGTGATGGCGTCCCGTTTCGCGAAGGTCTCGGGGTCTGTCCGCTTCACCCATCGGTCGGCGATGGCCACCGACAGGGGATCGTCCAGGTCCAGGGTGGGGAGCAGGGAGAGAAAGCGCTCGGACACGTAGTCGTCCACCCGGTCGGCCATCGCGTTGGCACCGGGGCACGGGTGGCCTGCTCGGCGGGCCATGCACTGGTAGCTGTTGCCGACCTTGTGCATCCGGCGACCGCACCCCGGTACATCGCAGTACACCAGGCTGGTGAGCAGTGCCGTGCCGTTCGGCTTCGGCATCCGCCTGCCCGCGTGGACGCGGGTCCTGGATTCGAGCTGCCGGATGATCAGCTCGCGCTCGCCGACCGTGATGATCCCGTCGCCGATGCTCACGGTGTCCAGCGTCTCGGGATCCCGGTAGGGGAACACCCGGCCGGTGAACCTGCGGCTGCCGTCCTCGGCTTCGATGGTTTCCGTCTCGGGCACGAGACCGGCGAAGGCAGGCGATTTGACCAGGTTCATGATGCTGGCGGCATTCCACCGGCCGCCTCGTGCGGAGGGGATTTCGTACTCGTTGAGCAGTCGCGCGATCTGTACGAGAGACCTGCCGGCCAGCGCGTCGTCCGCGATGAGGCGGGCGTGGACGGCCGTCTCGGGGTCGTGCACCAGCCGCTTGGTCGCGGGGTCGACCAACAGTCCGTACGGAGGCTGCCCGCCGATCCACCGGCCCTGTCGGCGCAGGTGCCGCTTCGCGTGGGCCACACGGGCACCCAGGTTCCTCGACTCGGAGCGGGCGAACTCGGCGAGCATGGCGACGACCTTGCGGGCCGAGTCGTTCGAGGTGTCGAGACCGTCGACGACGGACACCAGACGGCCGCCCGCCTTCTCGATGTCGTCCAGGACCTTGCCGACCTCCCCGATGCCCTTTCGCGACAGCCGGTCCAGCTTCCACACGATCAGCGTCCCGACGACGTCCGCCGTGACGGCGGCAATGGCGGAGTCGAACCCCTTGCGCTCGACGTCCTTGAAACCGGAGCGCCCCCGGTCGATGTGGACCTTGCGGACGGTCAGCCCATGGCGTTCGGCCCATGCGCGGCAGTCGGCTTCCTGCCGTTCGATCGCCGTCTTGCCGTCCCGGTCCAAGGACAGCCGAAGGTACAGGTCGCACAAGGTCTGGTGCACGGACGCCCCTTCCAGAGTTCCCTGAATTGTCCAGGACTTCCCGGGGTTCAGGAGGGCAATTAGCCGGAAAAGTCCGCCAGCATCGGATCCCTGCTGCCGGTGTTGAGCCGGCCGCTCCGGCCGGTCGGCCGGCGGAGCGCGCATTCCGGGCGGTCGGCAGCGGTGCCTGGGGGATGGCGTGGCGGGGGCGGGTCTACGCTGGCGGCGGTCGTCGGCGGTGCGGGCGGCCCAGGTGTGCGGTGTCGGCGATGTGAGGTGGGTTGCGAGATGAAGTACGTGGTCAGGGAACGGCTGTTCGCGGTGGGCGACGACTACTGGATCGAGAGCGAGGACGGGGAGAAGGCGTTCCTGGTCGACGGCAAGGTGCTGCGGCTGCGCGACACCTTCGAGCTCAAGGACGCCGCCGGGCAGGTGGTGGCCGTGATCAAGGAGAAGGTGCTCACGGTCCGGGACGCGATGAAGATCGAGAACGCCGAGGGGGACGTGGTCGCGACCGTCCGCAAGAAGCTGTTCACGCCCTTCCGCGACAAGTACCACGTCGAGTTCGAGGACGGCCGCGAGTGGGAGATCCACGGCGACCTGATCGACAAGAACTTCACCGTCGAGCAGGACGGCCACGAGATCGCCGAGGTCTCCCGCAAGTGGTTCACCATCCGTGACGCCTACGGGGTCAAGGTCGCCGACGGCGTCGAGGCCGGGCTGGTGCTCGCCGTCGCGGTCTGCGTCGACCAGCTGGTGTCGCACAACGACTGACGCAGCGTCGCGAAACCGGGCCCGGATCCGGCGGTGCGCCGCCTGATCCGGGCCCTGCGGGACCAGCTGTGCGCCCCGCGGTCATGGGATATGTTTTGCCATCCTTGACTCGTGGGGGGACCCAGCATGAACGACATTCTCGACGGCCTCGGGCACGCCGCCGTCTTCGGCGCGGTCGGCATCGCTCTGCTGCTGCTCGGTGTCGGCCTGGTCGACCTGCTGACCCCGGGCAAGCTCGGCCACCAGATCTGGCAGGAGCGCAACCGCAACGCCGCCCTGGTGCTCAGCTCCGCGCTGCTCGGGATCGGCGGCATCGTCTTCACCGCGATCCTCTACACCTACGAGGAGTTCGGGAAGGGCCTGGCCTCCACCGCGCTGTTCGGCCTACTCGGCCTGGTGCTGATGGCCGTCGCCTTCTGGGTGGTCGACCTGCTCACCCCGGGCAAGCTCGGCGCGATCCTGGTCGACCCCGAGCCGCACCCCGCGGTCTGGGTCACCGCCGCCTGCAACATCTCGGTCGCCGCGATCGTCTCGGCCTCGATCGCCTGACCCCAGCAGGCAGCAGGCAGCGAGCAGCACCGGCCACGGCCGGACCCCCGCCCCGCTCAGCCCGACAGCCCCGCCGTTCCCCGGCCCGCCGCCAGCCGCCCGCTCAGCCGGGCCTTCGCGGCGGGCCACTCGTCCTTCAGCATCGAGAACCACACGGTGTCCCGCCAGCTCCCGTCCGGCCGCCGCTTGGCCCGCCGGAAGGTGCCCTCGTAGCTGGCCCCCAGCCGCCGGATCGCGTTCTGCGACCGCTCGTTGCGGTGGTCGGTCTTCCAGCAGACCCGGCCCATCCCGAGATCCCCGAAGGCGTGCTCGAGGAGCAGCAGCTTCGACTCGGTGTTGACCTCGCTGCGCCAGACCGGGCGGCCGTACCAGGTGCCGCCGATCTCCAGCAGCTCGTCCTCGGCGCTGAAGTCGAAGTAGCAGGTCACCCCGACGGCCCGGCCGGTGGCGAGGTGGATCACCGCGAACGGCAGGCAGCGCGGGTCGGCGATCCGGGCGGCGTTCACCTCGCGCAGTTCCTGTTCGGTGCGCGGGAGCGGCACCGGGATCCAGCGCCACACCTCCTCGTCGCCGCCGGCCGCCTCGAACAGGTCGGCGGTGTGGTCGTCGGTGAGCGGCTCCAGCCGGACGTGGGTGCCGGTGAGCGTGACGGGGGAGGGCAGGCGCGCGGTCATGCCCCAGAAGGTAGTCCCGTTCTGTGCTAGAGGCAACAGAGGTTTGCATTAGTGCAAAAGAGCGAAGCCAAGGAGAAGGCCCCGCACCGTGGGCCGTGGGTGCGGGGCCTTCCGGGTCCGAGCGGTCGCCGTCCTGCGGCGGACCGTCAGATGAAGGAGTTGATCTGGATCGTCTCGGTGCGGCCGGGGCCGACACCGATCGCGGAGATCGGGGCGCCCGACATCTCCTCCAGCGCCTTCACGTAGGCCTGCGCGTTCTTCGGCAGGTCGGCGAAGGTCTGCGCCTTGCTGATGTCCTCGGTCCAGCCCGGCAGCGTCTCGTAGATCGGCTTGGCGTGGTGGAAGTCGGACTGGTTGTACGGGAGCTCCTCGACCCGGCGGCCGTCGATCTCGTACGCGACGCAGACCGGGATCTGCTCCCAGCCGGTCAGCACGTCCAGCTTGGTGAGGAAGAAGTCCGTCAGGCCGTTGACCCGGGTCGCGTAGCGCGCGATCACCGCGTCGAACCAGCCGCAGCGGCGGTCGCGACCGGTGGTGACACCGCGCTCGCCGCCGATCCGGCGCAGCGCGTCGCCGTCCTCGTCCAGCAGCTCGGTCGGGAACGGGCCCGAGCCGACGCGGGTGGTGTACGCCTTGAGGATGCCGATGACCCGGTCGATCTTGGTCGGGCCGATGCCGGCGCCGGTGCAGGCACCGCCGGCGGTCGGGTTCGACGAGGTGACGAACGGGTACGTGCCGTGGTCGACGTCGAGCAGGGTGCCCTGGCCGCCCTCCAGCAGGACGACCTTGTCGGCCTTGAGTGCCTCGTCCAGCACCAGCGTGGTGTCGGCGAGGAATGGGCGGATGCTGTCGGCGTAGCCGAGGTACTCCTCGACCACCAGCTCGGCCGGGATGGCGCGGCGGTTGAACAGCTTGACCAGCAGCTGGTTCTTGTCGTGCAGCGCCGCTTCGACCTTCTGGCGCAGGATCGACTCGTCGAAGAGGTCCTGCACCCGGATGCCGACGCGGTTGATCTTGTCCGCGTAGGCCGGACCGATGCCGCGGCCGGTGGTGCCGATCCGGCGCTTGCCGAGGAAGCGCTCGGTGACCTTGTCCAGGGTGCGGTGGTACGGGGTGATCAGGTGGGCGTTGCCCGAGATCAGCAGCTTCGAGGTGTCGATGCCGCGCTCGTTCAGGCCGCTGAGCTCGGAGAGCAGCACGCCCGGGTCGATGACCACGCCGTTGCCGATGACCGGGACCACGTTGGAGCTGAGGATGCCGGAAGGCAGCAGGTGCAGTGCATACTTCTGGTCGCCGATGACCACCGTGTGGCCGGCGTTGTTGCCGCCCTGGTAGCGGACGACGTAGTCGACGGAGCCACCGAGGAGGTCGGTCGCCTTCCCCTTGCCCTCGTCCCCCCACTGGGCGCCAACGAGCACGAGTGCCGGCACAGGCGTACACCCCTTCCGGTTGGGGCATCCTGCGTAGGCCGCAGTCTGACCCGAGATAGACGAAGCCCCTGGCGCAATAGCGCAAGGGGCTCTTGCACCGAGAGATTACCTGAGGAAGGACCGGTCGTGTCGTCCCTGTCCACGCCCGCATCCCGCCCGGCGGACCACGGCGGGCCCGGGCCGCTCCTGGTGGTCCTCGACCCGGCGGCGAAGCAGACCGACGGGGAGTCGGTGCGGATCGCCAAGGACGTGCTGTGCGGGGGCGCGGACGTCAAGGTGGTGCTGCCGCAGAGCCCGTCCGAACTCGACCGGGTGCTCTCGCACCGCGGCCGCCGCCGACCGGTGGTGATCGGATCGGACCAGGCGCTCCAGCGGGTGCTGCAGGCCCTGCACCGGCAGCGCGAGTTGGGTGCGGACCCGGTCGGCGTGGTGCCGGTCGGGCGGGCCGCCGCCACCGGGGCGGTGCGGGCGCTGGGGGTGCCGGCGGAGCCGGTCGCCGCGGCCCGCGCGGTGCTCGGCGGCAGCCCGCGCAAGCTGGACCTGCTGGTGGACGACGGCGGCGGGGTGGTGCTCGCAGAGGTCCGGATCGGACCCCCGCGGCCGGGGGACGGACTGAGCCGTTCGGCGGGCTTGCGTTCGCTATGGGCGAAATTCGCTGCGGCCGAGCAGGCGAAGGTTTCGGCGGCGGAGCTGCGGATCGAGGCGGACGGCCGGCTGCTGGTCGATCTGCACCAGCCGGTCCGGCTGGTCCGGGTGGTGCCGGTGGACGGCGTCCTGGAGCTGACCCTGCGGCTCGGCGGGGCGCCGCAGCGGCACCGGGTGGCCAGCCTCAGCGTCGCGGGCCGGCACTTCGGCTACGAGGCGGACGGCGCGCGGATCGGGCCGGTCCGGGCGCGCACCTGGACGATGCACGCGGGGGCGTGGGAACTGCTGCTGCCCGCCGGGTGAGCAGCATCACGTCCGGGGGTGCGGCGGGCGGCGCGCGGAACCCTCCGAATCGCGCGCCGGGCGCGTGCGACAAGGGCATGCGCCACTTCACCGAATAGTCGGCCGAGAAATGCGCCGGTGTGTAAGGGGTTTTGTCTACGCGCGTCGCCATTCGATCGGCCAATATCCGGGGGCTCCCCTGTTCGGGAAGGCGTGCGGAACTGCCCTAGACTCGAAGGCGTGCCACGTGGTGACGGACGACTCAATCACGATCTTCTTCCCGGCGAGAAAGGACCTCAGGACGCTTGCGGCGTCTTCGGGGTCTGGGCCCCCGGCGAGGAGGTCGCGAAGCTCACGTACTTCGGCCTCTATGCCCTGCAGCACCGCGGACAGGAATCCGCGGGCATCGCAGTGAGCAACGGCTCCCAGATTCTGGTCTTCAAGGACATGGGGCTCGTCTCCCAGGTCTTCGACGAGGCCTCGCTGGGATCCCTGCACGGGCATATCGCCGTCGGACATGCCCGCTACTCGACCACCGGGTCCTCGGTCTGGGAGAACGCCCAGCCGACCTTCCGTGCGACCGTCCACGGTTCGCTCGCCCTCGGGCACAACGGAAACCTGGTGAACACCGCCGAACTGGCGGCGATGGTCGCCGAGCTCCCCGGTGAGGAGCACGTCTCGCGCTCCGGCCGGACGGCGGCGACCAACGACACCGACCTGGTGACGGCCCTGCTCGCCGGGTACCCGGAGCTGTCCATCGAGGACACCGCCAAGCAGGTGCTGCCCAAGGTCAAGGGCGCCTTCTCGCTGGTCTTCATGGACGAGCACACCCTCTACGCGGCCCGCGACCCGCAGGGCATCCGCCCGCTGGTGCTCGGCCGCCTGGAGCGCGGCTGGGTGGTCGCCTCCGAGACGGCGGCGCTCGACATCTGCGGCGCCTCCTTCATCCGCGAGGTGGAGCCCGGCGAGCTGATCGCCATCGACGAGAACGGCATGCGGACCTCCCGCTTCGCCGAGGCCAAGCCCAAGGGCTGCGTCTTCGAGTACGTGTACCTGGCCCGCCCGGACACCTCGATCGCCGGCCGCAACGTGCACCTCTCCCGGGTGGAGATGGGCCGTCGGCTGGCCGCCGAGGCCCCGGTCGAGGCCGACCTGGTGATAGCGACGCCCGAGTCCGGCACCCCCGCCGCGATCGGGTACGCCGAGGCCAGCGGCATCCCGTACGGCTCCGGCCTGGTGAAGAACGCCTACGTCGGGCGGACCTTCATCCAGCCCAGCCAGACCATCCGGCAGCTCGGCATCCGGCTCAAGCTCAACCCGCTCAAGGAGGTCATCGCCGGCAAGCGGCTGGTGGTCGTGGACGACTCGATCGTCCGCGGCAACACCCAGCGCGCGCTGGTGCGGATGCTCCGCGAGGCGGGCGCCGCCGAGGTGCACATCCGGATCTCCTCGCCGCCGGTCAAGTGGCCGTGCTTCTTCGGCATCGACTTCGCCACCCGCGCGGAGCTGATCGCCAACGGCATGACCGTCGAGGAGATCGGCCGCACGCTGGGCGCGGACTCGCTCTCGTACATCTCGCTCGAAGGCATGATCGAGGCCACCGCGCAGCCCAAGGACAACCTCTGCCGGGCCTGCTTCGACGGCGTGTACCCGATGGAGCTGCCGGACCCGGCGCTGCTCGGCAAGCTGCTGCTGGAGGCGGAGATCGCCGGCAGCCAGCAGCGGCCGGCCGTCCGCGGCAAGCCCACCAGCGACCTGGACGGCGTCCAGACCCTGCTCGGCGGACACGGCGCGGCCGACGCGCTGCGGCGTCCGTAGCCGACGGGAGACCACCGCAGGGGCGCGGGGGGCTGCGCGACCGGACGGGCACGGACCCCCGTGCCCCGGTCGCGCCGCACCTCGCGCCCCTCGTGGTTGACCGACCCCTGTTTCCACCCCTTGACCCGGAAGGGCCACCGCAGTGACCAGCAACCAGACCGGCGCCACCTACGCCGCCGCAGGCGTCGACATCGAGGCGGGCGACCGCGCCGTCGAGCTCATGAAGCAGTGGGTGCGCAAGACCAACCGCCCCGAGGTGGTCGGCGGCCTGGGCGGTTTCGCCGGGCTGTTCGACGCCTCCGCCTTCAAGCGCTACGAGCGCCCGCTGCTGGCCTCCGCCACCGACGGCGTCGGCACCAAGGTGGCCATCGCGCAGGCCATGGACAAGCACGACACCATCGGCCACGACCTGGTCGGCATGGTCGTCGACGACCTGGTGGTCTGCGGCGCCGAGCCGCTCTTCATGACCGACTACATCTGCGTCGGCAAGGTCCACCCGGAGCGGGTCGCGGCGATCGTCAAGGGCATCGCGGAGGGCTGCACGCTGGCCGGCTGCGCGCTGATCGGCGGCGAGACCGCCGAGCACCCCGGCCTGCTCGGCCCGGACGACTACGACGTGGCCGGCGCCGGCACCGGTGTGGTCGAGGCGGACGCGCTGCTGGGCGCCGAGCGGGTCCGGGCCGGTGACGTGGTGATCGCGATGGCCGCCTCCGGCCTGCACTCCAACGGCTACTCGCTGGTCCGCCACGTGCTGCTGAACCAGGCCGGCTGGAAGCTCGACCGCGAGGTCGAGGAGTTCGGCCGCACCCTCGGCGAGGAGCTGCTGGAGCCCACCCGGATCTACTCGCTGGACTGCCTGGCGCTCACCCGGGCCACCGAGATCCACGCCTTCTCGCACGTCACCGGCGGCGGCCTGGCGGCCAACCTGGCCCGGGTCATCCCGGACGGCCTGCACGCCCGGCTGGACCGCGGCACCTGGTCCCCGCTGCCGGTCTTCCAGACCGTCGCCCAGGTGGGCCGGATGGCCGCGCTGGAGATCGAGAAGACCCTGAACATGGGCGTCGGCATGGTCGCCGTGGTCCCGCCGGAGTCGGTCGACGTGGTGCTGGCGATCCTGGAGGACCGCGGCGTCGAGGCCTGGCTGCTCGGCGACATCGTGGACCGCACGGCGGAGCACGACGGCGGCGCGGCGCTGTACAACGCCTACGACGGCTTCGAGCTCGGCTGAAGCCGGTAGCGGCACCGACGGACGAGGGGTCCCGGCACACCGCCGGGGCCCCTCGGCCGTCGTAGCGGGCCCGGGCGAGCTCGGACGGGGCCGGGCGGAGCTACGCCGGACCACCGCCGCACGCGGGTACGCCGAAGACCGGCCCGGCGCCCGTGAGCGCCCGGACCGGTCCGGTGCAAGCTGTTACGCCCGGCGGCGGGACGGGCCGCTGTCGGCCTCCGCGTCGTCGTCCTCATCGTCGGCGTAGTAGTCCGCGTACGCCGCGTAGGGATCGTCCTCGTCCTCGTCCTCGATCGGCTCAGGCTCGATCGAAGCGGTAGAGGGCGATACGCCCAGCTCGCTGGACAGACGGTTGGCGTCGAACCCGCCGCTGTTGTACTTCAGCTCGCGGGCGACCTTCGTCTGCTTGGCCTTGGCCCGGCCGCGCCCCATGGGTCGACCCCCTCAACGATGGGGCTCACGGCCCCGAGTCTGACACGTGTGGATCATCAGGCCGGCCTGCCCGAAGTGGGAAAGCCGTCCCTTGGAGCATTAACGGTACCTGTTTCCGCCGCCGTACGGTACGTCGCGCGTGTGACGTGGCGCGCACCGTCGCCCCCCGAGACCAGGTCCATCCAGGTCACAGGAGGGTTTTCGGGCTTTCGCAGGCTGCCCGGAGCTTGGCCGGACCCGTCGTACCCGCAGAGATTATCCCCTGTCGGGGCCGTGAGGATCCCCCGATCGGGCTACGAACTGAGAATCCGGTTCCACATTGTGATGCGAGGGGGGCGGATCCGATCCGCCCCCCTCACTCACGGTCAGGACCTGCGTGCACCCGGCAGCAGGACCGAGCGCAGCGCGCTGATCTCCCGCATCCGCTTCTCGGCGAGCCGGTCGGCGGCGACCGCCGGCGGGACGCCGTCCGCCGCGGCCCGGGTGAAGATCTCCAGCGTGGTGTCGAAGATCTTGGTGGCCTTGTTCTTGGCGCGCTCGAAGTTGAAGCCGTCGATCTCGTCGGCGACCTGGATCACGCCGCCGGAGTTCACCAGGTAGTCCGGCGCGTAGAGGATGCCGCGGTCGGCCAGGTCCTTCTCCACGCCGGTGTGGGCCAGCTGGTTGTTGGCCGCGCCGCAGACCACGGCGGTGCCCCGGGCACCCAGCGCGGCCACGGTGAGGTCGTCCAGCGCGCCGCCGAGGGCGCAGGGGGCGTAGACGTCCAGCTCCGCCTGGATCAGGGCGGCGGTGTCGGCCACCACCTCGACCTCCGGGTGGGCGGCCCGCACGCGGTTCACGGCGGCCTCGGAGACGTCCGTGACGACCACCTGGGCGCCGTCCGCCACCAGGTGGCCGACCAGGTAGTGGCCGACCTTGCCGACGCCGGCCACGCCGACCCGCTTGCCGCGCAGGGTGGGCTGGCCCCAGCGGGCCTGGGCGGAGGCGCGCATGCCCTGGAAGACGCCGAAGGCGGTCAGGATCGAGGAGTCGCCGGCGCCGCCGTTCTCCGGCGAGCGGCCGGTGACGAACTCGGTCTCGCGGGCGACCACGTCCATGTCCTGGACGTAGGTGCCCACGTCGCAGGCGGTGATGTAGCGGCCGCGCAGGGACTGCACGAAGCGGCCGTAGGCGCGCAGCAGCGCCTCGGTCTTCACCTCGCCCGGGTCGCCGATGATGACGGCCTTGCCACCGCCGAGGTCGAGGCCGGCCAGCGCGTTCTTGTAGCTCATGCCGCGGGACAGCCGCAGCGCGTCCTCCAGCGCCTCCTCCTCGGTGGCGTACCGGTGGAAGCGGGTGCCGCCGAGCGCGGGGCCCAGTGCGGTGGAGTGGATGGCGATGATCGCCTTCAGGCCGGAGGTGCGGTCGTGGCAGAGGACGACCTGCTCGTGCCCGTCGCCGGGGGTGCCGTCCTGGGCGGTACCGAAGATCCTGCCGAGCACGCCGGGTGCGGGGTGCGTGGCGGATGCGGTGTGTACGTCGGTCACTGTGGTGACTCCAGTATTTGCGGGCCCGCGGCGGTGGTGCGGGCGTCTGTGTCGAAGCCTAGCCCCGGGGACGGGCCCGGATCTGCCCCCTGACGGTCCCTGAGACATAACGAGCACAGGGCCTTCGCGGCACCCTCCCCGGCGGCCCCGGCCACGTGCGACGATGCCCTCTGTGACCGCTGTGCGAACCTCGGTGCTCCCGCCGTACGCCGCCCATCTGCGGGTGTACGAGCCGCTCGCCGCCTACCCGGAACCGGAGCGGACCCGCTGGCAGGCCTGGGCGGCCGCGCACGGGCCGGACGCGGCGGGGCCGGACCGGCCGGTGACCGCGGCGGCGCTGGCCGAGCAGCGGGCGGCGCTGGCCGAGCTGGCCGCCCGCACCCCGCGGCCGCTGCCCGAGCACGAGGACGACCGGGCCTTCGTGCGGCTGGTGGACGGCGTCACCTACATCTGCCCGTGGACCACCCGGCTGCGCAGCTGGCAGGCGCTGGACGAACTCTCGGCGGGGCTGCCGGTGGCGCTGCTGGACACGGTGCTGCCGCCGGCCGTGCGGGCCGCCGCGGTGGCCGACCGGGAACGCTGGCGCCTGGCCCACCCCGACGACCGGCCGTGGATCCTGACCAGCCGCTGGGAGGTGCCGCTGCGCTGGTTCCCGCTGTTCGGCGAGGAGGACCGCCGGTACGTGCCGGCGGTGCCCGACCGGGGCGCGCAGGGGCCGGCCGAGCCGGCCGCGCTGTTCTACCTGACCTCGATGGTGCAGGCCCGCCGCCGGGTGGCGCGGGGGTACCGGGCGCTGCGCCGGCGGAGCCCGTCGGGGGAGGGCCGCAGCCGGGGGCTGGTGAAGGGGGTGGAGCAGGTCGGCCGCTGGCTGGAGGAGTTCCACCCGCGCTCGCTGGTGGAGCTGGACTACGGCGGCCTGGTGCACCTGCTGGGGCCGCACTGGCTGGCCGAGGAGCGGTCGGTGGGGGAGATCGAGGCCGGGCTCGGCGCGCTGGGCGCCGGGGACGGGGAGGCGGCCGCCCGGGCCTACGAGTCGGTGACCGCGCGCTGGCGGCAGGTGCTGGCCCTGCGGCAGACCAGCTGACCGCTTCTCACGGCGCGACCGCCGCCGGGGTCTGGCCCGATGTCAGTGGGTCGGGTGAGGATGGAGTGAGGAAGGTACGGACCTTCGGCCCTGGGGAGGTGACGATGGTCCTGGTTCGGGTCAATACCCCGCGAACGTGACACTACTCACCGTTGACGCGAACTTACCCCTATGTGCAAAAATGGGACAACCAGCCCAAGTTCACTCAAGTGTGTCCACTTTTGGGTGGATCTGCCGTTGGTGTGTGCTTTGCGAAGAAACAGCGGGTCTGGTCCTGCCGTAACCGGACGTCACCGTGGGGTGACTGTCCGCTATGGGAGGGTCCATGGCCTTCCGTCGCTCTTGAACCCGTGAGGGGTCAATTTTGGCGGTTTGGTCGATGGGGCTGGACGGATGGTGTAGTTGTAGACACCAGGACAAGCCGTTCGTCCTATAACCGACTCGGCCCGTCTGTGCCATTTCGGGCATCGCGGGCCAAGGTGCAGAATTTGAAGGATAGAACCGCCCTGGTTCGGTTCTCCCGAGGAGGCCGCTCATGACCGCTCGTACCCCTGACGCTGAGCCGCTGCTGACGCCGGCAGAGGTAGCCACGATGTTCCGCGTTGACCCCAAGACGGTCACCCGCTGGGCCAAGGCAGGCAAGCTCACGTCGATTCGCACTCTCGGCGGCCACCGCCGGTACCGTGAGGCGGAGGTGCGCGCTCTGCTGGCCGGGATTCCGGCGCAGCGTACCGAGGCCTGAGGGTCTCGCTGAAGTCTTTCCGAAGGGGCTGTATCCCTGGACTCCGCCGGGTCCTGGATGCGGCCCCTTCGGCATGCCGGAATCCTTCGGGGCGGCGCGCTCCGGCGCCGGAGTCGGGCATTCCTATTGATGCTGCTGGGGGTGGGGGGAATTAGCGTGAATGCATGTACAATTTTATATATTAAATCAGGCCGGCCCCGAGGGGGGTCCATGATGTGGAGTCCTGGGAAAAGATACGTGACGACCGTCACGCGGCCGTTACCTTGTGGTCTAGACCTAGGCTGGGGTACAAGCGGGCTGACGGGGCGTCGGGGAAGGGCGCCGAGGAAAACAGCAAGGCCCGGAACCTTGCGGTTCCGGGCCTTGCCTCACTGCGATCCCGACGGGACTTGAACCCGCGACCTCCACCTTGACAGGGTGGCGAGCTAACCAACTGCTCCACGGGACCAGAGATCTGATCCTTGCCCGCCTGCTCTCGCCTGCGAACAAGACAGATCGTACTGCATGTGGGGCCCCCAGGTCGAACCGGCCGCCGGGGGCCCCCGCCGCAGCTCAGAGCGTGCCCGCGGCGGCCTCCATCGCCTTCATGATGCGCTTCTCCGAGACCGGGGCCGGGGTGCCCAGACCCTGCGCGAAGAAGCTCACCCGCAGCTCCTCGATCATCCAGCGGATCTGCCGGACCTCCGCCGAGGGCTGCCGGCCGGCCGGCACCCGGGCCAGCAGCTCCCCGTACGCCCGCTGGACCTCCTGGACCTTCTGGAGGTGCTGCATGTCCCGCTGCGGGTGGTTGGGCAGCGCCTCCAGGCGGCGGTCGACCGCGATCAGATAGCGCTTCAGGTCGGGCAGCCGCTGCCAGCCGGTCTCGGTGACGAAGCCGGCGTGCACCAGCGAGGCCAGGTGCAGCCGGACGTCGTTGACCGCGGTCAGCAGCACCGGGCTGCTCACCGACTTCAACCGGTTCGAGGCCTTCTGGAAGGCGATCAGCGCGGTGGCCGTCTTCAGCGTGGTGTCGGCCGACAGTTCGTACAGATCGGCGCGCACCTTGTCGTACAGCTTGGTGAACGACTCCTCGTCCCAGGCCGGGCCGCCGTTCAGCGCCATCAGCCGGTCCGTGGCGGCCGCCACCACGTCCTCGAACAGGGCGGGCACCGAGCCGTGCGGATTGTGCGAGAGGGCGAGCTTGGCCTGGTTGCCCAGCCGTCCCTGGATCGACTTGGCCGGGGAGTTGATCCGGAGCATCAGCAGCCGCCGGGTGCCCGTCCACATCGCCTGCTGCTGGTCCTCCGGGGTGTCGAAGAGCTTGATCGCCACCGAGTCGCCCTCGTCCACCAGCGCCGGGTAGGCGCGCAGCGAGTGGCCGCGCGAGCGCTGCTCGAAGGTCCGCTGGAGTGCCGGCAGGCCCTCGGGCCAGGCGGTCAGCCCGCGCTGCTCGATGCCCCGGCCGGAGGCGGCCGAGGAGAGCGTCTCGCTCAGCTTGGGCCGCAGCTTGAGCCGCAGGTCCTCCAGGTCCTTGGACTCGGCCAGCTTCCGCTTGCCGTCCACCACCCGGAAGGTCACCTTCAGGTGGTCCGGCACCCGCTCGTCGTCCCAGGCCTCCGGCGGGATCACGATGCCCGACATCCGCTGCAGGATCCGCTCCAGGGTCGGCAGCAGCGGCTCCTGACGGTCCTGCACCTGCTTGAGCGCGGCCGCCGCGAAGTCCGGGGCGGGGACGAAGTTGCGCCGCACCGCCTTGGGCAGCGCCCGGATGTAGGCGGTCACCAGCTCGGCCCGCAGGCCCGGGATCTGCCAGTCGAAGCCCTCGGCGGTGACCTGGTTGAGCACCGGGAGCGGGATGTGCACCGTGACGCCGTCCGCGTCGCTGCCGGGTTCGAACTGGTAGGTCAGCCGGAACCGGAGCTTGCCCTGCTGCCAGTGGTCCGGGTAGTCGGCCTCGGTGACCCCGCCGGCCGACTCGTTGATCAGCATCGACTTCTCGAAGTTCAGCAGGTCCGGCTGGTCGTGCCGGGCCTTCTTCCACCAGGAGTCGAAGTGCCGGGTGGAGACGATCTCCTCCGGCAGCCGGGCGTCGTAGAAGTCGAACAGGGTCTGGTCGTCCACCATGATGTCGCGGCGGCGGGCCCGGTTCTCCAGCTCCTCGACCTCGGAGAGCAGGGTGCGGTTCTCCGCGAAGAACTGGTGGTGGGTCTCCCAGTCGCCCTCCACCAGCGCGTTGCGGATGAACAGCTCGCGGCAGAGCTCCTGGTCGATCCGGCCGTAGTTGACCTTGCGCTGGGCCACGATCGGTACGCCGTAGAGCGTGACCTTCTCGTAGGCCAGCACGGCGCCGGCCTTCTTCTCCCAGTGCGGCTCGCTGTAGCTGCGCTTGATCAGGTGGCCGGCCAGCGGCTCGACCCACTCCGGTTCGATCTTGGCGTTCACCCGGGCCCACAGCCGCGAGGTCTCCACCAGCTCGGCCGACATCACCCAGCGCGGCGGCTTCTTGAACAGGCCGGAGCCCGGGAAGACCGCGAACCGCGAACCGCGGGCGCCGCCGTACTCGCGCTTCTCCACGTCGTACAGGCCGATGTGCGAGAGCAGCCCGGAGAGCAGCGCCTGGTGGATCCGGTCGGCGTCCGGCTCCGCGTCCGGGTGCGGCTCGTCGATCGTCACCCCGAGCTGCTTGGCGACCGTGCGCAGCTGGGTGTAGACGTCCTGCCACTCGCGTATCCGCAGGTAGTTCAGGAAGTCGGCCTTGCAGGACCGGCGGAACGCCGAGGAGGACAGCTCCCGCTGCTGCTCCCTGACGTAGCGCCACATGGCGAGGTAGGAGAGGAAGTCGGAGGTCTCCGAGCTGAACCTGCGGTGCCGGTCGTCGGCGGCCTGGCGCTTCTCCGCCGGGCGCTCGCGCGGGTCCTGGATGGAGAGCGCGGCGGCGATCACCATCACGTCGCGGACGCAGCCGAGATCGTCGGCGGCCAGCACCATCCGGGCCATCCGGGGGTCGACCGGCAGCTGGGCGAGCTTGCGCCCGAGCGGGGTGAGCCGCTTGCGGTGGTCCTTCTCGTCCGGGTCGAGGGCGCCGAGCTCGTGCAGCAGGCTGACGCCGTCCTTGATGTTGCGCGAGTCCGGCGGGTCGAGGAACGGGAAGGCGGCGATGTCGCCGAGGCCGGCCGCGGTCATCTGCAGGATCACCGAGGCCAGGTTGGTGCGCAGGATCTCGGCGTCGGTGAACTCGGGGCGGGAGAGGAAGTCCTCCTCCGAGTAGAGCCGGATGCAGATGCCGTCCGAGGTGCGGCCGCAGCGGCCCTTGCGCTGGTTGGCGCTGGCCTGGCTGACCGCCTCGATGGGCAGCCGCTGGACCTTGGTGCGGTGGCTGTAGCGGGAGATCCGGGCGGTGCCCGGGTCGATCACGTACTTGATGCCGGGGACGGTCAGCGAGGTCTCGGCGACGTTGGTGGCCAGCACCACCCGGCGGCTGGAGGAGCGCTGGAAGACCCGGTGCTGCTCGGCGGAGGAGAGCCGGGCGTAGAGCGGGAGGATCTCGGTGAACTTGAGTTTCAGCTTGGTGAGGGCGTCCGCGGTGTCGCGGATCTCCCGCTCGCCGGAGAGGAAGACCAGGATGTCGCCGGGGCCCTCGGCCTGGAGCTCCTCGACCGCCTCGCAGATCGCCTGCACCTGGTCGCGGTCCCGGTCGCGGTCCACCTCGTCGTCGTCCGCGCCGTCCGCGCCCTCCTCGACCAGCGGGCGGTAGCGGACCTCCACCGGGTAGGTGCGGCCGGAGACCTCGACGATCGGGGCGCCGTGGAAGTGCTCGGCGAACCGCTCCGGGTCGATGGTCGCCGAGGTGATCACGACCTTGAGGTCGGGGCGGCGGGGGAGCAGCTGCTTCAGGTAGCCGAGCAGGAAGTCGATGTTGAGGCTGCGCTCGTGCGCCTCGTCGATGATCAGGGTGTCGTACTGGCGCAGTTCGCGGTCGGTCTGGATCTCGGCCAGCAGGATGCCGTCGGTCATCAGCTTGACCAGGGTGTCCTGGCCGACCTGGTCGGTGAACCGGACCTTCCAGCCGACCGCCTCGCCGAGCGGGGTGGCCAGCTCCTCGGCGACCCGGTCGGCGACCGTGCGGGCGGCGATCCGGCGGGGCTGGGTGTGGCCGATCAGGCCCTTGACGCCGCGGCCCAGCTCCAGGCAGATCTTGGGGATCTGGGTGGTCTTGCCGGAGCCGGTCTCGCCGGCGACGATCACCACCTGGTGGTCCCGGATCGCGGCGAGGATGTCGTCCTTCTTCTGCGAGACCGGGAGTTCCGCGGGATAGCTGATCGCGGGGACGGCGGCCCGGCGCTGCTCCACCCGGAGCTCGGCCCGGGCGATGTCCTCGGCCAGCTCCCCGGCGATCTTCTGCCGGGCCTCGGGGCTGCGGACCCGGCGGGCGCCGTCCAGCCGCCGGCCGATCCGCTGCTGGTCGCGGAGCATCAGCTCGGGCAGCCGGGCGGACAGCGCTCCGATGGTGGCTGCATCGGCGGGCTGGGCTACGGGAGAACTCACGGGGGGCATCCCTCTAGGTTGCAGGGAGGCGCGGGCGGGGCGCACCTCGGTTTTTCAACCCTTCAAGTGTCACAGAACACCTGGGGGGAGCGGCGAGGCGGCCTTGGCGGGTTGTCCGGGTGGCGGGCGGGCAGGCCCGGCGGGCCCGGGAACGCGGGCGGGCCGGGCCCGGGAACGCGGGCGGGGGCCCCGGGGGCGGTTGCCCCCGGCGCCCCCGGCGCCGGTCGTCAGTCCTGGTGGATGAAGTCCTGGATCAGCTTGACCAGCTCGGCGGCCTTCTCCAGGACGGCGACGTGGCCGCTGTCCAGCTCGGCGTAGCTGCTGCCCGGGAGCTGGGCGTGCAGGTCGCGGGTGAGGGCGACCGGGACGGTGATGTCCTGGGTGCAGCCGACCACCAGCGCCGGGGCCTCGATCTTCGGCAGCAGCTCGCGGATGTCGAGCCGCAGGTTGAGGTCGATGTGGCGCAGTGCCCCCTCGGTGGCCTGGTTGCCGGCGACGATGTTCTCGATCGTCTCCTTGCCCAGGATGTTCAGGAAGGCCGGGCTGAAGGCGGTCAGCGTGCCGAACCGGCCGAAGGCCTCGGCGTTGCCGGCCATCGCCCGCCAGGCGGACATCATGTTGCGCAGGTACTCGTCACCGGGGTGGGTCCAGCCGGCGGTGAGGACCAGGCGGCGGACCAGGTCCGGCCGGGTCGCCGCGACGGCCGCGCCGACCACCGAGCCGAGCGAGAAGCCCGCGATGTCGACCGGGCCGTCGGCGGCCTCCTCGATGACGGCGATGATCTGCTCGGCGAGCAGCTCGACGGTCAGCTCGCCACCGTCGTCCGTGGTCTCACCGCAGCCGGAGAAGTCCGGCAGGATCACGGTGCGGCTGTCGCGGAAGTGCTCGACCAGGTGGCCCCAGGTGCCCTCGGCGCCGAAGCCGGTGCCGTGGATGAGGACCAGACCGGGGCCGGTGCCCTCGGTGCGGTAGCTGACCCGGGCGGTGCCGGCGGAGACGGTAGGCATGGTGGTTTCTCTCCTCATGGTGTCGGGAGGACAACACGGACGACGGAGGTACCGCCGGGTGTTGCGGTTGATCTGCTCGGTGTAGGGCAGACGGCTGCGGCGTGGCGTCCGGATTCCATTCAAGCCGGGAGCCGGGGTGCCTCGCATGCGGACGACCGAGAGAGTGTCAGGTCGCCCACGTGCGGCCGTCAGGAGGCGACGGGCTCGGCGACCGGGGCGGCCTCGGCCTGGGCGGCCCCGGCCTCGTCGCCGCCCTGCGGCGCCTTCTTGAAGTTCAGCGCGACCAGGACCAGCAGGGCGATGCCGGCGGTGGCGACGAACACGGCGGTGCGCAGGCCGTCGTTGGTGGCGGAGCGCAGCGCCTCGCCGGTCAGGCCCTCGGTGCCGGAGTTGGCGATGGCGACCAGGACGGCCAGGCCGACCGCGCTGCCGACCTGCTGGCCGGTGGAGACGATGCCGGAGGCGATGCCCTGCTCGTACGGGTGCACGCCGGTGGCGGAGGCCGCGAACATGGTGGTGAAGATGACGCCCTGGCAGACGCTGAGCACGACCAGGCCAGGCAGCAGCGCGAGGTAGGAGCCGTCGGTCGACATGGCCAGGCCCATCGCCGCGGTGCCGATGCCGCCGATCACGAAGCTGGCGATCAGGGTCGGCCGGATGCCGAGCCGGGTGGCCAGCTTGCCGCCGAGCATCGAGCCGAGGAAGCCGGCCACCATCGGGATCAGGAAGGCGTTGCCGGTCTCCAGCGCGCTGTAGCCGTGCACGGTCTGGAAGTAGACGGTCAGGAAGTACAGCAGGGTGCCGAAGGTCGCCATGAACAGGAAGGTGGTGGCGACGCCGGTGGAGAGGTTGGGGTTGCGGAACAGCCGCAGCGGCATCAGCGGGTCGGCGCTGCGCGCCTCGATCGCGACGAACGCGGCGACCAGGGCGAGGCCGACCACCGCGCTGGTGAGGATGAGCGGGGAGGTCCAGCCGGACACCGGGGCCTGGACCAGGGTGAACACGACCAGGGTGGCGCCGACCGTGGCGGTCAGCGCGCCCGGCAGGTCGAAGCGGCGGCCCTGCTCGCGGGCGCCGTCCGGGGTGATCAGCGAGAGCGCCAGCAGGGCGGCGCCGCCGGCCAGCGGGACGTTGACGAAGAACACGGCCTCCCAGCCGAAGGCCTCGGTCAGCACGCCGCCGAGCAGCGAGCCGATCACCATGCCGCTGGCGCCGGCGGCGGCCCAGACCGACAGGGCGCGGTTGCGCTCCTTGCCCTCGGTGAAGCTGGTGACCACCAGGGCCAGGGTGGCCGGGAACAGGAAGGCGCCGCCGAGGCCCTGGACCGCGCGGGCGGCGACCAGCAGCGCGGGCGAGCCGGCCAGGCCGCCGACCAGCGAGGAGACGGCGTACAGCGACAGGCCGAGGACGAACATCCGGCGGCGGCCGAACAGGTCGGAGGCGCGGCCGCCGAAGAGCAGGAACCCGCCGAACGCGACGGCGTAGGCGCTGACCACCCACTGCAGGGTCTGCGAGGAGAAGCCGAGGCCGCTGCCGATCTCGGGCAGGGCGACGTAGACGATGTTGTAGTCGATCGAGACGATCAGCTGGGCGAAGGCCAGCAGGGCCAGGAGGAGGCCCGTGCGGCGCTTCCCGGTGGCCAGGTCGGCTGCTGCGGAGGACATGGCGGTTACCTTTCGGTGGTGGACGGGCTGGGGGCGGGGAGGGAGGGGAGCAGGACGACCCGGCGGCCGTTCAACTCGCCCTTTTCGAGGCGGTGGTGGACCTCGCGGGCGGCGCCGAGCGGAAGCCGCTCCAGCGCCCGGGGGCGCAGCCGGCCGGCGGCCAGCAGGCGGTTGACGGCGGCGGCCGCCTCGGCCAGTTCGGCGCTGGTGGCATGGGAGATGACGAACCCTCTGATCGAGCAGTCCTTCATGTAGAGGGGTCCGACCGGGAGTTCGGGTCTGGAGCGGGCGCCGGCGAGCAGCACGATCCGGCCGCGCGGGGCGAGCAGCTCGACGGCGCCGGCGAGGTCGTTGGCGCCGGAGGTGTCCAGCAGGACGTCGACGCCGCCCGGGCAGGCGGTGCGCACCCGGTCGAGGAGGTCGGGGTCGCGGTAGTCGAGCACCTCGGTCGCGCCCAGGGCGCGGCAGTACTCGGCGTCCCGGGCCGCCGCGGTGGCGACGACCCGGGCGCCGGCCTCGATGGCCAGGGTGACGAGGGCACTTCCGACGTTGCCCCCGGCACCGGCCACCAGGACTGTGTCGCCGGCCCGGACCTGTCCGTGGGTGAACAGGCCGAGGTAGGCGGTGCCGGCCGGGTGCACCGCGGCGACCGCCTCGACCGGGTCCACCCCGGGGGGCAGGTGGTAGAGCCGGTCGGCCGGGACCACGGCCTGTTCGGCCGCGGCGCCCTGCCGGCCGCCGTGGCCGAGGCTGTTGCACCAGACCAGGTCGCCCGGGCGGAAGCCGGGGGCGCCCGGTCCGGCCGAGACGACCCGGCCGGCCAGGTCGCGTCCGATCACGAAGGGGAAGTCGACGGGGGTCCGGAACACACCCGATCTCACGAAGGTGTCCACCGGGTTGACCGAGACCGCCAGGACGTCGACCAGGACGTCCGTCGGGCCAGCGACCGGGGCCGGCACCTCGCCGTAGTGGATGTTCTGCGGCGGACCCAACTGCTCGATGAAGGCTGCGCGCATGGTTCCTGATCCTGGCAGCGGGCCGTCGATCCGGCCTCTGCCGAGCGGATCGTTCGTCAACTCCGTTTGAGAACAGCAGGTCAGCGGCGGTCGCCCGGAGCACCTGACACACTACACGGTGCAGGGCAGTGCTTCACCTACACCGTGTAGTGCAATTGAGGGGCAGGGCCGCCCCGGCGGTCCGGAAGAACCCGAGGAAGTCCGCGAACTCCCTTCTCGCGCCCTCAGCCCGCTGCCCTCCAGGCCCCGCGGCCGAACCCAAGGACGGATACCCATGGCCATCGACCAGCTCGTCAAGAGTCCCGGCGCCCCGACGCCGGCCGGCACCACCGGACCCGACGGCGCCCGGCGCTCGTTCACCACCCGGCTGCCCTCGCTCACCGGCCTGCGCTTCCCCGCCGCGCTGCTGGTGTTCGCGTACCACGCCGGGCTGCCGATCCCGTCCATGCGGGTGCTCGCCGACGACGCCCAGGCCTTCGACCTGTACAAGGTGGTCGGTCAGATGGGTGGCCTGGGGGTCTCGTTCTTCTTCGTGCTCAGCGGCTTCGTGCTGACCTGGTCGGCGAGAGAGCAGGACACCGCGAAGGCGTTCTGGCGGCGCAGGTTCGTGAAGATCTATCCGAACTACCTGATCTCCTGGGCACTCGCCCTCGGGCTGTTCGCCAGCGCGTACACCCCGGCCAGGACCGCGATCGCCAACCTGTTCATGCTCCAGGTGTGGGCACCCGACTTCAATCTGAACTTCAGCGTCGACCCGCCGAGCTGGTCGCTGGGCGCCGAGGCGGTCTTCTACGCCGCGTTCCCGCTGCTGCACCGGCTGTTCCTGCGGATCCGCCCGCAGCACCTGAAGTACTGGGTCACCGGCGCGATCGCCGGCATCATCGCCACCCCCGCCATCGCCTACGCCCTGCTCCCGGACGGCCCCGGCATCCCCGGCGGTGAGCTCAGCTCGGTCTCGCAGTACTGGTTCAGCTACGTCCTGCCGCCCGTGCGCCTGCTGGACTTCGCGCTCGGCATGCTGGTCGCCCACGCGGTGCTGAACGGCCGCTGGCGCAACATCGGGATGGTCTGGTCGGGTGCGCTCCTGGTCGCCGGCTACGTCCTGACGTACTACGTGCCGTACCTGTACGGCCAGCGCGCGGCCTGTATCATCCCGATCGTCCTGCTGATCGCTGCCGCCGCCGTCGCAGACGCCGAGAACCGCTTCACCATCTTCCGCAACCGGACGATGCTGTGGCTCGGCGAGATCTCGTTCGCCTTCTACCTGCTGCACTTCGTGGTCCTGACCTACGGCCGGACCCTGCTCGGCGACCGGATGTTCTCCGGTTCCGCCGTCGCCCTGATCCTGCTCGCCGAGGTCGGCGTCTCCATCCTGCTCGCCTGGGCCCTGTACGTCCTGGTGGAGCGCCCCATCACCAAGCGGTTCTCCAAGCCCCGCAAGCGCAGCACGGCGCAGATCGGCTGACGATCCTCATCCGCAGTGCATCCGACCGACTTTCAGATCTGAAACCAGGAGAGACTGTTATGAACACCGAGCCGATCCTCGTCATCGGAGCCGGCGGCCAGGTGGGTGCTTCCGTGGTGGAGCAGCTGGTCGAAGCGGGCGCCACGGTCCGGGCCAGTGCCCGCAACCCCGAGAAGCTGACGGTGCCCGCCGGGGTGGAGAAGGTCCGGGCGGACGTGCTCAGCCCCGAGACCCTCCCGGCCGCACTGGCCGGGGTGCGCAAGGTCTTCCTCTACGCCCTCCCCCAGGGCATCGCCGACTTCCTGGACGCGGCCCGGGCCGCCGGCGTCGAGCAGATCGTCCTGCTCTCCTCGCAGACCGTGGTGGACGCCTTCCCGGAGCAGAAGCCGATCACCGAGATGCACAAGGCGGTGGAGGAGGCGATCGCCGGCTCCGGGATCGCCTACACCTTCCTGCGGCCGCACAACTTCGCCACCAACATCCTGATGTGGGGCTGGCCGGAGGCGATCCGCACCGAGGGCCGGGTGCGCTTCCCCTACCCCGGGTCGCACAGCGACGTGATCCACGAGAAGGACATCGCCGCGGTCGCCGTCAAGGCACTCACCGAGCCGGGCCACGAGGGCCAGGCGTACTTCATCAGCGGCCCCGAGTCGGTCACCCAGCGCCGCCAGCTGGAGATCATCGGCGAGGTGATCGGCCGGGAGCTGGTCTTCGAGGAGCTCACCGACGCCGAGGCCCGCAAGTCGCTGGAGCCGATCGTGCCGATCTGGGTGATGGACGCGGTGGTGGGCTACTGGGAGCACTCGGACGGCGTGCCGAGCCACCTGAGCGACACCGTCGAGCGGATCACCGGCCGCCCGGCGCGGACCTTCGCCGAGTGGGCGGCGGACCACGCGGCGGACTTCACCGGCTGAGGCCGGCCGGCCCGGACGGGTCGGGGAAGGGACGACGAGGCCCCCGAGGGGTGCGGCGACGAGCCGCCCACCCCCTCGGGGGCCTCGTCGTGGTGGTGGGCCCACCACACCGCCGTCGGCCGATCCGTCGAGGTTGCGGGCACGGTGGTGGCGGGGGTGGTGGCGGGACCACCGTTCGCGGGTGGAACCGGGTGACGAGCGCACCTTAGCCGCGGCGGCCCGCCGACCTAGCTTGGAAGAGCGGCGCGGTACAGCCAACTTCCAGCTGAGGGGGATCCGATGAGCGGTCTTGCCCTGTATCCCAGTACGACGCAGTCCTCAGGTCCGAAGCCGGTCCCCACCCCGGCCTTCGACCCCAACCACGATGTGATGCTCCAGGAGCTGTGCTCCGTGGTGCTCGCCTCCCTGCCCCGGGCCGACCAGCGGCGCAAGGGTGTGCAGTACGTGCGCGGCCTGCTGGGCGCGCAGGGACGCAAGTCGATCCGCAACATCGCCACGGTGGTCGGCGGGGCCGCCGCCGAGCAGAGCCTGCACCACTTCGTCGCCAGCTCCACCTGGGACTGGGGCCCGGTCCGCCAGGCGCTGGCCCAGCACCTGGCCCGGATCGCCCCGCCGCAGGCCTGGGTGCTGCGGCCGACCGTGATCCCCAAGGCCGGCGAGCACTCGGTCGGCGTGGACCGCAGATTCATCCCCTCCCTCGGCCAGGTGCTCAACGCCCAGCAGGCGATCGGGGTGTGGGCCGCCTCCGCGGAGTCCAGCTACCCGGTCAACTGGCGGCTGCACCTGTCGCAGGCCTGGCTGGACGACCGCCCGCGGCGCAGCCAGGCCTCGATCCCGGACGGCGTGGACGCCGAGAGCCTCGGCGACTGCGCGGTGGAGGCCTTCCGCGGCATGACCTCGCGCTGGGGCCTGCCGATGCGCCCGGTGGTCGCGGACGCCGGCGACGCCGACGCCGGCCGGATCGTCCGGCGGCTGCGGGCGCTGCCCACCCCGCTGCTGGTGCGGATCAACGGCAACCTGCCGCTGGCCCCGGCCGGCGCCGGCGGGCCCGGCCGGCCGGCCGAACTGCGCCCCGCGCAGCAGTTGATGGGCGCGGCCCGCGATCTGCGCCGTCCGGTGGTGTGGTCGGACCACACCTCGGCGGGAACGCCCAGGACAAGCCTGGTGGCGGGGGTCAAGGTACGGCTCCCCGGACCGCCGGTGCGCCCGGCGATCCCGGTCCGCGGCATCCGCGGCGACGAGCTGCTGCTGCTCGGGGTGAGCGCGCCGGGGCGGCGCTGGCCGACCGAGCTGTGGCTGACCGACCTGGTGGAGGTCCAGCCGGCCGCACTGCTGCGGCTGGGGCGGCTGCTCGACCGGGTGGACCGGGACTTCACCGAGATTGCCGACCAGGTGGGCGTGCGGGACTTCGCCGGCCGCTCGTTCAGCGGCTGGCACCGGCACGTCACGCTCGCCTCCACCGCGCACGCGGTGGCCATGCTGGGCCGCGGCGCGGGGGAGAGCGGCCTGCGGTATGCCTCCTGACCGCCGGTCAGAGGTGGCGCTCGGCCGGCCCGCCGTCGTCCGGTGCCTCGCGGCGGTCCAGCAGCACCTGCCGGATCCGGGACAGCCGCAGCGCCAGCTGGATCTCGAAGGCGCGCTCCGGCTTCTGCCAGTCCGGGCCGAGCAGCTCGCTGATCCGCTCCAGCCGGCGGGCCACCGTGTTGGTGTGCACGTGCAGCTTCTGGGCGGCGTAGGTCGGGCTGTTGCCGGTCTCGAAGTACGCGTTGAGGGTGCGGGCGAGCTCGGTGAAGCGCTGCTGGTCGTAGTCCAGCACCGGGCCGATCGTGGTGTCGACGAAGCCGTCCACGTCGTGGTTGTCGGCCAGCAGCACGCCGAAGAAGCCCAGGTCGCGGGCGGAGGCGGAGCGGCCGGTGGCGCCCAGCGCGGTCATCGCGTCCAGGCAGCGCAGCGCCTCCTGGTGGCCGTGGAAGACCGAGGTCGGGTCGAGCGCGGGGCCGGCTCCGCTGACCGTCACCGGGTGGCCGAGCAGCGGGGTCAGCTCCTCGGTCACCGCGCGGGCCGCGGCGCTCGGGTCGGTGCCGGGCAGCAGCAGCACCGCCAGGCCGTTCTGCACCCGCTTGAGTCCGCTCATCCGGTGCGCGTACAGCGAGGCCCAGGTGGCCACCTTGCCCTGCGCCTCGCCCTCCGGCCGGGCCACCACCACGACGTGCGGCTTGCCCAGGTCGATGCCCAGGCGCCGGGCGCGCAGCATCAGTTGCTGTGGCGGGCGCTGCGGGTTGGCCAGCAGTTCGTCCAGCAGCTCGTCGCGGACGTGGCCGACGGCGATGGCCGTCCGGCTGCTCTCCAGCAGCAGCGGGATCGCGACCGCCTGGGCCATCAGCCGGGTGAGCTGCTCGCCGCGGTCGGCCAGCGGGGAGTCGGTGCGCAGGAAGAGGGTGCCGAGACCGATGGTGCCGGCGCTGACCGGGGCCACCCAGGTGCCGTCGGCGAGCCGGACCGGGCCGCGCGAGGCGTGCGCGTCCATCGAGGCGAGGACGACCGCGTTCTCGTCGCGCTCGGGCATGTCGGAGGCGGAGGTGAGCACGGTGCCGTCGGCCGCGTAGATCCGGATCGCGCCGCCGAGCCGCTTGCAGACCTCGCGGGCCAGCGAGTGCGGGTCGCCGCCGCTGAGCGCCAGGTCGATCAGCCGGGTGTGCAGCTCGTTGAGCTCGGTGGCCACCTGGAGGCCGTCCTCGGCCTCGGAGGTGTGCTGTTCGAGGTTGGTGACGGTGGCGCTGGTCTGGTCGAGCAGCTGGGCCTTCTCGATCGCCACCCCGGCCAGGTCGCCGAGCGAGCTCATCAGGGCTATCTCGTCGGTGGTGAAGTGCCGGATGTTGCGGTCCGCCACGTAGAGGACGCCGAAGGGGTGGTTGCGGTGGCTGAGCGGCACGCCCATGATGGCGTGCAGGCCCTCGGCGCGGACGGTGTCGTCGATCGCCGGGTTGTGGGCGATGCGCTCGTCCGAGAGGTAGTCGGGCGTCCAGAACGGTGCCGGGTTGGCCAGCACGCTGCTGCCGAGGCCGGAGCCGTCCGGCAGTCGCAGACCGACGCTGAGGGTCGAGGTGTGGCCGTCGGAGGTGCGGACGTAGATGTAGCCCTGCTGGCTGTCGGGGAAGCTGATGTACGACATGTCGACGCCGATCAGCAGCCGGGCCCGACGCGTGATCACCTTGAGCAGGGTGTCCAGGTCGTAGGGCATCGCCAGGTCACGCGCGGTGTCGACCAGGGCCGACAGTCCGGCCTCGCGCTGCTGGCGGCGCTTGGACTGCGAGCGGATGCTCAACGCCAGCTGTTTCAGCCGTTCCAGCCGTTCGAGCTCCTCGCCGGTGCTGCCCCGTAGCCGGGCCTCCTCCACCAGCTCCTCGAACTGCTGCGCCGGCGCCTCGCCGGCCAGGTACTCGAGGACGCTGAATGCGGCCGCCTCGGTACGCCCCTGCAACACCGATCTCCCCCGCCTCTCCCCCAATTGCGGTCATTCAGTGTGACGGCCCGCATACCGGAAGGTAAGTGCAGGCCGAGCTCTTCGTCAACCGCGGGTCAAGCGTGGAGGGGGGTATGTGGCGCGCCCACTGGTGTCCCGGCCACCGCGATCCGTCACCGAGTGTGTTGCCGGATCACCTTTCGCTACAGCACCCCTTGAGTGAGGCTTGAGTTGCCCGAGCGCCAGTGGGCCGGGAATCAGTCGGTGTGCGTAGGAGGGGAAGCTGATGCTGGAGGTCACGGACTACAGACGCTCGTTGGAGCGCAGCCGGATGTCCCGGTCGCGGCGGGACGGTCGCTCGACGTTCCGGCTCCAGCAGCGCGAGTGGGACCTGTTGGAAGGGGTGTTCGCGCCGACGGACTCGCCGTCCACCGGGATCGCCCTCGATCTCCTGGGCCTGTCCTGCGGGCTGCCCGGCACCCGGACCGGCTCGCTGCTGGAGATCGGCTGCGGCGCCGGCGTCATCGCGGTGGCCGCGGCGCTGGCCGGCTGCGAGCGGGTGGTCGCCTCGGACATCAACCCGGCCGCGGTGCGCAACACCGACCTGAACGCGGCCCGGCACGGGGTGGGGGACCGGGTCCGGTCGGTGCAGAGCGACCTGTTCGCCGCGCTCGATCCCGAGGAGCGCTTCGACACCATCTTCTGGAGCTCCAACTACGTGATGGCTCCGGAGGGTTACCACTACGAGCACGTGCACGAGCGGGCCTACGTGGACGCGGGTTACCGGGCGCACCGGCGGTTCCTGGCCGAGGCGCCGGAACGGCTGCGCCCGGGCGGCCGGGTGCTGCTGCACTTCAGCACCCGGGGGGACCTGGTCAGCCTGCTGCGGCTGGCCGGGCAGGCCGGCCGGGGCCTGCGGATGCTGCACGGCGTGGTGGTCCGGGAGGGGGACCACGACGTCGAGCACATGCTGCTGGAGGTCACCGCCTTCGCCCCGCGCGAGGACGGCGTGCCGCAGCAGCGCGAGGACAGCGTGCCCCAGCAGCGGGAGGGTGCTGCGGGCGCGCGCTGCGAGGTCTCGGTGCCGCGTCCGCGGGCGGCCGAGCGGGAGCGGGAGCGACTGTGAAGTCTGAGGATGGCGTGCGCATTCTGCTGGTAGACAATTACGATTCCTTCACATTCAATCTCTTCCACTACCTGGCCGAGGTCGGCGGCCGGGAGCCCGTGGTGGTCGCCAACGACGACCCCTCCTGGCGCTACGAACAGCTGGCCGGCTTCGACGCGGTGGTCATCTCGCCCGGACCCGGCAGCCCGGACCGGCCGGCCGACTTCGGCATCTGCGCGGAGATCCTGGCCAAGGGGGAGCTGCCCGTGCTGGGCGTCTGCCTGGGCCACCAGGGCATCGCCGCCCTGCACGGCGGCCGGGTCGACCGCGCGCCCGAGCCCGTGCACGGCCGCAACTCCGCGGTGCACCACGACGGCACCGGCCTGTTCGAGGGACTGCCCTCGCCGCTGGACGCCGTCCGCTACCACTCCTTGACCGTGCAGCAGCTCTCGCCGCTGCTGGAGCCCACCGCGTGGACCGCCGACGGCCTGCTGATGGGCCTGCGCCACCGCGATCTGCCGCTGTGGGGCGTGCAGTTCCACCCCGAGTCGATCGGCGGCCACGACGGCCGCCGGCTGCTCGCCAACTTCCTGCGGCTGGCCGCCGACCACAACCGCCGCCACGGCCGGGTCACCCGGCCCGCGTACGCCGAGCCGGCCGCACCGGAGCAGCGCTACCTGCCGCGCCGCCGGCTGCGGGTGCTGACCCGGTCGATGCCCACCCGCTGGGACGACGAGGTCGCCTACGACCGGCTGTTCCGCGGCGGCCCGTACGCCTACTGGCTGGACAGCAGCCGGCCGGACGAGGGCGCCGGACGGTTCTCGGTGATGGGCGACGCCGGCGGCCCGCTCGGCCGGGTGGCCGTCGCCGACGTGGCCCGCGGCACCGTCACCGTCCACACCGCGGCCGGCGCCGAGGTGGTGCCGGGCCCGTTCCTGGACTGGGTCGACCGCGACCTGCGCGAGCTGCACACCGAAGTCCCCGAGCTGCCCTTCGACTTCGCCCTCGGCTGGGTCGGCTACCTCGGCTACGAGCTGAAGGCCGAGTGCGGCGGCGAGGCCGCCCACCGGGCCGACACCCCGGACGCCGTGCTGGTGTTCTCCGGCCGCGCCCTGGTGCTCGACCACGCCACCGGCACCAGCCACCTGCTGGCGCTCGCCGAGGAGGGCGAGGAGGAGCACGCGCAGGCCTGGCTCGACCTGACCGCCGAACGCCTCGCGCTGACCGAGGGCCGCCGGCTGCACCTGGCCGGCCCGCCGCTGCCGTTCGGCCCGCTCACCGCCCGGCACGACCGGCCCGGCTACCTCGGCCTGGTGGACGCCTGCCTGCAGGAGATCGAGGCCGGCGAGAGCTACGAGGTCTGCCTCACCAACATGCTGGAGGCGCCCGGACCGTTCGACCCCTGGGAGGGCTACCGCTACCTGCGCCGGATCAGCCCCGCGCCGTACGCCGCGCTGCTCACCTTCGGTGACCTGGCGGTGCTCTCCACCTCGCCCGAGCGGTTCCTGAAAGTGGACCGTACCGGTCTCGCCGAGTCCCGCCCGATCAAGGGCACCCGGCCGCGCGGCGCCTCGCACCGCGAGGACCGGGAGCTGGTCGAGGAGTTGCGGACCAGCGAGAAGGACCGGGCCGAGAACCTGATGATCGTCGACCTGGTCCGCAACGACCTCGGCCGCTGCGCGGAGATCGGCTCCGTCCGGGCCACCGAGCTGTTCGCGGTGGAGTCCTACGCCAAGGCGCACCAGCTGGTCAGCGTGGTGCAGGCCCGGCTGCGGCCGCAGGAGAGCGCGGTGAGCTGCGCCCGCGCGGCCTTCCCGCCCGGCTCGATGACGGGCGCGCCCAAGGTGCGGACCATGCAGATCATCGACCGGCTGGAACAGGGTCCGCGCGGGGTCTACTCCGGGGCGATCGGCTACTTCTCGCTGACCGGTGCGGCCGACCTGAGCGTGGTGATCCGCACCGTGGTGGCCACCCCGGGCCGGGTGCGCTACGGCGTCGGCGGCGCGGTGATCGCGCTGTCCGACCCGGAGGGCGAGTTCCTGGAGACCGCGGTGAAGGCGGCCCCGATGGTGGCGCTGGTCGGGGCCGAGTTCCCGGTCGGACGGCGGGTCAGCGATCGGGAAGCGCGGCCGGACCCGGTGGCGCCGCCGAGCCGGGACAGAGCTGCGGCGCCGGCACGCTGACCGAGACCATCCGCAGCTGCTCGGCCACCGAACGCCGCAGCAGCAGCCAGGAATCGGTCAGCCGGGGCACGCTCTCGGCCTCCAGCCGCCGCACCACCGCCTCGTACGAGATGCCGAGCCGGCCGAGGCGGTCCAGCACCGACCGGGCCGCCTCGTGCTGTCCCATCAGGGTGTCGCCGCGCAGCGTGCTGTGCCGGGCGGCGTCCTCCAGGGTGGGCGGCGTCATCGCGTTCACGGTGCCCCAGGAGACCAGCGACTCCACGTAGCCGGTGCCGGGCCGGGCCCGGCCCGCCCGCGTGGTGTCGGTCCACATCAGGCGCTGCGGCCGTGCGCCGGCGGCCCGCAGGGTGCGCCAGCGCTCGCCGCCGAGGTGCTCCTCGTAGACGCGGTAGAGCAGCCGGGCGGCGGCCAGCGAGGCCTGGCCCAGCAGTGCGCGGGCGTCCTCGCTGCCGAGCTCGCCGAGCAGGCCGTCCACCTCGGCGTCGACCCGGCCGACCGGCAGCGAGGCGACCGAGGCGATCGCGGCCAGCCGGTGGTCGGCGGCCAGCGCGATCTCCAGGCCGTCGAAGTAGGCCGCCACCACCTGGGTGTAGCGGGACACCGAGTAGATCTCGGTCGCGTGCACGCCGATGCCCCGGCCCACGCAGTCCCGGATCGCGGCCAGCCCGGCGGCGGTGGCCGGGATCTTCACCAGCGCGTTGCGGCGGCCGACCGCCCGGGACAGCTCGGTGGCCTCCGCCACCGTCGCGGCCGCGTCGTGGGCCAGCCGCGGATCGAGGTCCATCGAGACCAGGCCGTCGTAGCCGTGCGTGGACTCGAAGACCGCGCCCAGCTCCTCGCAGGCGAGCCGCAGGTCGCGGACCGAGGCGGCCCACAGCGCGCCGTCCACCGACACCTGGTGGTGGGCCAGGCTCAGCAACTGTTCGCGGTACGCGGTGCCGTGGGCCAGCGCGTCGGCCAGCGCGAGCGGGTCCGAGGTGGCACCCCGGACCCCGGTCTCCTCCACCAGCCTGCGCAGCGCGCCGGAGACCAGCAGGCCGCGGTGGACGCCGTCCAGCCACGGCGAGACGCCCTCGGCGACCAGCTGCCTCAGATGACGGTGATTCGCTGGTGCCAGCGGCGATTCTTTCAAGGCTGGATCACTGCTCCCAGTCCGGTGCCGTAGTCCCGTAATGCGGCACTCACGGCATGAGGATAGGCGGCCATTTGCCCTTCCTTGGGGCGCTTCGGAATTCCCTGTCAGGTCCAACCGGTGCGGATAGTTCCGGATCGACCTGATGGAGTATCGGTCACCTGACGGAGTGCCCCGTACCGCATTGGCCGCCTCGCCCCGCCCGGAACAGGATCGGCAAAACGAGCAGCCATCCGCGTCGGGGAGTACACCGGTCATGCCAAACGTCGCTGTCATCTATTACTCGTCCACCGGAAATGTCCACCGGCTGGCCAGGGCCGCCGCCGAGGCGGCCGAACAGGCCGGCGCCGAGGTCCGCCTGCGGCGGATCCCGGACCCGGCCGAGGAGACCTTCGTCCCCGGCACCGAGGAGGCCGCGGCCCAGCTGCGCGCCACCTCGGACGGCATCCCGGAGGCCACCCTGGACGACCTGGCGTGGGCCGACGGCATCCTGATCGGCTCGCCGGTCAGGTTCGGCCTGCCGGCCCCCGCCGTGATCCGCTTCATCGACACCACCGCGCCGCTGTCCATCCCCGGCGGCCTCGCCAACAAGGCGGTCTCCGCCTTCACTTCGGGCTCGGCGCCGCACGGCGGCCACGAGACCACCATCCTCGCGCTGCACAACGCCTTCTGCCACTGGGGCTCGCTGATCATCGCCAACGGGTCCACCGACCCGGTGCTGTTCCGGCCCGACAACGGCAATCCGTACGGCAGCAGCGCCGTCTCCCGCAACAAGCCCGGCCAGGTGCACGAGGACAACCTCGCGGCCGTCGCCTACCAGGCCCGCCGGGTCACCGACGTCGCCGGACTCGTCCGCGGCCTCAAGCCCCTCTGAACACCCTGCACTCCGTTCTGTTCCGGTACCACGCGGGCCGGCGGACCGGTTCGCCGGCACCCGCGACCTCACCATGGAGATACCAGTGGACAACGCTCTGCTCGACATCAGAACCCATCCCGCGCTGCGGGAGCCGGACGACGACCTGCACGAACTCACCGCCTCGCGGACCGCCCTGCAGCAGCCGCTCTGGGAGGACCGTGAGGAACTGGAGCGGGTCAAGCAGGTCCTGGCCGCCGAACCCGCCCTGGTCAAGGCCGACGACGTCCGCCGGCTGCGCTCGCTGCTGGCCCAGGTGGCCGACGGCGAGGCGTACCTGGTCCAGGCCGGCGACTGCGCCGAGGACCCGGCCGAGTGCGGCGAGGACTACGTCGCCCGCAAGGCCGGACTGCTGGACGCGCTGGCCGGCGTGCTGAAGATGGCCACCTACAAGCCGGTGGTCCGGGTCGGCCGGATGGCCGGCCAGTTCGGCAAGCCCCGCTCGGCCCACACCGAGCTGATCGACGGCGTCGAACTCCCGGTCTACCGAGGCCACATGGTCAACGGCCCGGAGCCCGTACCGGGCGCCCGCCGGCCCGACCCCAAGCGGCTGCTGGCCGGCTACCGGGCGGCCGCCCGCGCCATGGGCCACCTCGGCTGGCTCGACCCCGCCCAGCGCTCCACCATCTGCCCGCCGGTGTGGACCAGCCACGAGGCGCTGCTGCTGGACTACGAGCTCCCGATGGTGCGCCGCGACGAGAACGGGCAGCTGCTGCTCGCCTCCACCCACTTCCCGTGGATCGGCGAGCGCACCCGGCAGGTGGACGGCGCCCACGTCGCGCTGCTCGCCCGGGTGGTCAACCCGGTCGCCTGCAAGGTCGGCCCCGGCATGAGCCCGGACGAGCTGCTGACGCTGTGTCAGATCCTCGACCCGGAGCGCGAGCCGGGCCGGCTCACCCTGATCGCCCGGATGGGCGCCGACGCCGTCACCGACAAGCTGCCCGCCCTGGTCGCGGCCGTCCGCGCCGCCGGCCACCCGGTCATCTGGCTCACCGACCCGATGCACGGCAACACCGTCACCGCGCCCGACGGTCTGAAGACCCGCTTCCTGCAGACCGTGGTCCGCGAGGTCGAGGGCTTCCAGCAGTCCGTGCTCGCCGCCGGCGGCACCGCCGGCGGCCTGCACCTGGAGACCACCCCGGACGACGTCACCGAGTGCGTCGCCGACGCCTCGGCGGTCGACGGGGTCGGGGACAGGTACACGAGTTTCTGCGACCCGCGGCTCAACCCGGTCCAGGCCATGTCCGTGGCCCTGGCCTGGCTCGGCTGACGGATCGCGGACATCCCCAACCACACCAGCCGGCCCGCCAACCGGGACCGGCACGTAGGGAGGTCCGACCCATGGAGAACAAGACAGCCCTGGTGACCGGCGCGGCCGGCGGCATAGGCGCCGCCGTCGCCCGGGCCCTGGGCCTGCGCGGCGTCCTGGTGGCCGCCGTGGACCGGGACGCCGAGCGCCTCGACGAACTGGTCGAGAAGCTGGCCGCCGACGGCATCCGTGCCGTCGCCTGCCCCGCCGACGTCACCGACTCGGCCTCGGTCGAGGCCGCGGTCGAGCGGGTCGAGCAGCAGCTCGGTCCGATCGAGTACCTGGTCAACGCGGCCGGCGTGCTGCGCCTGGGCGAGGTGCGCACCTTCACCGACGAGGACTGGCGGACCACGTTCGACGTCAACGCGAACGGGGTCTTCCACGTCTCGCGCGCGGTGGTCAACCGGATGGTGCCGCGCGGCCGGGGGGCGATCGTCACGGTCGCCTCGAACGCCGCCGTCACCCCGCGCAGCGAGATGGCCGCCTACGCCGCCTCGAAGGCGGCCGCCACGCTCTTCACCAAGAGCCTCGGCCTGGAGGTCGCCAAGCACGGCATCCGCTGCAACCTGGTCGCCCCCGGCTCGACCGACACCCCGATGCTCAGCTCGATGTGGCAGGACGACAGCGGCCGCGCGGGCACCATCGAGGGCCGGCCCGACGCCTACCGGGTGGGCATCCCGCTGCGCAAGCTCGCCGACCCGACCGACGTCGCCAACGCCGTCGTCTTCCTGCTCTCGGACGAGGCCGGCCACATCACCCTGCACGATCTGACCGTGGACGGAGGCGCGAGTCTCGGTGCCTGACAGCACTCTCACCCATGCAACGCAGTCCCCCGCACAGCGGCCCCGGGCGGGCATCCCCGCCATCACGCCGTACCCGATGCCGACCGCCGGGGAACTCCCCGCCAACATCGCCGACTGGACGCTGGACCCGGACCGCGCGGTCCTGCTCGTCCACGACATGCAGCGCTACTTCCTGGCCCCGCTGCCGGCCGATGGGCCGGGCGACGAGCTGGTCCGCAACGCGGCCCTGGTGCGCGACCGCCTCGCGGCGCTCGGCGTGCCCGTCGCCTACACCGCCCAACCCGGCGGCATGTCCCCCGAGGAGCGCGGCCTGCTCGCCGACTTCTGGGGCCCGGGCATGCGGGTCGACCCGGCCGACCGGCTGATCGTCGACCCGCTCGCCCCGCGCCCCGACGACTGGGTGCTCACCAAGTGGCGCTACAGCGCGTTCTTCCGCTCCGACCTGCTGGAGCGGATGCGCGCGGCCGGCCGCGACCAGCTGGTGATCTGCGGCGTCTACGCGCACGTCGGCGTGCTGATGACGGCGGTGGAGGCCTTCACCAACGACATCCAGCCCTTCCTGGTCGCCGACGCCGTCGCCGACTTCTCCCAGGACCACCACCGGATGGCGCTGGAGTACGCGGCGCAGCGCTGCGCCGTGGTCCGCACCGCTAAGGAGCTCCTGCCGTGACCGACCTGTTGAGCAGAGTGCTGGCCGGGCGGGCGCCCGCCTTCGCGCTGCTGCACCGGCCGGAGACCGCCGGACCCGGCACCGTCGACGTGCTGGCCGGCGAGGTCTCGCTGCCGCCGACCCTGGCCGACATCCCGCTCGCCGACACCGGCCCGGCCGGGCAGCACGAGGTGCTGGTGCTGGTGCCGTACCGGCAGCTGGCCGAGCGGCGCTTCGAGGCCGCCGACGACGGCGCGCCGCTGATCGCGATGACCGTCGCCGAGCAGGCCGCGCTGCCCGTCGAGGAGGTGCTGGCCCGGATCCCGGACGTGCGGATCCAGCTCACCGGCGGGCACTTCGACATCGCCGACGAGACCTACGCGGACACCGTGCGCCGGGTCATCGCGGAGGAGATCGGCCGCGGCGCGGGCGCCAACTTCGTGCTCAAGCGCTCCTTCGTCGCCGACATCACCGACTACGGGCCGGCCGCCGCGCTCGCGTTCTTCCGCCGGCTGATGCAGCGGGAGACCGGTGCGTACTGGACCTTCCTGGTGCACACCGGTGACCGGACCCTGGTCGGGGCCAGCCCCGAGCGGCACATCAGCGTGCACGGCGGGACGGCCGTGATGAACCCGATCAGCGGCACCTACCGGTACCCGCCGGCCGGCCCCAGCCTGCCGGAGGTGATGGACTTCCTGGCCGACCGCAAGGAGGCCGACGAGCTCTACATGGTGGTCGACGAAGAGCTCAAGATGATGGCCCGGATCTGCGACACCGGCGGCCGGGTGCTCGGCCCGTACCTCAAGGAGATGGCCCGGCTCGCGCACACCGAGTACTTCATCGAGGGCCGCACCGACCGCGACCCGCGCGAGATCCTGCGCGAGACGCTGTTCGCCCCCACCGTCACCGGCAGCCCGCTGGAGAGCGCCGCCCGGGTGATCAACAAGTACGAGCCGGAGGGCCGCGGCTACTACAGCGGCATCGCCGCGCTGATCGGCCGCGACGAGCGGGGCGGCCGCACCCTGGACTCGGCGATCCTGATCAGGACCGCCGACATCGACGCCGGCGGGCGGGTGCGGATCGGCGTCGGGGCGACCCTGGTGCGCCACTCCGACCCGCTCTCCGAGGTCGCCGAGACCCGCGCCAAGGCGGCCGGGCTGCTCGGCGCCCTGGAGGCGGACGGTCCGGTCCGGTTCGGCTCGCACCCCAGCGTGCGCGCCGCGCTGGAGCAGCGCAACGGCACCATCGCCGGGTTCTGGCTGGCCGCGGACGCGGAGCGCGAGCGCCCGCACCCGGAGCTGGCCGGCCGCCGGGTGCTGGTGGTCGACGCCGAGGACACCTTCACCTCGATGAGCGACCACCAGCTGCGCTCGCTCGGGCTGGAGGTGACGGTCCGCCGGTTCGACGAGCCGTACGACTTCGACGGCTACGACCTGGTGCTGATGGGCCCGGGGCCGGGCGACCCGAGCGAGCTGGACCACCCCAAGGTGGCCCACCTGCACGCCGCCGTCGGCCGGCTGCTGGCCGAGCGCCGGCCGTTCCTCGCGGTCTGCCTGAGCCACCAGGTGCTCAGCCTCAACCTGGGGCTGGACCTGCGCCGCCGGGAGGTGCCCAACCAGGGCGTGCAGCGGGAGATCGACCTGTTCGGCACCCCCGAACTGGTCGGCTACTACAACACCTTCTCGGCCGTCTCCGGGGCCGACCGCTTCGAGGCACCCGGGGTCGGCACCGTGGAGGTCAGCCGGGACGCCGTGAGCGGGGAGGTGCACGCGCTGCGCGGGCCGCACTTCGCCGGCATGCAGTTCCACGCCGAGTCGGTGCTGACCCAGGACGGCGTGCGGATCGTCGGCACGATGATCGCCGAGGTGCTCGGGGCCGGCGCCGTGGTGGCCCGATGAGGGTCGTCGTGGCCTGGTGGGACCTGGCCGGATCGGCGCAGACCGTCGACTCGCTGCGGGAGTTCCTGCGGGACGAGGCGGTCGAGCGCTGGGCCGCGGCCGACGGGCTGGTGCTGAAGACCTGGATCGCCGACCGCGAGCGCGGGCGGTGGGGCGCGGTGCAGCTGTGGGAGTCCGAGGAGGCCCTGCGGCGGCCGGTGTCCACCCGGGCGGCCGAGCTGATCGGCTACCCGCCCACCGAGCGGCTGGTGTTCGACCTGGAGGCCACCGCCGTGGGGCCGGGGGGACCGGCCGCCCTGGCCGGCCTCGGCGCGGCGCTGTCCTGACGGGCCAGGGCCCGGGCCCTGGCCCGGTGAGGGTGCCGGCCGCCTCGGCGGCGGCCGGCACCACCCTTTCTGATTTACCTGACAAGGTCGGATCGAGGGCTTTGCTCCGGAAGTTCCCGGCACGGGACGATCGATGACGGATGAGCCCGCGGAAAACGAGGGGAATTCAAAAATGATCACGACGGGGATCGACCGGGAAATCCGGCCTTCGGCCGCGATCGCCGTTCTCGGTACCGGCTCGTACCTTCCGGCGCACGTCATCACCAACGACGAGGTGGGAGAGCCCGCCGGCGTCACCGGTGAATGGATCCATGCCAAGACCGGAATTCTCAACCGGCGCCGGGCCAAGCCGGACGAGGCCACCTCCGACCTCGCGGTGATCGCCGCCCGGGCCGCGCTGGAGAGCGCCGGCCTGCGGGCCGCGGACATCTCGCTGATCGTGGTGGCCACCTCCACCCCCGACTCCCCGCAGCCGCCCACCGCCTGCGTGGTCGCCGACGAGCTCGGCGTGGCGCCGGGCACCGCCGCCTTCGACGTCAACGCGGTGTGCAGCGGCTTCGTCTTCGCGCTGACCTGCGCCGAGCGGATCCTGCACGGCACCGGCGGCCACGCGCTGGTGATCGGCGCCGACGTGTACTCGCGGATCCTGGACCCGGCCGATCGGCGGACCACGATCCTGTTCGGCGACGGCGCGGGCGCCGTGGTGCTCGGCCCGTCCCGCGGCGGCGAGGTGGCGGCCACCCGGCTGGCCAGCTTCGGTGCCGACCGCGACCTGATCGAGGTGCCCGCCGGCGGCAGCCGGCTGCCGGCCTCGCACCGGACGGTGGCCGAGGGCCTGCACTACTTCACGATGAACGGCCGCGGCGTGCGCGACTTCGTCGCCGAGAACGTCCCGGGCGCCGTCCGGGAATTCCTCGCCGAGGCCGGCACATCCCCGACCGAACTCGCCCGATTCGTACCGCATCAGGCAAATGGCCGCATGCTGGAAAGCCTCTCGGCCGAACTGGGCCTCGAACCCGGCCGGACCTGCACCACATTCGAGGAATTCGGCAACACCGGCTCCGCCTCCGTCCCGATCACCCTGGACCAGGCCGCCCGGGCCGGCGAGCTGAACCCCGGTGACCTGGTGCTGCTGGCCGGATTCGGCGGCGGCATGGCGATGGGCCTGGCGCTGCTGCGCTGGTAGCGGCCCCACCCGGCGGCTCACCGGCGGCCCCGCCGAGGTCGCGCCCCCCGCACACCCCCCGAACACCCCACTGAGAAGGAGACGGTGATGGACGACACCCTGGTGGACGACTACCTGCGCCGGATCGGCGCCCAGCGGCCCGAGCGGCCCGACCTCGACGGACTGCGCCACCTCCAGGAGCGGCACGTCCTGTCGGTGCCGTTCGAGAACCTCGGCTACCACCTCGACGAGCAGATCCACATGGACGAGCGGGTGCTGGACAAGATAGTCCGCCAGCACCGCGGCGGCGGCTGCTACGAGGTCAACCCGGCCTTCTCGTTCCTGCTGGAGGCGCTCGGCTACCAGGTGGAGATCCTGCCCGGCCGGGTCTTCCGCCCGGGCGGCGTCTACGGCCCGGCCCTGTGCCACCTCGCGCTGAAGGTCGAACTCGACGGCGTGGTCTGGCTGGTGGACGTCGGCTTCGGCCGCAACAGCCGCCACCCGCTGCTGCTGGACTCCCGCGAGCCGCAGCAGGACCCGGACGGCACCTACCAGCTGTTCGACGCGCCCGGCGGCGGCGTCGACATCCACCTGAACGGCAAGCCGCTGTACCGGCTCGACGACCGCCCGACCCGGCTGGACGACTTCGCGCCCACCCTGTGGTGGTGGCGCACCTCGCCCGAGTCCCCGTTCCTGCAGGACGTGTTCTGCTCGCTGCGGACCGAGGACGGCCGGATCACCCTCAAGGGCAACCAGCTCTCGGTCGCCGCCGGCCGCGAGCGCTCCAACGAGGAACTCGCCGACGACGCCGCCGTGCTGGCCGCGTACAAGACCCACTTCGGCTTCAGCCTCGACCGGCTGCCGAGCCCGCCGCAGATCGCCGGGGCGACCGCCGGCGTGCAGACCGGCTGAACCGCGATGACCACCGCCGCCCGCGCCCTGCCGACCGAGGCCGCCGACCTGCCGTACGCCTTCGCGGAGGCCTTCAACGCCGGTGACCTGGCCGCCGTGGACCAGCTGTTCGAGCCCGAGGCAGTGTTCGTCACCCGCCCCGGCCACAGCGTCACCGGCGACGAACGGCGGGCCGCCAACGCGGAGTTCCTCGCCCTCGGCATCCCGATCCGGCTCACCCTGCGGCACGCCTACGTGCAGGGCGACCTCGCCCTGCTGATCGGCGACTACCTGATCGAGGGCACCGCCCCCGACGGCACCCCGGTGTGCGACCGGGGCACCGCCACCGACGTGGCCCGCCGCGGCCCGGACGGCCGCTGGCGCTACGCCATCGACAACCCCTCGGGCACCGACCGCCCCTGAGGCCTGCCGGACAGGCCCGGGACCCGCGCGCCCGAACCGCCCCGCCCCGCTCTCCCGAACCGTTGGAAGGAACCGTTGTGTCGCCCGCTGCTGACCCGGTGCTGGACCTGCCCTTCGACGCCCAGCCCGACCCGGAGGAGTTCCTCCGCGCCGCCATGCGCTGGCACTTCTCCCCCGAGACCGGCTCGCCGTTCTGGCTGGAGCGGGCGGCCGGCCTCGACTTCGACCCGCTCACCGACATCCGCACCTACCAGGACCTGACCCGCTTCCCGAACCTGGCCAACGAGCTGCGCCACGTCCGCGCCGAGGACCTGATCCCGCGCGGCTACGGCGACCGCCCCGACGTGGTCGGCGTCTACGAGAGCGGCGGCACCACCGGCGCCCCCAAGCGGATCGTGCTGCTGCGCGACTGGCTGGACAAGCTGCTCGCCTGGAGCAGCGGCCAGCTGGACGGCCACGGCGTGCCGCAGGGCGTCAACTGGCTGACCGTGGCGCCGAACGGCCCGCACATGGTCGGCGACGTGATCAAGCAGCAGACCGCCGTCCGCGGCGGCCTGTCCTTCACGGTCGACCTGGACCCGCGCTGGGTCAAGAAGCTCATCTCCGAGGGCAAGGTCGCCGAGGCCGGCGCCTACGCCGAGCACATCGTCGACCAGGTCGGCTACCTGCTGCAGACCCAGGACATCGGCGTGCTGATGTGCACCCCGCCGGTGCTGGAGCGGATCGCCCGGCGCGACGACCTGGCCAAGCTGGTCGACCAGAAGGTCAAGGCGATCAACTGGGTCGGCACCCAGATGGACCCGGACACCCGCCACCTCTACCGCACCGAGGTCTTCCCGAACGCCGTGCTCTACAGCGGCTACGGCTCCACCATGATCCTCGGCAACGCCAGCGAGCGGCACGGCCTGACCGACGACGACCCGTGCATCTACGACCCGTACTCGCCGTACATGAGCTTCGGCGTGATCGACCCGGCCACCGGGGAGAGCGTCGGCTACGGCGAGCGCGGCCAGGTGGTCATGCACCACGTCAGCAAGAGCCTGCTGATGCCCAACAACCTGGAGCGCGACACCGGCCTGCGGATCGAGCCGCTCGCCGGGCAGATCGGCGACTCGGTCGCCGACATCGCCCCGGTCCAGGAGTTCGACAACGAGACCGTGATCGAGGGGGTGTACTAGATGTCCCGGCAGGAGAGCGAAGCACTGATCGCGCTGGACGCGCTCGGCCCGAACGGGTCCTACCGGTCCCGCAACCGGACCGTGGTGCCCGATGTCACCGGTCGCCCGGTGGCCGAACTCGGCCTGGTGCCGACGCTGTTCGTCACCCGGGCGATGGCCGCGCTGCGCCGGGCGCAGAGCCTGCCCGCCGAGGAGCGGATCGCGGCGCTGTCCCGGGCCGGGCGGATCTTCGCCGAGGAGACCATCGACGGGCTCGGCTACGAGGAGTACCGCCTCACCGTCGCCCGGGTCTCCGGGGTGCCGATCTCGGTCGTCCGGGAGGCCACCGCGGCCATCGAGGACGCGGCCGAGCAGGCCGGCTTCGCCGCGTACCAGGCCCAGCCGGCCGGGGCGGTCAGCGACTGGCGCTCGGACGCCACCCTGCGCGGCAGCGCGGTCTGGACCCGCCGCGGCCAGGTGTTCGCGGTGCACGCCGCCGGCAACCACCCCGGCCCGCACTCGCTCTGGCTGGAGGCGCTGGCGCTCGGCTACCGGGTCGCCGTGCGGCCCTCGCGGCGCGAGCCGTTCACCCCGCACCGCCTGGTCACCGCGCTGCGGCTGGCCGGCTTCGGGGACGACCAGGTGATGCTGCTGCCGACCGACCACGCCGGCGCCGACGAGGTGCTGCGCGGGGCCGACCTCGGGCTGGTCTACGGCGGCGACGAGGTGGTCCGCAAGTACGCGGGCAGCAACATCCTGCCGCAGGGCCCGGGCCGGTCGAAGATCCTGGTCACCGCCGACACCGACTGGCGCGAGCACCTCGACACCATCGTCGACTCGATCAGCCACCAGGGCGGGGTGGCCTGCATCAACGCCACCACCGTGCTGGTGGAGGGCGACCCGGGCCCGCTCGCCGAGGCGATCGCGGAGCGGCTGGAGACCATCCCCAGCCTGCCGCCGGAGGACGAGAAGGCGGTGCTCGCGGTGCAGCCGCTGGCCGCCGCCCAGGGCATCGAGTCCTTCCTGCTCGCCCGCGCCAAGGGCACCAAGGCCTGGCTCGGCGGCGACGGAGTGGTGGGCGAGCTGGGCGACGGCAGCGCCGTGCTGCGGCCCGCCGTGCACCAGCTGGACCGGCCGGACGCCGACCAGGCCGGCATCGAACTCCCCTTCCCCTGCGTGTGGGTGGGGCCCTGGACGGCCGAGGCCGGTACGGCCCCGCTGCGCGACAGCCTGGTGGTCACCGTGCTCAGCGGGGACGACGCGCTGGTCGACCGGCTGCTGGACGAGCCGAGCATCAGCAACGTCTACCGGGGCGACCACCCGACCTACTGGATCCGCCCGGGGGTGCCGCACGACAGCTACCTCGGCGAGTTCCTGATGCGGACCAAGACGGTGATCCGCGACTGACCCCTCCCCGGTGGACCACCCTGGTTCCCCCCAGCCCGTCAGGCCCCCGGCGACGCCCCCGCGCCGGGGGCCTGGCGCTGTCCACGCCGAGGTCCGGAGCCGGTCAGGGGCCGGTCAGGGGCAGAGCGGCGGCGGGCCGGTGATGCCGTGCACCACCAGCTCCTGGGTCTGCCGGTCGCGCCGCACGTCCAGCCCGGCGGCCGCCAGCAGGGCGAGCAGCAGCTCGCCGGTGGTCTCCTCGAGCACCGCCAGCAGGGTGGCGGCCGCGCCGCCCGGGTCGACCGCCGCGGCGTCCCGCAGGGCGCGCGGGGCCAGGTAGTCGACGGCCGCCCGGTCGCCGTGCGCCCGGGCCGGGGCGAGCCGGATCCCGGCGGCGTCCGGCTCCCCCGCGAACGGCAGCGTGCAGAGCCGGGCGAGCTGGCGCACCCGCGCGGTCACCCGGGGATCGACCGCCGGCGCGGCGCCGGGTGCGGCCGCCAGGGCCGTCGCGCCGGCCGGCAGCGGGGGCCCGAGCGGCGCGGGCAGCGCCAGCGGCCCGGCCAGCCCCCAGATCAGCTCCTCGCCGCCGGGCCAGCCGGGCCGCACGTCCAGACCGCCGGCCCGCAGCAGCGCGGGCAGCAGCCGCAGGCCCATCCCGCCCACCAGGGCCTCCCACAGCGGCATCGCGGGGCCGAGCTCGCCCTCCAGGCTGCCGGTGACCTCGTCCAGCCGGCGCGAGGGGTGGTAGCCGAACGCGACGGTGCCGGGCAGCCCGTACTCCGGCATCAGGGACAGGCCGGGGTCGCGGGCCACCGCGGCGAACGGCAGCCCGCACAGCAGGGTGATCCGCCGGATCCGTTCGACCACCTCGGGCACGATGCCGAGCGCCGCGGGGGAGAGCTCGTCCAGGTCCGCCCCGGGCGGCGGCAGCCGGTCCTGGTCCACCGCCCGGCCGGGCTCGGGGGCCGTCACGGCCGGGTGCGGGCCGGCCGCGACGGCGGCGGCCGAGTCCAGGGCCTCGAAGGCCCGCCGGTCCGGCGGGCTCAACTCCGAGCCGGGGAACAGCAGCCGCATCGCCTGCGCCCATTCGTCCACGGGTCCGTCCACCGTTCCTGTCTCCGCGGGTGTGTGCTGCCACCACGCTCCCATCCGCGGGCGCCACCGGCACACCGTTGGGCGGGTACGGCCCCCGACCGGCGGCATGCCGGGCCGGGCCGGGAACGCGACGGTGCCCCCGACCGGGTGGTCGGGGGCACCGTCGAGGGGTGCGGTCAGGGCCCGGCGGGGCCGCGGTCGGCCAAGGAGCGGTCGGCCAGGGCACGGTCGGTCAGGGCGGCGGCGGCTCCGGTGTAGGTGGTCGGGTCGCAGAGGTCGGCCAGCTGCGCGGGCGTCAGGCGGCCGTGCAGCTCGGGCAGCTCGGCGAGGACCGCGGCGAGCGGCCGGCCGGCCGCGCGGGCGGTGTCCGAGGCCCGGGTGAGCAGCTCCTTGGCGGCGGTCTTGCCGAGCCGGGGGGCGAGCACCGCGGAGATCCGCTCGGAGACGACCTGGCTGCCGGTGAGGTCGAGGTTGGCGCGCATCCGGTCGGGGTGCGGGCGCAGGCCCTCGGCGAGTTCGGCGGCGGTGTGCGCGGCGCCGCCGGCCAGCCGCAGGCACTCGCGCAGCAGCTGCCATTCGGCGTGCCAGGCGCCGGCGGAGCGTTCGTCCTCGGTCACCAGGCACTGGGTGAGCGCGCCGGCCAGGGCGGGGACCTGGAGCGCGGCGGATCGGATCAGCGTGGACAGCACCGGGTTGCGCTTGTGCGGCATCGCCGAGGAGGTGCCGCGGCCGGCGCCGGCGGGTTCGCTGAGCTCGCCGATCTCGGTCCGGGCCAGGGTCTGCACGTCGACGGCGAGCTTGCCGAGCGCGCCCGTGGTGTGGGCGAGCGCGGCCGCGAGGTCGGCGAGCGGGGTGCGCAGGGCGTGCCAGGGGAGCACCGGCCCCGCGAGGCCGGTCTCCTCGGCGAAGGCCGCCACCAACCGCTCGGGGTGGTCGGCGACCTCGGACGAGGCGGGGGCCCCGTCCAGCTTGGCGTACTCGAGGTACCCGGCGAGGGTGCCCGCGGCGCCGCCGAGGGAGACCGGCAGGCCGCCGTCGAGCAGGGCGGCCAGGCGGTGGTCGGCCTCCAGGACCAGCCGGCGCCAGCCGGCCGCCTTGAGACCGAAGGTGGTGGGGACGGCCTGCAGCGCCAGGGTGCGCCCGGCCATCGGGGTGGCCCGGTGCTCGGCGGCGAGCGCGGCCAGCGCGTCGGCGGTACGGGCCAGGTCGGCCCGGATCAGGGTGATCGCCCGGGCGCTGACCAGCATCGCGCCGGTGTCCAGCACGTCCTGGCTGGTCGAGCCGCGGTGCACGTACTCGGCCGCCGCCGGGTCGCGCTCGGCGACCGCGCGGGTCAGCGCGGCGACCAGGCCGACCACCGGGTTGGCGCTCTCCCGGGCCGCGAGGGCCAGCGCCCGCAGGTCGAAACCGTCGGCGCGGGCGGTGGCGGTGATGGTGTCGGCGGCGTGCTGCGGCAGGGTGCCCAGGCGGGCCTGGGCGCGGGCCAGGGCGGCCTCGGCGTCGAGCATGGCCTGCAGCCACGCCCGGTCGCCGACCGCGGCCTCGACCGGGGTGCCGGCCCGCACCGGGGAGAGCAGGCCGGCATCGAGGTCCACGGTCACACCACGACCCCGAGCAGGTCGGTCTCGGCCGGGGTGGGCCGCACCGCGGGTGGCACGGTGGCCGTCTCGGGCAGCGCCAGGACGGCCCGGGCGATGGCGTCCGAGTCGCCGAGGGTCACCGAGTCGACGCCCGGCCGGATGCCGGCCGCCGTCACCCAGTGCACCGACTCGGTCGGGATGCCGTACGCGAACCGGCGCGGGTGGGCCCGGCCGCGGGCGTCCAGCAGCCGGTACGGGCGCTCGGTGACGGCCAGCCCGCCGGTCTCGTAACTCGTCCCGCAGGAGGCCGAGATGCGGTACGTGGTGCACTGCTCGGTGTCCAGCAGGTGCCGCAGCAGCGGGTCGTCGGTGCGGCGCAGGTCGGGCTCGGGCAGCCGGGCCTCGATCAGCACCGTGGCGCGCACCGGCTCGCTCGGCACCACCTGGGAGCGGGCCACGAACGCCGGCCGCTCGGTGTCGATCCGGATCTCGGTGGCCGGGCCGGTCAGCTCCAGCACCCCGGCCTCGACCAGGGCGATCATCTGCTCGATCCGGGAGGCCGGCGGGCCGATCGACAGGAAGGCGTTGAGCGGGGTGTACCAGCCCTCCAGGTCGTCCCGGTGGGAGTTGCCCTCCAGGCCGCCGTGGTCGACCGCGAGCCGGATCTCGTTGCGCAGGTCGCGCAGCACGTCCAGGGCCGCCTTGAGCGGACCGCTCACGTTGCCGGCCTTGGCGTCCCGGACGTCCTGCGCCAGGTACTCCAGCAGCCAGCCGTGGAAGTCCGCCCGGTCGGCGAACTGCCGGTCCTGGTACGGGCGGGAGAGCCTCTCCCAGTCCCAGCGCGCGTCGCCGGGCAGGTCGAAGCCGTCCAGCACCTCGGTCCGGTCCTCGGGCCGTTCGGCGGCCAGGTAGCGGGTGGTGAAGTCCTCCCGTTCGGCGCCGCGGCCGAGCGAATCCAGCAGGGTGGCGTAGTAGACGCTCTCCACCTCGCGGGCGATCAGCGGCCACAGGTCGGTGCCGAAGTGCACCCGCTCGCCGTCCTCGGCGCGCCGGCGCAGCCCGGAGATCAGCTCGGCGGTGAGCAGCCGGGGGAAGTACCGGCCGTACGCGCCCTTCTCGTTCTCGCCGCGGGCGTGGTACGGGATGCCGCGCCGCGAGCTCGCGTACAGCTTCGGCTCCAGGCCCGAGGGCCGGTAGACCAGCCGCCCGTCCTGCTCGACGAAGCGCCCGCCGCGGCCCAGCGTGAACAGCGCCATGTGGTCGAAGAAGTTCAGCCCGAGCCCGCGCACCAGCACGGCCTGCCCCGGCGCGACCACGCCGACGTCCAGGTCCGCCGGGTTGGCGGGGGTCAGGTAGGTGAGGTGGTGGATCCGGGCCAGGCTGGCGGTCTTGGCCTCGCGCGGGGTCAGCCGGGCCGGCACGTGGCCCTGGGCCAGCACGATCGCGGTCAGCCGGTTCAGCCGGGTGCCGTCCTCCAGTCGTACGCCCTGCGGGCCGCCGGTGATGCCGTGGGTGTCGGCCATCGCGACGGCGCGCGAGGCGTGCACCCGCACGGTGACGTGCCCGGGGGCGCCGGCCACCACCCGGCGGAAGCTGTCGTGCAGGTAGGCGCCGTAGAACGCCCTGGTCGGGTAGGTGTTGGGGCCGAGCGCGGCGGCCTCCGCCAGGGTCGGCGCGTCGTGGCCGGACTCCCCGGTCAGCGACTTCGCCCACTCGTACAGGGTCGGGCCGGGCTCGATCGGCCCGTCCACGTGCACGCTGTCGTCGGTGTACACGGTGATCTGCGAGGCCACCGTGTTCATCAGCAGGTGGCGGGACTGGTCGGTGCGCCAGACCTGCCCGGCGCCGGGCGCCGAGGGGTCCACCACGTGCACCGTCACCGCGCGCCGGGAGGGCGAGCGCCGCTCGTTGGCGCAGATCCGCTCCAGCACCGAGAGCCCGCGCGGGCCGGCGCCGATGATGCAGATCTCGGTCTGGCTGGCAGTCACTTCTGCGCTCCGATCTGGTCGAGGGGCCGGTCGGCCCGCTGGCCGAAGTCGCGGACGCCGTGCATCCAGGCGACCTGGTCGTGCAGCTGGGTGGCGGAGAGCGCGCGCAGCGCGGCGTTGCGGGACCGGGCCTGCTCGCCGGCCGGGTGCCACAGCCGGATGCTCTCCCGGGAGGTGAGCTGGACCTTCGCGGTCCGCTCGCGCCGGGCGGCGTTGTACTTCTCGAAGCGCTGCGGGAACTCGTCCGGCCCGCAGTCGAGCAGGTCGCCGAGCAGGACCGCGTCCTCCAGCGCCTGGCAGGCGCCCTGCGCCGCGTAGTGCAGCATCGGGTGGGCCGCGTCGCCGAGCAGGGTGACCCGCCCGTCGCACCAGTCCGCCACCGGGTCGCGGTCCACCAGCACCCAGGACCTCCAGCCCTCGCCGAGCTCCAGCAGGCGGTGCGCGGCCTCGCCCAGCGGCGCGAACCGCTGCCGGACGAACTCCTTCTCCACCGGCACCCCGGCGAGCTCCTCGGTCGCGCCGTTGTCGCTGCTGGCCGCCAGGTTGAGGTACTTGCCGCCGGCGATCGGGTAGTGCACGAAGTGGCAGCCGGGGCCGGTCCACCAGGTCACCGAGGTCCGGCCGCCGAGCTCCTCGGGCACCTGCTCCATCGGGATGATCGCCCGGTAGACGGTGATCCCGGATATCCGCGGACCGCCGTCGCCGACCAGCTGCCGGCGGATCGCGGAGTTGATGCCGTCCGCGCCGATCAGCGCGTCGCCGGTGACCTCCCGGCCGTCCGCCAGCAGCAGCGTCGTGGACGCGCCGTCCTGCCGGTAGCCGGCCGCGGTCGAGTCGCTGATCAGCTCGACCCCCTCGGTGGCCAGGCAGGCCTTCAGCAGCAGCCCGTGCAGCTCGGCCCGGTGCACCACCACGTACGGGTTGCCGAACCGCCGGCGGTACTCCTCGGTGAGCGGCAGGCTGACCACGTGCTCACCGGTGACGCCGTCCATGAAGCGCAGTTCGGCCATGTGCACGGCCGAGTCGCGGACCGCGTCCCCGAGGCCCAGGCGCTCCAGCGCGTGGATCCCGTTCGGGGCGATCTGGATGCCCGCGCCGATCTCGGCGAACTCCGGGGCGCGCTCCAGCACCGTGACGCGGTGGCCCTGCCGGGCCGTCGACAGCGCCGCGGCAAGGCCGCCGATCCCGCCGCCGACTATGACTACCTTCGACATCGTGGTCCCCTCGGCCCGTCAGCCGGCCACGCTGCTGCCGGAGGCGAGCAGCCGGGCCAGTTCGAGGCGCTTGATCTTGGTGGTCGCGGTCTGCGGCAGGTCCCCGATGCGCCACTGCACCGGGTCCGCCATCGGCGGCAGCGTGGCGACCGCCTGCTGCCAGGCGGCCAGGTCCAGCGGTACGTCGTCCTTGGTGCACACCACCGGGACGGCCCGGCCGTCCTCGCCCGGAATGATCACGACCTCGGCCAGCTGGTCGAGCTTCGCGAACAGGGTGTCCTCGGCGGCGAGCGTCGAGCCGAAGCCCTCGATCAGGTCCACCTCGCGGTCCAGCAGGTGCACGCAGCCCCACCTGGTGCGGTAGCCGACGTCGCCCATCCGCCACCAGCCGTCGTTCACCTGGGCGTCGTACCGGGCCTGCTCGCCGAGGTAGGTGACGATCCGGCCGTCGCTGCGCACCTCGATGTAGCCCGGGTTGGTCTCGGACGGCTCCTTGCCGTCCCGGCTGACCACCCGGACCTCGGTGAAGCCGGGGAACGGCACGCCCACGCAGCGCCCGTCGGCGTCCTGCCCGCGGCGCCGGGAGAAGGAGCGGACCACCGCCGGGCCGATCTCGCTCTGCCCGTACAGCTGGCCGAAGACGGCGCCGCGGCGGGCGGAGGCGGCCAGCATCCGCTGCACCGTGCGCGGGTGGATGGCGTCGAAGGTGCTGCTGAACAGCTTGACGTTGGCCAGCGGGCGGCGCGGGTCCTCGGCCAGTTCCTCCCACTCCATGAAGGAGTTCGGGTGCGCCTCCAGGATCCCCGGACGCAGCTGCGCGAACAGGTCGGCGACGTGCGCCGGGTCCGACTCGCGCAGCACCAGGATCGGGAAACCGCGGAACAGCGAGATCGCCAGCGCGGTGATCAGCCGGGAGTGCACGAAGGAGACGTGCATCGCGATCGTCTCGCGGCCGGGGATCAGCGGCTTCACCACGGTCGCCTGCGGGCGGTAGCGCGCCTGCAGGGTCCGGCCGGTGTGCACGGCGAGCTTCGGGGTGCCGGTGGTGCCGGAGGTGTGGGTGATCAGGGTGGGGTGGTCGGCCGGCATGGTGACCGCGGGGACCCGGGGTACGCCGGCCAGCGCGGCCAGCTCGGTGGCGCCCTGGTAGCTGCCCGAGGTGAGCAGCACCTTCTCGGCGAACTCGAAGACCGAGCCGGGGAGTTCGTTCTCCAGCTTGGCCTGGTCGGTGAGCAGGAACGGCTCGTCGGTGCGGCGGACCAGCTCGGCCACGGTGTCGCCGTCGAGCTTCGGCGAGAGCAGCACCGGGACGGCGCCGATCCGGGCCGCCGCGCAGGCCAGCAGGGTGATGTCGAAACCGTCCGACTTGTAGACCACCACGCGCTGCCCGGGACGGACCTTGGCGGCCCACAGCCGGGAGGCGAAGTCGTCGATCAGGTCGGCGACCTCGGCCACGGTGGCCCGGCGGCCCAACCCGGGCGCGATGTCCAGGTCGTGGTCGAGGATCAGGACGTTCGACCCCTGCTTGACGGCCGCTCGCTCGAAAAGCGTCCCCAGTCGAATTCCCCGATTACCTATGCGCTGCAGAAACACCTTTCCGCCCTCTCATCCACAGAAGTGATCGATCAGTTCTTTTCGATGACGAGCTTGATCCGGCCGAGCGTCTCAGCGAGGTCGTGCTCCAGCTTTCCGGCCCAGTCGGTGAAGAACTTCTGCTTCTCGGCGGCGTCCATCTCGGCGGTGATCCCGCGAATTCCCTCGGTGGCGGCGCCCATCCGGAAGTGGTGCACCAGGACGCTGCCGGCCGGCCCGGCCGGCTCGATGTCGAAGGCCCACACGCTGTCCTGCGGGGTGCCGGTGCTGTCGTGCATGGCCCAGCGGAAGGTGCGGCCCGGTTCGGCGGCGACGATCTCGGCGTGGGTGTGCCACTTGCCGCGGACCACCGGGGCCCAGGAGACGACCTCCTCGGAGCGCAGGTTCTCGCCGCGGAACACCGCGCCGACCGCGCCCGGGGCACCGGAGATCCATTCCCCGCCGAGGCATTCCGGGCTCCACTCGCCACTGCGGGGGAGGTCGCTGATCACGGCATAGACATCGGCCGGCACCGCGGAGACCTCGGTCTGCGACCGGACCTGGAAAAGCGGCGCGTTCTCGTTAGTGTTTTCGCCCATGGCCGAAATACTGGCGAGCGCCGCGGAGGGGGGTCAAAGGCCGTTCGAACGGTCCGTCAAGTCGAACACCCGAACTGACAGAGTGCCGCGGGGGCGTCAGCCGGCGGCCGGCCCGGCGGGCAGGTCCAGCGCGAAGTGGAAGGCGCCGACCGTCATCCGCTGGGCGTGGTAGAAGCGGTGCGCCGCCTGGTTGGTGACCCCGGAGTCCAGCTCGATCCGCACGCAGCCGGCCCGCGCCGCGCGCTCGCGCAGCTCGGCCAGCAGCCGGCCGCCGACCCCGGTGGAGCGGGCCTCGGGTGCGGTCACCAGGTCGTCGACGAACATCAGCCGGCCGCGGCTGGTGGCCAGCACCCGGTGCCCGGCCACCGCCAGGCAGCGCCCGCCCTCGTCGTAGGCGGCGGTGAACACCAGCCCCTGCCGGTGCGCCTCGGCCGCGAAGGCGGCGAAGGCCGCCGGGCCGAGGCCCGGCCGCAGCGCCGCCATCAGCGGCGCCACGTCGGTCGTCAGGGCCGGCTCGCCGGGGCCGACGTCCACCATCCGCAGCGCCATCGGGGCTCTCCGATCACCCGGCCGCGGCCGGACGGTAGAGGCGCAGGAAGGTCCGTACGCCGTGGGTGACGATCTCGTTGACCCGGGCCGGCGGCAGCGGGATGGCGCCGTAGAACGAGGGCTGGGTCACGCTGATGAAGGTGAGCAGGTTGAAGTGGTCGGCCGCCTGGTGCGGGTCGTCCACCTCCAGCAGCCCGCGCTCGGCGAACCCGGCGAAGCGGCGGGTCAGTTCGCGGTGGGTCTCGCGTGGCCCCGCTTCCTGCCAGGCCTCCAGCACGGCGGGCCGGATCCGGGGCGCCTCGGCCTCGATGGTGCGCACCAGCGCCCAGTGGTCGGCGAACGCGGTCAGCGAGGCCACCCGGTCCAGGGCGAAGTCCACCAGGTCCTGCTGCAGCGCGACGATCTTGCGCAGGTGCCGGTCGGCGATCTCCACCTGAGCGGTGGTCACCTCGCTGGCCCCGGCCAGGATCACCTCCTGGAACAGCTGCTCCTTGTCGGTGAAGTGGTTGTAGATGGTCCGCTTGGACACCCCTGCCTCGGCCGCGATCACGTCGACGCTGGTGCGGGTGAAGCCCTCCCGGCCGAAGACCGTCCGGGCCGCCCGCACGATGGCCTGGCGCTTCTCGGGCAGGCCCCGGTGCGCCGGAGCCTCCAGCGGCTTGGTGTTGGCGGCCATCGATGTCCCTCTCCACGGTCCGGCGGATTGCACTGCATCGTGTAGTTTACTTCACACTTGACTTAAAGCTCGGTAGAAGTTCTACCGTCGGTCAGGAAGCTCGGACGATCGGTTCAACCGAAGGGAAGAGGCATCATGGCCATCCAGCTGAACCACACCATCGTGCTGGCGCACGACCCCCGCGCCACGGCGGACCTCCTGACCGGCATCTTCGGGCTCCCGGAGCCCAAGTCCTACGGCCCTTTCCTGGTCGTGCAGATGAGCAACGAGGTGTCCCTGGACGTGCTCCGCGAGGACGGGGAGTTCACCGCGCAGCACTACGCCTTCCTGGTCGAGGAGGAGGAGTTCGACCAGATCTTCGCCCGGGTCCAGGAACGCGGACTGCCCATCTTCGCCGACCCGTTCTACCGCGAGCCGGGCCGGATCAACCACTGGCACGGCGGCCGCGGCGTGTACTTCCGGGACCCGAGCGGTCACAGCCTCGAGGTGATGACCCGGCCGTACGAGATCGGCTGAACGGCACCCTAGCGGCCGCCCGGCCCCGTCCCCGGCCCCGACCTGACAGACCGTCCGGCACTCTCCGGCCCTCGGGGCCGGCGGCGGTTAGCGTCGAGGACATGATCGGGATTGCGGGGCCGGTGTTCCGGCCGGGTGACGAGGGATACGACGCCGAGCGGCGGGGCTACAACCTCGCCCTCGACCACCGGCCGGCCCTGGTGGTCGGCGCCACCGGCGCGGCCGACGTGGCCGCCGCCGTCCGGTACGCGGCCGAGGCCGGCCTGGGGGTCGCCGTCCAGGCCACCGGGCACGGCGTCTCGGTGCCCACCGACGGCCAGCTGGTGATCAGCACCGCCCGGATGAAGGGCCTGCGGATCGATCCGGCGGCCCGCACCGCGTGGTTCGAGGCGGGCGTGCGCTGGCACGAGGTGATCGCCGCAGCCGCCGAGCACGGCCTGGCCCCGCTCAGCGGCTCCAACCCCGAGGTCGGCGCGGTCGGCTACACCCTGGGCGGCGGCATCGGGCTGATCGGCCGCCGGTACGGTTACGCGGCCGACCACGTCCGCGGCCTGGACCTGGTGACCGCGGACGGGCAGCTGCGCGCGGTCGACGCCGAGCGCGAGCCGGACCTGTTCTGGGCGCTGCGCGGCGGCAAGGACAACTTCGGCGTGGTCACCGCGATGGAGATCGACCTGGTGCCGCTGACCGGCCTGTTCGGCGGTGGCCTGTACTTCCCGGCCGAGTCGGCGGCCGCCGCGCTGCACGGTTGGGCGGCCTGGACCAGGACGGTGCCCGAGGAGATGTCCTCCTCGATCCAGCTGATCCGCTACCCGGACCTGCCGGTGCTGCCGGAGCCGCTGCGCGGGCGCTTCGTGGCGCACGTGCGGATCGCCTGGTGCGGCGAGCGGGCGGAGGGCGAGCGCTGGGTCCGCCCGCTGCGCGAGCTCGGGCCGACCCTGATCGACAGCCTGCGCGAGCTGCCGTACCAGGAGGTCGGTTCGATCCACCACGAGCCGCCGATGCCGGTGGCGGCCTACGACCGCAACACCGCCCTGCGCGAGCTGGACGCGGACGCCGTCGACCTGCTGCTGGAGCTGGCCGGTCCGGCCGCCGGGGCGCCGGTCATCCTGGAGGTGCGCCACCACGGCGGGGCGTACGCCCGGAGCCCCCGGGTGGCGAACGCGGTCGGCGGCCGGGACGCCGGGTACATGCTGTTCTCCACCTTCCTGCTGGAGCTGGCCCCGCTGGCGACCGTCCGCGAGGTGCATGCCGCGCTGCACGACAAGCTCGCCCCCTGGAGCACCGGCGGCGCGTTCGTGAACTTCCTCGGCATCGACGACACCGCCGCCGACCTGGTCCGGGCCTGCTACCCGGCCGAGGACTACCGGCGGCTGGCCGACCTGAAGGCCGTGTACGACCCGGGCAACCTGTTCCGGGTGAACTACAACATCCCGCCCGCCGGCGAGCGTTGATCCGGTGGCCGTGAAGGCGCCCCCGTCCGGGAGAACCGGGCGGGGGCGCCGTCTTGTCGGCGGCCGGTGCTTGGCTAGCATTTGACGGACCATCTGGCAGTACTACTTATTCCTGTGGGGGGCTGACCGTGAACTTCGCAGGCGAGCTGTGGGACGACGTCAAGGACCTCGGCGGCGCCGCTCTCGAGGTCGGCAAGGACATCGTCATGGCGCCCGCCGAGATCGCCCACTGGGCGCTCGGCAAGATGTTCGGGGACGCCGACGCCGAGCTCAAGCGGATCGCCGCCGAGCTGGAGGCGCTCGGCAAGGAGGTCGACCAGCTGGGGCAGGAGGTCGGCGCCGCACTCGGCAAGCTGACCTGGCACGGCGCCGCCGCGGACGCCTTCGTCGCGCACGCCCAGGGCCGGGTCCGCGAGCTGTCCGGGGTGGCCGACGAGCTGGACGGCCTCGGCACGTCGATCGAGCGCCTGGCCGACGTCTACTGATCCGCCGGTCCACCGGCCGGCGGCTACGGGGCAGCCGGCCGCACCGTCGCGCACCCGATCGCGCCACGCACACCGATCGCGCCGCGCGCACCGCAATCGCCAGTCACAGACCAGAGCAGGGGGACACGGGCCTATGGGCAGCGAGCAGTTCATGGTGCAGCTGCAGGAACTCGGCAGGATCCAACAGGATTGGCAGAAGCTCCAGCAGCGGATGGAGGAGCTGAGCGGCAAGCTCGGCCACATCAAGGCGACCATCGCCAAGGCCGCCGCCACCGACCTGGCGTCCAGCCAGTTCGCCGGGATCCCCGGCTTCGCCATGGTGACCGGCCAGCTGATCCGGGACGTCGGGGACATCAAGGACCGCGCCGAGCACCTCCAGCAGACCAAGGAGACGCTCACCAAGGAACTGGCCGGCGACGTCGAGAAGATCAAGCAGGTCATCGCCGAGTACCAGGGCATCGAGCAGAAGATCGAGGAAGAGCTCAAGAAGAAGCTCAAGGGCGGCGGCGACCAGCCGAAGTCCCCCGGCCAGGGCGGCCCGCAGACCGGCATCGACGGCGCGGGCGGCTCCAAGGGCGGCAGCGGCGGCACCGGCGGCCACCAGCAGCCCAAGTCACCCGGCGGCAGCGGCGGCAACGGTGGCGACGGGGGCTCCTCGGGCGGCCGCGACGACTACCCGCAGGGCCACGGCACCGGCGACTGGAAGACCACCGGCAACTGGGACGCCTGGTCACCGGGCAAGCACCACACCACCACCGGCGCCGGGGTGAAGGCCGAACCCAAGACCGAGGGCCTGTCCAAGGAGCGCAAGGACGCCGTGGACCGCGCCCTGGAGCGGATCAACCACCGGATCGGCTACAGCCAGTCCGCCTTCACCAACGGCTACCGCGACGACTGCTCGGGCTTCGTCTCGGCCGCCTGGGGCCTGCCCGGGCCCGGCCTCAACACCTGGGGCCTGATGAAGGGCGACGTCGCCCACCGGATCGGCAAGGACGACCTCCAGCCGGGCGACGCGCTGATCGCCGGCGGCCACACCGTGCTGTTCGGCGGCTGGGCGGACGCCGCGCACACCCGCTACATCGGCCTGGAGGACAACGGCTCCCAGGGCACCGTCTCCCAGGTCATCCCGTACCCGTACTTCCCGGGCAGCGCCGGCGAGGAGGCCCGCAGCGGCTCCCCGTACCTGCCGTTCCGGCGCAACGGGATGCAGTGACCCGCACGCCCTGACCGCGCGCCCGGCGCGGCTGTCACACTCCGGCCCCCCGGACCGCTCTCATGTGGCAACCGCGACAGGAGGCCGGAGAGATGTCCGACAGCACACCGCAGCACACCGCCGGGGGCGACGGCGGCCCGGACGCCGGTGGGGACGGCGGCCCCGGCACCGGGGAGGACCGCACCGGGATCTACGTCGACCACCGCGAGCTGCTCTTCTCGATCGTCTACTCCATGCTCGGCAGCGTCGCCGACACCGAGGACGTGCTCCAGGAGACCTGGCTCGCCTGGGCGGCGGGCGCCACCGGCGGCGAGCCGGTCCGCAGCCCGAAGGCCTACCTGGTGCGGATCGCCGTGAACAAGGCGCTCGGCCGGCAGGCCGCGATCAGCCGCCGGCGCGAGACCTACCTCGGCCCCTGGCTGCCGGAACCGGTCGCCACCCCGGAGCAGGGCGGCGCCGACGCCACTGCCGAGCGCATCGAGTCCGTCTCGATCGCCCTGCTCGTCGTGCTGGAGACGCTCACCCCGCTGGAGCGCGCGGTCTTCGTGCTGCACGAGGTGTTCGGCTACCCGCACACCGACACCGCGCGGATCCTCGACCGCAGCCCGGCGGCCGTCCGCCAGCTCGCCCACCGCGCCCGCGAGCACGTCCGGGCCCGCCGTCCGCGCTACCGCACCGACCCGGTGCTGCGCCGCCAGGTCACCGAGCGGTTCGTCGCCGCGGTGTCCGGCGGCGACCTGCCCGCACTGCTCCGACTGCTGGCGCCGGACGTCACGATGTGGGCCGACGGCGGCGGCAAGGCCACCGCCGCCGGTCCGCGGCCGGTGCACGGCCGGGAGAAGGTCGCCCGTCTGCTCGCCGCCGCGCCGGGCCGGGCCCCCGGCGGCCTCGACATCCACTACCGGCAGCTCAACGGCGGCCCCAGCGTGGTGCTGGCCGACGGCGACCACCCGTTCGGCGTGCTGGCCGTCGAACTCACCCCGGACGGCGAGCAGGTGCTCGGCGTCTACTTCGTGACCAACCCCGACAAGCTCGCCCACCTCGGCCGACCCGGCCGGACGGACCGGAACAGGAGCAGCAGATGAGGATCACCGTCTTCGCCGCGACCGGCGGCATCGGACGCCGGATCGTGGAGCAGGCCCAGGCCGCCGGCCACGAGGTCACGGCGGTGGTGCGCAACCCGGACGCGCTGGCGGCCCGGGTGCGTACCGTCCGGGCCGATCTGGCCGCCGCCGACCCGGACGCCCTGCGGGCCGCGGTCACCGGGGCCGACGCCGTGCTCTCCGGCCTCGGCGCGCGCTCGCGCTCGGACGCCGGGGTGGCCTGGCGGGGCACCGCCGCGATGGCGGCGGCGATGGCGGCCACCGGGGTCCGCCGGATCGTGGTGGTCAGCGCCGCGCCGGTCGGCACCGTGCCCTCGCCCGGCCGGCCGGCCCCGCCGCGGCACGACCCGGGCGACGGCTTCGCCATGCGGCACCTGCTGGCGCCGCTGACCAAGGCCGCGCTGCGCGGCCACTACGCCGACCTGGCCCGGATGGAGGACGTGCTGCGCGACAGCGCCCTGGAGTGGACGGTGGTGCGCCCGCCGCGCCTCACCGACAAGCCGCTCACCGGCGACTACCGGACGGCCCACGGGCGCAACCTGCGCGGCGGCACCAGCGTCTCGCGCGCCGACGTCGCCCACCTGATGCTCCAGGTGCTGGACCGTCCGGAGACCGTCGGGCAGGTGCTGGGCATCGCCTACTGACCACCACTCGCCCCCGAAGCTGACCGGGCGTCAGTCCGACGCCCGGTCAGTTCTGCCCCGGACGGCGGCCGATCGGATGATTGCGGCATAAAAGATCGTCAGTTGTCACATGATGTGACCACTTGGTTACGCACTGTGTTCCGACGATCCTCCGTGAGGTCCCTTATGCCGGTTCGCCGGAGAGTGAGCGGCAGCTGTCTGGCTGCCGTGCTGACCGTTCTGGCGGGGCTGGTCGCCCTGCCCGCGGCCGAAGGGGCGCCCGCCCGGGCGGCGAAGGCCGCGCCGGCCGCCGTCCGGGCCGGCGACGACGCCGTGGTCGCGATCCGCAAACGGGTCACCGACGCGACCATGCCCATCGAACCCGGCGGCGTCTTCACCTACGAGCTCACCGCGAGCTGCTCCTCGCTCACCACCTCCTGCATCGGCGCGGTGATCGAGGACGTCCTGCCCGCCGAGTTCGACGTGACCTCACTGCCGCAGAGCACCGACACCCGGACGGTCGACTACGACCAGGCCACCCGCCGGCTGGTCATCACCTTCGCCGAGCCGCTGTCCAGCCCGCCCGCCCCGGCCGGCAGCACCGGCCTGCCCGCCGGCGCCAGCCGCAACCTGGTCATCGGCATGCGGGTGCCGCAGGAGACCCCGCTCCAGGACGGTGCGGTGATCAAGAACACCGCGACCATCGACGCCGACAACGCCCCGGGCGCCGAGGACAGCGCGGACGTGACCGTGCGGATCCCCCGGGTGGTCCGGCCGCTCACCACCAAGCAGTGGGCCGACGGCGCGGCCGTCGCCCAGTCCGACGCCGTCAGCACGATCACCCTCGGCGTCCGCAACGCCTCCTCCACCTCGGCCCAGGTCTCCCGGCTCACCACCGAGGACGTCGCCACCGAGGTCTTCGACGCCTTCGACCTGGTCGCCCCGGTCACCGTGGCCACCTTCCCGGCCGGGGCCGACCGGGCCAGGGTGCTGGTGTGCACCAAGCCGGTCGGCACCCCCTGCGCCGACGCGGACCACCAGGCCGGGCCGCAGTCCGCCGGCCCCGACCTCCCGCTGCCGGACGGCGTCGCCGCCGGCGCGGTCACCGGCATCCGGGTGGAGTTCACCAGCTCCACCGGCGCCGTCCTCCCGTACGACCCGACCGGCGGGCAGCTGCGGCTGTCGGTACGGCTGCGCGACACGGTCCGCTCGACCGGGGCGCAGCTCGCCCCGACCACCCGCACGACCGTGCACAACTGCGCCACCACCACCGCCCAGGACCCGGTGGCCGGCACCGTGACCGGTGACCAGGCCTGCGCGGAGTTCGACATCCTGCCGAACATCGCCACCGTCGAGGCCACCAAGTCGTTCTTCTCCGACACCGACGGCGACTACCAGGCCGACGGCAGCGCCGTGCTCGGCACCGGCGCCCCGGTCAGCATGGTCGCCGGCGCCCGCAACACCGCGCCGTTCCCGGTCGCCAGCCTCACCGTGACCGAACCCTCCGCCACCGCCGCCTCCGAGTTCGACAAGGTCGACCTGCGGGCGGTGCGGATCACCTTCCCCGACGGCGCCACCGCCGGCACCCTCACCGTGACCTGCCGGGACGGCAGCGCCCCGGCCGGGGTCGCCCTCAGCCGGCCGCCGGACGTCCAGGACCTGCCCGGCACCGGCTGCCCGGACGCCAACCCGCCGAGCCGGGTGTCGGTCACCTTCACCGGCACCGACGCCGCCGGCCACGGCACCATCGCCTCCGGCACCACCGCCACGCTCGCCCTGCACGGCGTGCTGAACGCCAAGGTCACCGAGGCCGACGTCACCGACGGCGTGGCCAACTGCGCCGACGCCGCCGCCACCAACCCGGTGGACGGCGCCGGCGCGGGTACCTCCACCGCCTGCGCCGCGCTCCCGGTCGAGGACCCGCGCAACGACGTGCGGCAGAGCAAGACCGTCACGCAGGACGACCTGCCGCCCGGCCAGCCGGTCACCTTCACCCTGGACCTCGCCAACGAGGGCAACGGCCCGATGGTCCGGCCCACCGTCACCGACCCGGTCGACCCGACCGCCACCGGCACCCTGTTCGACCTGGCCCGGCTGACCTCGTTCGCGGTGACCTACCGCTCCCCGGCCGACCTCCCGGTCGTGCTGGAGGTGTACGACCCCAACGCCGCCGCCTGGGTCGCCTACGACGAGAACGACGCCTCCCTGCTGGCCCGCGCCCGCGGCGTCCGCGCCCGGGTCGACGGCGACCTGCCCCCGCACGGCCGGCTCATCCTCGGCGTCACCGTGGTCCGCCGCGACGGCGTGCCGGACGGCCTGACGGTCCGCAACTGCATGCTGACCAGCGCGAACGGCGTCCCGGTCGGCGACCCCGTCTGCACCGCCGCCGACATCGTCACCGACCCCGTCCGCAACGGCGGTTCGATCCAGAAGAGCCTCGCCCCCTCCACCGTCCCCCGCACCCTGCCCGGGGTCCCCCGGCAGGAGGTGGACCTGAAGATCCGCGCCGAGAACACCGGCAACACCAACCTGCGGCAGCTGGTCGTCACCGACAACGACGCCGCCTTCTTCGACGCCGCCGACCTGCTCCGGATCGCCGGCGTGAGCTTCCCGCCCGGCGCCGACCGGGTCCGGGTGGACGCCTGCACCACCGCCTGCACCGGCCCCGGCGCGACCTGGACCGAGGGCACCGCCACCGGCAGCGACACCCCCGGCCTGCCCGCCGGCGTCGACGCCGCCGACGTGCGCGGCCTGCGCTTCACCTTCACCGGCTCGTCCGGCGACCACACCCTCACCCCCGGCGGGAACTTCCCGACCGACGGCGCCTGCCCGCAGGCCACCGTCTGCCTCAAGGTCGCCGCCCGCGCGACGCTGCGCTCCGCCCCGGCCACCGAGGTCCCCGGCCAGCTCTCCGACACCGCCCAGGCCGCCGGCGAGAGCAGCCTCCAGCAGTCCGGCACGCTGTTCCCGTTCGGCGACAGCACCGCCACCCTGACCGTCCAGCAGGGCACCGCCCGGATCGCCGTCACCAAGACCCCGGACTCCCGGATCGGCCCCGGCGAGAGCGCCCCGTTCACGATCAGCGTCCGCAACACCGGCACCGGCCCGGTGCCCGGACTGGTGGTCGCCGACCCCGTCCCCGACCTGCTGCGCTTCGACGAGACCTTCGCCGGCGACGCGGGCCTGCCGTACCGGATCACCGCGACCGGGCCCGGCACCGACCCCGTGCCGGTCCCGGTGTTCGAGCCGCAGCGCGACGCCACCGGGCTGATCACCAAGGTGGTCTGGCGCTTCCCCGACCGGCCGCTGCTGCCCGGCGCCGAACTGAAGATCCTCTTCCAGGTCCGGCTCGCCCCCGGCGTCCCCGGCGACTCGGTGATCCAGAACGTCGCCGGAGCCGGCTCCACCCCGATCCCCGACCTGGACTGCCTGCCCGGCACCGACCGCGAGGGCCGGGCCGTCGACGACACCACCCGGTTCGGTCCGGGCACCTACTGCACCTCGCTGGCCGAGGTCACCACCCTGGCCGGCACCGCCTTCGAGGCCACCAAGTGGGTCAGCGGCGAACCGGCCCTCGGCCTCTACAACTCGGTGAGCGGCAGCTACGTCCCGCTCGACTCACCCGGCTGCCCGCAGCTCACCCGGGACGGCCGCACCTACACCCGCTACCCCTGCACCGCGCTGATCCGACCCGGGCAGAAGTTCGAGTTCCTGATCCGGGCCACCAACACCGGCACCGAGCCCGTCCGCCGGATGCGCCTGCTCGACGTCCTCCCGTACCAGGGCGACACCGGCGTGCTGCTCGGCGGGCAGCAGCGCGGCACCGAGTGGGCACCCCGGCCGACCCTGGCCGCGGCGCCCGAGCTGAGCGGCCAGGGCACCATGACCACCAGCTACTCCACCGTCCCGAGCCCGTGCGGCACCACCATCGCGACCCCCAGCCGCACCTGCGCACCCGGCAACTGGCAGCCCGGCTACACCGCCGACGCCACCGCGGTCGAGCTCGGCATCGACTTCGACCCGCTGCTCGCCGCGGGCGCCGAGGTCTTCGTCCGGCTGCCGATGGCCTCGCCGGTCGACCTCCAGCAGCCGCACGACCCGGCGATCGCCTGGAACTCCTTCGCGCACTCCGAGACCGTGGTCCACAACGGCACCGCCGAGGACCTCCCGGTCACCGAACCCCCCAAGGTCGGGATCGGCCTGCGGTTCGGCAACCTGCGCGTCGACAAGGCCGTCACCAACCTGCCCGACGGGGTGAAGGCCGGCCCGTACACCCTCGCCTACCGCTGCACCGTCACCCCCGAGGGCGGCACCCCGCGGACCGTCCGCGAGGGCAGCGCGCAGTTCGACCCGGCCGACCCGTTCAAGCTGACCGCGGTGCCCGCCGGCGCGACCTGCAAGGTCTGGGAGACCGACGCCGCCGGCGCCGGCAGCCCCAACTTCGGTGAGGCCAACGCCCTGGAGACCGTCATCACCCCGGCCGCGGCCGGCGAGGACGGCCAGCTCCTGACGATCACCAACGAGTACCGCCTGGCGGGTCTGCAGATCCGCAAGACCGTCACCGGCGCCGCGGCCGCCGAGGTCGGCGGCGGCCCGTTCACCGTCCGGGTGGACTGCTCCCTGCAGGGGCAGCAGCTCGCCGGCTTCCCCAAGGACGTGGTCTTCCAGGGCGCCGGCACGCAGTCGCTCGACGGCCTCCCGGTCGGCGCGCGGTGCACCGCCACCGAGCCCGGCACCGGCGGGGCGACCACCGTCACCGTGACCGCCACCGACTCGGCCGGCGGCGACCAGGGCACCGCGGTCGTCGACTCGGTACCGGGCCGGACGGCCAGCCTCACCGTCGCCAACGACTTCCCGACCGGCTCGCTGCGGATCGTCAAGAAGCTCGACGGCAACGGCGCGGCCTTCGCCGACCGCACCTTCCGGTTCCGGATCGCCTGCTCCTTCAACGGCAAGGCCGACGTGGTGGTGCGCACCCTCGCGCTCAAGGCCCCCGACCTGACCGGCTCGGTCGACGACCTGCCCGCGGGCGCGGTGTGCACCGTCACCGAGGTGGACCCGGCCGGTGCGGACCACACGCCCCCGCCGGTCGGCCCGGTCACCGTCCGGCCCGGCCCGGACCAGCAGGACACCGTCCAGGTGGACTTCACCAACACCTTCTCGACCGGTGCGCTGAGCCTGGTCAAGCAGGTCACCGGCGCCCCGGCGGACGCCCCGTACGTCCGGGACGCGGTCTTCACCTTCCGGGTCACCTGCGTGCGGGACACCGAAGGGGACGGCGGCTCGCCCGCCGTGGCCCTGGTGGTCCGCCAGCGCTACCAGCTGAAGGCCGGTGACCGGGTCCGCATCCCCGACCTGCCGATCGGCGCCCGCTGCTGGGCCGAGGAGCTCGACCGGGCCGGAGCCTCCGGCGCGAGCGTCGACCACGGCAGCGCGACCGAGGCGGTCACGGTGACCACGGACGCCCCCGAGATCACCATCACCGCGGTCAACACCTTCACCGCCGGCACGCTGCGGCTGGTCAAGCAGGTCACCGGCGACGGCGCGGCGCTCACCGGCGGCCGCAGCTACACCCTGCTGCTGTCCTGCGTGGCGGACCTCGGCGGCGGCGCCACCACCACCCTGGTCGACCGCCGCCCGTACACCCTGGACGGCCCCGGCGAGCGGGCGGTCGACGACCTCGGCTTCCCGCTGCCGACCGGGGCGCGCTGCTGGGCCACCGAGTCCAAGGACGGCGGTGCCACCAGCAGCACGGTGGACCACGGGTCGCCGCAGACCGCCGTGGTGATCGGCACCGACCAGGCGGTCACCATCACCGCGGTCAACACCTTCGGGAGCGGCCGGCTGACCGTCACCAAGCAGGTGGTCGGCCAGGGCACCGGGCCCTACACCTTCGAGGTCCGCTGCGTCGCCCGGGACTCGGACGGCACCGAGCTGCCGGTCCCGCTGGCCGCCGCGGACGCCCGCTTCACCCTGGACGCCGGCGGCAGCCGCACCATCGCGGTGCCCGCCGGGGTGCGCTGCACCGTCACCGAGGTCGACCCGGCGGCGGAGGCCAAGGTCACGGTGGAGGACACCGATCCGGGGACGCCGGCCGGGGTCGTCCAGCTCGGGGAGCAGGGGGGTGCGCAGGCGGGGGTGACGGTCACCAACGAGTTCCCGTCGCCGTCGCCCTCGCCGAGTCCGTCGCCCTCGCCCTCGTCTTCGCCTTCGCCGAGTTGGACGACGCCGGGCCCGCACCCGACCCGGCCGCCGAACCCGCGGCCGATGCCCGACACCGGTCTGCGGGTCCCGCCCGCCCTGCTGGCGGCCCTCGCGGTGGCGGTGCTCACCGCAGGCCTCGCCCTGACCCGGGCCCAGGGCCGCAGGAGGCGCCACTAGTTCGGGCCGTGACGGCGGCGCACGCCGCCGGTCCGCGCGCCACCGCCCCCGGAGCGATCGCTGCTCCGGGGGCGGTCGCGCGCGGTCATGAGGCGGGCGTGCCCGGGGTACGGCGAATTCGTGTTCGCCAGCGAAGTTTCATGGTTATACGATCACTCGGCCGAGCGCTGCGTACCTGCAGCCGGCTCGCTCACACCACCACCCCGGGGGACAGTTGAAGCTCCGTCGTTCGCTCGCCGCTGCCGTTTTCCTGGCCACGGCCGCCGCGCCCGTCGCCATGGCCGCCACTCCGGCCTTCGCCGACACCACTCCGGCCGGCCACGAGCAGACCGACCCCGCCGAGACCCAGGCGGACGAGGCGAACCGGGCGGCGATCGAGAAGCTGCTCGTCTACCCCAACGACTACCTGCTCACCGCCCCGAGCACCTACCTGCGCGAGCACGCGGCGGCGGCCCTGGCCGGCACTCCGGCCGACCGCGCGCACTTCCTCGCGGTGGCGGTGGACAAGATCCGCAAGGACGACGCGCGGATCGCGATCGCCCGGATCATGAACACCGCCGGTCCCGTCCTCAAGCAGGCCTGCCGGGACCACCTCGATTCGGACGATGTCGATGTGCTCCGCGCGTTCCTGAAGACCGGCCAGTTCGTCGCCCGGGCGGAGGACGAGAACCGCGCCGAGGTGCAGCGGATCATCGACGACGCGAGCAGCGGGCCCATCGTGCGCGAGGCCGGCCGCAAGGCGCTGGAGGGGACCGCCGCGGACGTCGAGCAGTTCCTCAAGGCGGGGCGGCAGCAGGCCCAGGACGTCGACGACCGGCTCCGCGTGACCCAGATCATGTCGGTCGGTGGCCCCGCGGTCCGCAAGGCCGCCAACGCCGTGCTCAGCGGCACCATGGAGGACGTCCGCGAGTTCCTGAAGACCGGTCAGTACATCGCCCGGGCCGAGGACGAGAACCGCGCCGAGGTGCAGCGGATCATCGACGACCCGGAGACCGGTGGGCACGTCCGGGAGGCGGCCCGCAAGGCGCTCGCCGGCGCCGCGGCCGACGTCGAGCACTTCCTCAAGGTGGAGCTCGGGCCGCTGCGCGACTCGGACGACCGGATCCGGGTCTCCCAGATCATCGAGGCCGGCGGTCCCGAGGTCCGCAAGGCCGGCACCGCCGCGCTCAACGGGACCATCGAGGACGTCCGCGAGTTCCTGAAGACGGGTCAGTACATCGCGCGCGCCAAGGACAAGGCCGCCGCCGACGCGGCCGCCGGGTCCACCGGGTCCGCGGGCAAGGACGGCTCCGGCACCACCACCGTCCCGGCCTCGCTCACCACCGGCGTCACGGGCACCTCGACGGCCACGGACGGCTCGCTGGCCAGCACCGGCACGACCGCCCCGCTGGAGCAGATCGCCCTGGCCGGCGCCGCCGCCGTCGCCCTCGGCGCGGGCACCCTCGTCGCCGCCCGGCGCCGCCCCCAGGCCTGACCCGTTCGCACGGACCGGGCCCCCGCAGCAACCACGCTGCGGGGGCCCGGGCCGTTCTCAGTACGGCAGCAGGTCGTCCGTGACCAACTCGAAGTCGAACGGTTCGGGGAGGTGCAGCCGCTCCCCGAAGTCGATGTCCTCACGACGGTGGTACTTCGTCCCGTCGGGCCGGCTGAACAGGGTGACCGTCCGCTGCCGGGCATCGACCAGCAGGTACAGCGGGATGCCCATCAGCGGATAGTCCCGCACCTTGCCGACCCAGTCGTTCTCCGGGTTCGAGGGCGAAACCAGCTCGACCGCGACGGCGGCGAGCTCGGACGGGACCTGGTTGTCGGACGTCGCCAGCGCCTCGGCCGGAAGGTACGTCAGGTCCGGGTTGCGGCTCTTGCCCACGTTCGGCGAGACCAGATCGGTGTTCTCGCTCGGAAGCAGCTCGACCGGGGCGTGGGCGTCGAACTGCCGCCGGACCGCCAGCAGGTTCCGCTGGTGGATGCCCGAGGGGCTGACCGTCACCACGATGGTGTCGCCGGAGAGCTCGACCTTGAACCCGCTCGGCAGGGACCTGCGGGCCTCTTCGAACAGCGCGTGGTGCTCCGGGTTCACGGACGCTCTCCTCGGACGAGCAGGGCAGCAACCTCAGCGTAGGCCCGTGGATCCGGCCGGTACGCAAAAGGCCCCAGACGAGTGATCTCACCTGGGGCCTTCGTGCTGTTCAGCAGCTGTGGCCAGGGCCGGGGTCGAACCGGCGACCTTCCGCTTTTCAGGCGGACGCTCGTACCAACTGAGCTACCTGGCCGTACTGCACCGCCCCTTGCGGGACGAGCGATCCTGACGGGACTTGAACCCGCGACCTCCACCTTGACAGGGTGGCGAGCTAACCAACTGCTCCACAGGACCTCGTGCGGATCTCATCCGCCTCAACACCTTGCGGCGTTGACTTTACTACGGTACTGCCGTGCCCCCAACGGGATTCGAACCCGTGCTACCGCCTTGAAAGGGCGACGTCCTGGGCCACTAGACGATGAGGGCTTGCGGCCCGCCCGGCTGGCATCCAGCGGTCGGGGACGTGAGAAGCATATGGGATGCCGGGCGGGAACGCCAAAACGGTTTCGGTCCGGCGGGTCAGCGGCCCAGGCGCAGGTCAGGGCGCGGGCCGCCGGCCGGTGGTCAGGACCAGCCGAGTTCGTGCAGCTCGTGGTCGTCGAAGCCGAAGTGGTGGGCCACCTCGTGGATCACCGTGGTGCGGACCTCGTCCACCACCTCGTCCTGGGATTCGCACATCCGCAGGATCGGCCCGCGGTAGACGATGATCCGATCGGGCAGCACCCCGGCGTACCACTCGCCGCGCTCGGTCAGCGGGGTGCCCTCGTACAGGCCGAGCAGCTCGGGGTCGCCGGGGTCGGGTTCGTCCTCGACGAAGACCGCGACGTTGTCCATCATGGCCGCGAGTTGCGGCGGGATCTGGTCGAGGGCGTCGGCGACCAGCGTCTCGAACTCGTCCCGGGTCATCTCCACCGCCTCATTGTCGGGTGTCCGGTGACGCGGTGCCAGGTGATCGGCGGTGATTGACTGAGGTGTGAGCTCCCACCGCACCGCAACCGGCGCCCCCGGCGCCCCGCCCCGCCGGCCCGCGCTGCTGCGCGGACAGGGCCCGACGGTCGCCGCCGTGGCGGTCGGCGGCGCGATCGGGGCGGCGCTCCGGTACGGCGCGGTGCTGCTCCGGCCCACCTCGCCAGGCGCCTTCCCGTGGACGACGCTGCTGGTCAACGTGGTGGGCTGCGCCGCGATCGGGGTGCTGCTGGTGCTGGTCGTCGAGGCGAGATCGGGTGCTCACCCGCTGCTGCGCCCGCTGCTCGGCACCGGCGTCCTGGGCGGCTTCACCACCTTTTCCACGTACGCCGTCGACGTCCAGCGGCTGATCGACCTGAACGAACCGGGGCGGGCGCTGGCGTACCTCCTGGGCACCGTGCTCGCCGCGCTCGGCGCGGTCTGGGCGGCGGCGACCCTCACCAGGCTCGCGCTGCGAAAGGGGCCGGCATGACCGAGGAATCCGGGCCGGACCGGGGAGCGCAGGGCCCCGGGCCCGTCCGCGAGCTGCGCGCCACCGTGCTGATCGGCGAGGGCGACACCTGGCACCACCGCCCGCTCTCCGCGGAGATCGTCCACCGGGCGCACGCGGCCGGCCTGGCCGGGGCGAGCGTGTTCCACGGGGTGGAGGGCTTCGGCTCCGGCTCGATGGTGCACACCTCCCGGCTGCTGTCGCTGGGCGAGGGGCTGCCGGTGGCGGTGGTGATCGTGGACCGGCCGGAGCGGGTCCGGGCGTTCCTGCCGGAGCTGGACGAGCTGATCGGCAGCGGCCTGCTGATGCTGGACGAGGTCGAGGTGGTCCGCTACGGCCACGGGCACCCCCGCGGCGGAGGTGCCCGGTGAACTGGTTGCTGGTGATCGTCGGCGCCCTGGTCGGCGCGCCGCTGCGCTACCTGACGGACCGCGCGGTGCAGTCCCGGCACGAGTCGGTCTTCCCGTGGGGCACCTTCGCGGTGAACGTCTCCGGCAGCCTGGTGCTCGGCCTGCTGACCGGCGCGGTGACGGCCGGAGCGGCGCCCGCCCGGCTCCAGCTGCTGCTCGGCACCGGGCTGTGCGGGGCGCTCACCACCTACTCGACCTTCTCGTACGAGAGCCTGCGGCTGGCCGAGACCGGCGCGCGGCTGTACGCCGTCGCGAACGTGGCCGGCAGCGTGCTGGCGGGCCTCGGCGCCGCGTTCACCGGGGCGGCGGTGGCCCGCGCGCTCTGGGGCTGACCCCGCACCGGCGCCTCCGGGTGCACCGCCGCGGGGCCGTCCGGGCGCCCGGCCGTGTCCGGCGGGCCCGCCGCGCGTTGGGCACCGAGAACGACGGACCGGCCCGGGTGGGGCAGGCGCGGGAGGTGGCTCGGTGGTGGCTGAAGGTACGGCGCGGCGGCGGCTGGCGGTGGGTGTGATGGCGGCGGCGCTCGCCGGTTTCGGGCTGAGCGGGTGCATGTCGGTCGGTGCGGCCTCCTCGGACCAGCAGGGCACCGCCCGGCCGAGCGGGCAGGCCGGCGCGCCCGGCAAGGCGGGCGCCGCCACCGGCGCGGCCCGCGGCAACGGCGGCCAGCGCGGCGAGCACGGGGCCGGCACGGTCCTGGAGGGCGTCTCGCCGGGAGCCACCCCGGCCGCCGGGGCGCCGGGCGGCGAGCCGGCCCCGGTGGAGTCCGTCGGGATCGTGGCACCGGTCGTGGTGCCCGGCGCGCCCGGCGACAGCACGGGGCCCAGCGGGAGCCCGGCGGGCCCGGCGAGTTCGGCGCCGAGCCCGTCCGCACCGTCCCACCCGTCGCCGAGCTCACAGCCCGGTTCGCCCTCGGCATCTGCGACACTGGTACCTGAACCATCGACCAGTAACTCCGGATCATCGGCTCCGAGTGCGGCTCCTACCGGGCAATAGCGCCCTGGCCAGCGGGTTTGCCTTTGATCCCGAGGTTCGTCTATGGTGGTAGATCGTTCGTTTGATTCATTTGATTGGCGCCTCTTCTTCACCCGGCGCCCTTGGCGCGTTCCGGCGATCCGTGGCTGACCGCATAGAGGCGGTCTTAACAGAACCCCGGACTTTGGCGCGTGCCACTTCCGGAAGGTTTTGCATTGTCTCTCGTTGACGACGCCCGCTTCGCCATGCCCGCGAACGGGTCCGACGCCGCCGACACCGTCCAGACCGACTCCCCCGAGACCGCCGAGGTCGAGACCGCAGCCGTGGTCGACCTCACCGCCGAGGAGTTCGGCGCCGCGGACCTCGACACCGACGAGGCCGCCGCCGAGGCCGCCGAGCCCACCCTCACCTTCGGTGACCTGGGCCTGCCGGACGAGATCGTCCGGGCCCTCGCCAAGCGTGAGGTCACCACCCCGTTCCCGATCCAGGCCGCGACCATCCCGGACGCGCTGGCCGGCAAGGACGTGCTCGGCCGCGGCCGCACCGGCTCCGGCAAGACCCTGAGCTTCGGCCTGCCGCTGCTCACCCGCCTCGCCGGCGGCGAGCGCACCCGGGCCAAGCACCCGCGCGGCCTGATCCTGGTCCCGACCCGCGAGCTGGCCATGCAGGTCGCCGACGCGCTGGAGCCGTTCGGCTCGGTGCTCGGCCTGCGCCTCAAGGTGGTCTGCGGCGGTACCTCGATGTCCAACCAGATGTACGCGCTGGAGCGCGGCGTGGACGTCCTGGTCGCCACCCCGGGCCGCCTGCGCGACCTGATCAACCGCGGCGCCGCCAAGCTCGCCGACGTCCAGGTCGCCGTCCTCGACGAGGCCGACCAGATGGCCGACATGGGCTTCCTGCCCGAGGTCACCGAGATCCTCGACCAGGTGCCGGCCGGCGGCCAGCGCCTGCTGTTCTCCGCCACCCTGGAGAACGAGATCGACACCCTGGTCAAGCGCTACCTGAACAGCCCGGTCACCCACGAGGTCGACCCGTCGGCCGGCGCGGTCACCACCATGACCCACCACATCCTCGTGGTGAAGCCCAAGGACAAGGCGCCGATCACCAACGCCATCGCCGCCCGCAAGGGCCGGACGATCATCTTCGTCCGCACCCAGATGGGTGCCGACCGGGTCGCCGAGCAGCTGATGGAAGCCGGTGTGAAGGCCGACGCGCTGCACGGTGGCATGACCCAGGGCGCCCGTACCCGGGTGCTGGGCGACTTCAAGGACGGCTACGTCAACGTGGTCGTCGCCACCGACGTCGCCGCCCGTGGCATCCACGTCGACGGCATCGACCTGGTGCTCAACGTCGACCCCGCCGGTGACCACAAGGACTACCTGCACCGCTCCGGCCGCACCGCCCGGGCCGGCCGCTCCGGCACCGTCGTCACCCTGGTGCTGCCGCACCAGCGCCGCGGCGTCTTCCGTCTGATGGAGGACGCGGGCGTGGACGCCTCGCGCCACATCCTCGACCACGCCTTCGACCCCGAGGTGGCCCGGATCACCGGTGCCCGCTCGCTGGTCGAGGTGCAGGCCGAGTCCGCCTCCGGCATCGCCGGTGCCGCGGAGCGCGAGGTCGCCGAGATGACCCGCCAGCTGGAGCGCGCCCAGCGCCGCGCCACCGAGCTGCGCGAGGAGGCCGACCGCCTGGCCGCCCGCGCCGCCCGTGAGCGTGCCGCGCTCGGCATCGAGGACGAGGAGCCGGCCGCCGAGGCCGACGCCGAGACCGCCGAGGCGCCCGTCGCCGAGACCGCCCCGGTGGTCGAGGAGGAGCGCGTTCCCGCCTACCGCGAGGCGCGCAGCGAGCGCCCGTCCTTCAACCGGGACCGCGACGACCGCGGTGGCCGGGACCGGGACCGGGACCGGGACGACCGTGGCGGCCGTTCCTTCGGTCGCGACCGTGACGAGCGTTCGGGTGGCTTCAACCGGGACCGTGACAACCGTTCGGGTGGCTTCCAGCGGGACAACCGTTCCGGTGGTTTCAACCGTGACGAGCGTTCGGGTGGCTTCAACCGGGACCGTGACAACCGTTCGGGTGGCTTCCAGCGGGACAACCGTTCCGGTGGTTTCAACCGTGACGA
>NZ_JBEOUL010000004.1:326086-384744 GCF_040304075.1 Kitasatospora sp. NPDC094015
CGAGCGTTCGGGTGGCTTCAACCGCGACCGTGACAACCGTTCGGGTGGCACGGGCGGCGGCTTCAACCGTGACCGTGACGACCGCGGCACCCGCTCCTACGGCGACCGTCCGGCCCGTTCCTTCTCGGACCGCCCGTCCTTCGGCGACCGTGACCGCAGCGCCGGCAGCAGCCGTCCGTTCGCCCGCCGCGACGACCACCGTGCCGGTGGCCGCCCGCAGGGCTTCAACCGGGACGACCGTTCGGGTGGCCGCTCCTTCGGTGGCGACCGCGACAACCGTTCGGGTGGCTTCAACGGTGGCGACCGCAAGCCCCGTTGGAAGAGCTGACCGCTGACGGCGCACCGACGCCGTAGCGACTGAAGGCCTGGGGCCGAACCACTCCGGTGGTTCGGCCCCAGGCCTTTCTGCATCGCGGGCCCTTGATGTTCTCGCAATGAGAACAACTCGGTGGCGGCGCCGGATCCCCTCGCGTACGGTCACCGGTATGAGCAGCAGAATGCATCAGGTGGCCGTCGAGAACGAGGAGATCGCCGCCCGGGGTGCCTACCGCACGCCCGCCGGACACCCGGCCGAGATCGGCGAGTGGCTGGCGCGGGCCTGCGCCGGGACGGTCTCCTACGGCCCGGACGAGCTGCCGCCCGGCGGCGGGCGCGGCCCCCTCGCCGGCCCGGTGGAGGTCACCTCCGAAGGCAGCATGCAGGCGGCCCGGCGGCTCACCGAGGCGGGCGGCCGCCACGTCGCGGTGCTCAACTTCGCCTCCGCCCGCAACCCCGGCGGCGGCTACCTGCGCGGCGCCAAGGCGCAGGAGGAGGACCTCTGCCGCTCCGCCCTGCTCTACCGCTGCCTGCTGGAGGCGCCCGACTACTACGAGGCGCACCGCGCCTCCACCGATCTTCGCTACAGCCACCGGGTGATCTGGTCGCCGCAGGTGCCGGTGGTCCGGGACGCGAGCGGGCAGCTGCTCGCGCAGCCGTACCAGGTGTCCTTCCTGACCTCGCCGGCGCCCAACGCCGGTCAGCTGGCGCTGCGTTCGCCGCAGCAGCCGGTGGACGTCCGCGGCGTGCTGGCCGAGCGGGCCGCCCGGGTGCTGGCGGTCGCGGCCCGGCACGGCGTCCGCGAGCTGGTGCTCGGGGCGTGGGGCTGCGGCGTCTTCCGCAACGATCCGGCGGACGTGGCGGAGGCCTTCGAGACCGCGCTGGCCGAGCACGGGGCGCCCTTCGACCGGGTGGTGTTCGCGGTCTGGGACCGGACCCCGGTGTCCGCGAACCGGGCCGCGTTCGAGCAGCGCTTCGCGGCCGGCCGGGCGCTCTGAGCGCGGCGCCGGGCGGCCTGTTGGCTCGGGGTCAGTCCCCGGTGGTGACGGCCGACGCGGCGGCGACCACACCGGTCACCGCGAACACGGCCGGCCAGGCGCCGATCCGCTTCGCCAGCGGGTGCGAGCCGCCGAACGCCGCCAGGTACAGGCCGGTCAGCGCGGCCGCCGTCGGCGTGCCGGCCGCCCGCTGCCAGCGCACCGCCGCCGTGGCGCCGGCCGCCGCCAGCACCGCGCCGCCGAGCTCGCGCCGGCCGGTCCAGCGGGCCGCGCCGTAGCCGCCGACCAGGCCGGCCGCGGCCACCGCCGCGGTGGGGATCCTCGCCATCGTGCACTCCTCCTCGGGTCCCGGGTACTCGTCCGACCGTAACCCACGGCGCGGCGGCCCCCGGAGGCTCCCGGGCGTGCGGAAAAGCCGTCACCCGCGGGGCCCGGCTGCGCCATACTCGCCGCTGTGATCGCCGACACCGAGCAGCAGGCCGAGGCCGACCTCCGGGTGAGCCCGCTGGAGCTGTTCTTCGACCTCGTCTTCGTCTTCACCGTCACCCAGCTCACGGCCAGCCTCGCCGAGCACCTCACGGCCGGCGGCCTGGCGCGGGTCCTGGTGATGCTGGCGGTGATCTGGTGGATGTACGACGCGTTCATCTGGCTCGCCAACGCGATGCCGCCGACCACCCACCCGCGGCGCGGGCTGCTGCTGGTCGCGATGGCGGGCTTCCTGGTCGTCGCGCTGAGCGTCCCGCACGCCTTCGAGGGCAGCGGGACGGCGTTCGGACTGGCGTACCTGCTGGTCATCGCGGTGCACACGGGCATGTTCGCGGGCGCCGGGGTCCCGGCCCGGTCGGTGGCGCGGATGGGGGCGCTCAACCTGCTCAACGCCGCGCTGGTCGTCACCGGCGGCTACCTCGAAGGGACGACCCAACTGCTGCTGTGGGCGGCCTCGGTGGGGCTGCAGTTCGTGACCCCGTACCTGGTGGACCTGCCGCAGTTCCAGCTGCGGTCCGCGCACTTCGTCGAGCGGCACGGGCTGGTGGTGATCGTCGCGTTCGGCGAGTCGGTGATCGCCATCGGGGTGGGGGCCGGGCACGCGGCTCTGTCGGTGCCGGTGGTGGGGGCGGCGCTGCTCGCGCTCGCGGTGTGCGTCGGGCTCTGGTGGGCGTACTTCGGCCGCGACGACGACGAACGGGCGGGCCACTACCTGGCCGGCCTCCCGGGCGCCCGCCGCAACCAACTGGCCATCCGGGTCTACAACATCGGCCACTACCTGCTGCTGCTCGGCATCCTGCTGCTGGCCACCGGCGCCAAGTCCGCCGTCGCCGACCCCGGCTCCCCGCTCGACCCCGCCCCGGCCACCGCCCTCGCCGCCGGAACCTGCCTCTTCCTGCTCGCCGATACCGCGATCCGCCGCACCCTCACCCTGACCCCCAACACCCCCCGCCTGCTCGCCGCCGCCCTCCTCCCCACCACCATCCCCCTGGGCACCCACCACTCGGCCCTCACCCAGACCGCGGCAACGGCCGCCCTCCTCGCAGCCACCTTCACCTACGAGGAACGCCGCGCCCCGCGCTAGCCGCCGGCGGCAGCGCTGTCCGGAGCGTCCGTGCTCCGGTAGCCGTCCTCGTGCCGCCAGATGACCGTGACCTCGGCACTGGCGCAGAGGTGGAGCAGATCAGGGCGCGGTTGCTGGGGCACCAGCAGGGCCATCGACGGTGTGGGGTCGATGAACCGGCGGTAGTCCAACAGCTGGCCGATGGCCATCCGGACGGCCTCGCGGGTGATGGTGGCCTTGGCCTCGACCAGTTGGCTGTCGGTGCTGTTGAAGAGGTCGGTGTAGTGGGAGTGGCGCTCGCCGGGCGGAGTGATCTTCTTCCGGGTCACCCGCTTGCCGGCTTGTTCGAGGAACGCGCGGTAGTGCTGGACGAGCGGTGCCTCCCGGCGGACCACCTCCTGCTCGCGCTCGGGGTGGAGCACCGTGGTCCGCTCGGTGAGGTGGGCCTCGACCGTCACGTCCTCGACCCGCGGTTCGTGGGACGGGGTGTGGTCGATGAGCGGGAAGGTGGCCCTGAACTCGCCGATCGGGGCCAGCCGGAAGAAGATGACGCTCCGCAGCGGGCCGGCATTGGCGCTGGGGGATTCGGCCAAGTAGTACGGCTCGTCCTCAGCCAACCTGAATTCGCCGAAGTACTCGCGCGGCTCCCCCTTGTTGCCGAGGAACAGGTGCAGCGTCCTGCGCTGGGCCTGGTGGTTCAGGATCGCCGCGTTCCGGAGGTTGGTCAGCGACTGGTCGCCGGTGGTTCCCTCGCCGCAGTAGTGGTAGTGCCCGTCCGTCCCCCAGCCGTCCGGGTAGCCGTGCTCCGCCGCCGCAGCTGGCTTGCTGAACAGCATGATCACGGATCCGTCGGACCCGTAGGAGATGCCGGTCTGACGGTTGCCTCCGTAGGCGTCGTGGAGATCTCTGCGCCAGTAGGACGTGCCGATGACCAGGGGGAGTTCGGGCATGGAGGCTCCAAAACGGGCTACGGGCCAGGGTTTTCCGGATCATCGCACGAAAACCTGTCCGTGTCCGGAGCTTTCGTCCCCGCCCCTGGCGTGCCGCGTCAGGCGGTGAGCAGGTGGCGGACGGTGGTGAGGTCGGATTCGGTGGCGCCGTGGGTGAGGAGGTAGGCGGTGATCGAACCGTGGAGTTCGCGGATGCGGTCGAGGGCGGTGTGCAGGCGGTCGGCCTCGGCGGGGTGGGAGACGTGCTGCTCGCCGAACTCGTCGGTGTACGGGACGGGGCCGCGGTCGAGGCCGAGGCCGGGGTTGGAGCGGAGGTAGTCGGCGGTGATGTCGGCGTCCGGCAGGCCGGCCAGGTGCTGGATCACGGCGATGGTGAGGCCGGTGCGGTCCTTGCCGACGGCGCAGTGGACCAGGATCGGCCCGCCGCCCGAGGCGAGCCGGCGGACGGTGGCCGCGACCGCGCCGCCGCCGACCTCGGCCATCAGCCGGTAGGTGGCGAACTGGTCGCTGGGCCACGGGTGTTCGCGGTCGAAGCGCTCCGGCAGCAGCGGCTGGTGCAGGTACGTGTGGTCCAGGCCGTGGTGCTGGTCGGGGGCGGCGGCGAGTTCGGCGTGGGTGCGCAGGTCGATGACGGTGCGGATGCCCAGCGGCTTGAGCCGGCGGGCGCCTTCGGGGGTGAGGGCGGCGAGGGTGGCGGAGCGGTAGAGCAGGCCGGGGCGGAGCACGCCGCAGGCGGCGTCGCGGAAGTTCCGTACGTCGGGGATGTCCAGGAAGGCGGCGGCGTCGAACTCACGGGCGGTCATGGCGGTCACGGTAGCGCGGGCGGCGGGCGCCCCACAGGGCCCGCCGCAGGTCGTTGCCCAGCTGTGCCCGGCCCGGCCCGCCCTGCCCCGGCCCGCCCTGCCCCGGCCCGGCCCCCCGCGTCAGCGCCCGCCCGCGAGGTCGAGGAAGGTCCCGGTCGCGTACGAGGCCGCCGGTGACAGCAGGAAGAGGATGCCCTCGGCGATCTCCTCGGGCCGCCCGCCCCGTCCCATCGGCAGCTGCGGCCCCACCCGGTCGACCCGTCCCGGCTCGCCGCCCAGGGCGTGGATCCCGGTGTGGATCAGACCCGGCCGCACCGCGTTGACCCGGATCCCCTCGCCGGCGACCTCCAGGGCCAGGCCCCGCGTCATGCTGTCCAGCGCCCCCTTGGACGCGGCGTAGTCGACGTACTCGTTGGGCGAGCCGAGCCGGGAGGCGGCGGAGGAGACGTTGACGATCGCCCCGCCCCGGCCGCCGTGCCGGGTGGACATCCGGCGGACGGCCGCGCCCGCGCACAGGAACGGCCCGGTGATGTTGGCGGCCCAGATCCGGGCCAGCCGGTCCTCGTCCAGTTCCTCCAGCCGGGCCTGCCGCTCCAGCGTGCCGGCGTTGTTCACCAGGGCGGTGAGCGTGCCCAGGCGCTCGTCCACGGTGCGGAACAGCCGCTCCACCTCGGCGCCGCGGCTGACGTCGGCGCGGACCGCGATCGCCGTGCCGCCCCCGTCCCGGATGTCCGCGACCACCGCGGCCGCGGCGGCCTCGTCACTGCGGTAGTTGACGCACACCCGGTAGCCGCGCCGCGCCGCGAGCCGGGCGGTGGCGGCGCCGATGCCCCGGCCGCCGCCGGTGATCAGGACGGTCTCGGCCATGGTCGTCCCCCTCCACGGGCCCGGCCCGCCGGCCGGCCCGCATGCCGGAATCCTCGGCGGACGGCCCGCGGCCGGGCCGATGATGCCGCCATGAGCACCGTACCGATCCTCCTGCGGCCCGCCTCACCGGACCTGGCCGACTACCTGGCGGCCGACGACGTGATCGACCACCACCACCCGCAGGTCCGCGCCCTGGCGCTGCGCCTGCGCGGTGACAGCGTGGAGAGCGGCGCCCGGGCCGCGTTCGAGTACGTCCGGGACGAGGTGGCGCACTCCGCCGACGCCGGCCGGTGGAGCGGCGCCCACCGGGCCTCCGACGTGCTGGCGGCGGGCGACGCGATCTGCCACGGCAAGGCCCACCTGCTGGCCGCCGTGCTGCGGGCGCAGGGCGTCCCGACCGGGCTGTGCTACCAGCGGCTGGAGGTGCTGCACGGGCTGGTGGCCGTGCACTGGCCCGGCGGGGGGTGGGTGCGGCTGGACCCGCGCGGCAACCGGCCCGGGGTGGACGCCCGGTTCGCCACCGATCCGGCGCGGGAGCGGCTGGCCTGGCCGGTCGACCCGGCCAAGGGCGAGTACGACCACACCACGGTCCACCCGGCGACCCCGCCCGTCCTGCTCGCGGCGCTCGCCACCGCCCGCCCGGGCCGCACCGGCTACGGTCACCTGCCGCTCGACCTGTGAACCACGGGGCCGGCGGCCCGCACCGCTCCCCGGCAGCCGTGCCTCACCGCTCCCCGGTGGCCGCCCGCATCGCGGCGATCTTCGGCGCTCGGCTCTTCGGCGAGTCCAGGCTGAAGCCGCGGGCATCGCCCAGCTCGTCCCGGACGAACGCCTCGGTACGCCCGAGCGCCTCCCGCAGCGCGGCGTCCGGCGGGACGAACAGCTGGTGCACGATCTCCCGCCGCTCGGTGTCGTACTCCCAGAAGCCGACGATCCGGCCGCGGTCGACCACCACGTGGGTCTGCGGATCGGCCTCGCCGCCGAACACCCGGCTGCCCCTGGCCGCGGGGACCGGCCGCCCGGCGTCGCCGGGATCGATCAGCCGGGGCAGGTCGCGGTGCAGCAGGTGGATCCCGTCGATGCCCGCCAGCAGCGCGTACCGGGGCTCGGCCGGAGCGGTGAACTCCTCGAACTCACCGGCCAGTTCGACCGGCAGCAGCAGATCGGTGCCGGGCAGCCCGGTCAGCTCCAGCGGGGCGAGCGCGGCCTTGGCGGTGGCCGCGGTGAACCCGGAGAACCAGCGGAAGTGCCGGACGGAGGCCGGCGCGGCCCAGGAGAAGTAGCGCTGCGCCAGCTCGGCGGCCGAACCCTTGACCGGCTGGTCCCAGCCGACGTAGCCGTAACGCTGCTGGTCCAGGCGGCCGTTGACCGGCACCCGGCGGATCTGCCCGCGGGCCTGGAGCAGGCCCAGGGCGAGCGGCAGCGTGGTGGAGGTGCCGCGCTTCCGGCCGGCCTCGCCGAGGCCGCGCACGGCGCCGCCGACCGCCTCCCGGATCGCCGGCGGGTCCAGCGGCCGGTCCGGGGCGAGCGCGTCGGTGATGGCCAGGCAGAGCTTCTCCACCTCGTCCCGGGTGACGCCGAGGTGCTTGGTCGCCGAGGCGATGTCGGCCTCGGGCACGCCCGCGCCGGCCGCCAGCCCGAGCGCGAAGTCGGCGGCGGGCAGCACGTAGGTGCAGCCGCGGGCGGAGGGCAGCTCGTGCACCTCCTGGGCGGCCACGGCCGCGTCCACCGCGCCGCGACCGAGCCCGGCCCGGGCGAACAGGCCGAGGTACGGGGCGGCGCCGCCCACCGACCGCGCCCAGCCGGTCGCGGCCAGCACCTCGCCGGCGGACGCGCCCTCGTGCCCGCCGTCCAGCCACTGCCGGTGCGCCCACCAGGCCCGGAGCTTGGCCGCCAGGGCCGGGTCGGCTGCCGGGCCGGTGGCGCCCGGGGTCCCACTGTTTGCCATGCGCCCAGTATCGGCGGGCGGCCCGGCGAGGGCACGTACCCGCGGGTGGACAATTCGTTCGACCTCGTCCGGCGCGGCGGGCAGACTACCCGGTGTCCGCGGCCTGTCGCGGACGGTCCGCGACCGCCGGGGAGGCGACCCGTGCACGTCCTGCTGCAAGGCATCGTCGGCTCCACCGCGTACGGGCTGGCGCACGCCGGCTCCGACCTCGACCGGCTCGGGCTGTTCGCCGCGCCCACCGGGGACCTGCACGGCCTGCACCGCCCCGCCGAGTCGCACGTCACCACCGCCCCCGACCGCACCCTGCACGAGGCCGCCAAGTGGTGCCGCCTCGCCCTCGGCGGCAACCCGACGGCCTCCGAACTGGTGTGGCTGCCCGAGGAGTTGTACGAGGTGCGGACCGCCCTCGGCGAGGAGCTGATCGGCCTGCGGCGCTCCTTCCTCAGCGAAGGGGCCGTGCGGCGCTCCTATCTCGGTTACGCCGGGCAGCAGTTCAGGAAACTCGCCAACCGGGACCGCACCGACACCGCGGGCCTGGCCCGGGCCGCCAAGCACGCCCGGCACCTGGTGCGGCTGGTGGAGCAGGGGCTCGCCCTGCACGAGACGGGCGAGGTGGTGATCCGGCTCGCCGATCCCGAGCGGGTGCGCGAGCTGGGCGAGCGGTTCGCGGCCGAGCCGGAGCAGGCCGCCGACCTGCTCGCCGAGGCGGAGCGCCGCTTCGACCGGCCCGGCTCGCTTCCCGCGGAGCCCGACGAGGCACCGGTCGAGGCCTGGTTGCGCCGGGTCCGCGCGGCCCACTACGCCCCCGCCGGGGTACCCACCCGAACCGGTTGACGCGGCCGGGGAATCCATTGGCCAACCCGGCGCGATCACCGGGTAGGATCGGCGCGCGGTGCCGCACCCCCGGGTGCGCGCCCACCGACGGGCCGCTAGCTCAATTGGCAGAGCTGCGGACTTTTAATCCGTAGGTTCAGGGTTCGAGCCCCTGGCGGCCCACCGATAGCCAATCGGCCCCCATCCGGCAGGAAGCCTGCTGGTGGGGGTCGATTCGTCTCTGGCGGGCAGCCCGGATGACCTCCTGCTTACTCCTTGCTCGCTTGAATAATCTGGATCATGGTCGCCGGGCAATCCGCCCGGGCCCGAGAGGGCAGGATCGGCTGTCCGACGGATCTCCCCCCGCGAGCAGTCGGCCCCGGACACCGCTGGTGCTCGCGGATCGCAACCGAGTGGCTGTTCAGCACGGCTGCGAAGACCCCCCGGCCGAAGCCGCCACAGGCGCTGCAGTACCCGGAGTCCTCCGCTTGTGACTCAGACACGGCCGATCCGCCGATTCTCCCAGGCGAGGGTGAACGAGTCCCACGACAGGCGCCTGCCGAGGAGGTCGAGCGCTGGCCGGCCGTCCGGCTCCAGCACGTACCAGCGCAGGCTGGCCGGGTCCCACCGAACCCCGAACGCGACAACCGTCGCGGATTTCCTGGGCATCGCTCGGTTCATCGGCCCAGCTCCAGGTGAGTGGTGCAGACGACCGTGTCACGGACCAGATGGCCGACACGCTCCAGAGCTCCGGGATGCAGCGGCACCTGGGTGCTGCCGCAGACGGAACACTGTGGCGCGATGTCCGACAGCGGGATCAGATGGGGTGCGGCGGCGGGTTCGTGCTCGATCATCTCCATGCAGTCAGGTTCGGCTTACTGACGGTCAGGATCGATACCCAGGCGGTAATCTCACGGTGAGATGCTTTCGTGGGAGGGGCCGCGCAGGTGAGCACCGCACTGATGCCGATTGTCCTGCCGGACCTCACGTGGCAGAACGGCGAGGTCCGCCGATACCTCAAGGCACGGGACATGGGCGCGCTCCTGCGGGCTGTCCAGCACCACAGCGGAGCCAGCCAGGCCAGAATCGGCGTCGCCGTCGGCATGACCCAGGGCCGCGTGAACGAGCTGATCAACGGCCGCCGCGAGGTGTCCCGCCTCGACGTCTTCGAGCGGATCGCCGAGGGCCTCGACATGCCGGACGACGCTCGGCGCCTGCTCGGCCTTGCACCTCGCCGTGAGAACAGGACCGGCGGCGCGGCCTTCGACCTCGCGGCGTTCCCTGAGATCGTCCGCGTGTACTCCGACCAGGCCGGCGCTGCCGCCGAGATCCAGCGCGGCACCCGCTCCGCCCATCAGATCGACGTCCTCGCCGTCCGCGGGCTCGGCCTCCTCGCACTGTCCGACTCCCTGCTGCGCCCGCACCTCGACCGCGACGGGGACGTGGCGCCCCGCCTGCGTGTCCTGATGCTCGACCCCGACTCACCGGCCCTGGCTCGCCGGGCCGCCGAGATCGGCGAGTCCACCGAGTCCCTGGCCGGTGGTGTGCGGCTCGCCGAGGCTTGCCTGCGGGAGCTCGCGGAGGTCGGCGAGGTCGAGGTGTACCGGTACCGCACGCTGCCCGTATGGCGGGTCATCAGGCTCGATACGACGCTGTACGTCAGCGTGTTCGACGCGGGATGGGAAGGGCACCAGTCGGCCACGTACAAGATTCTGGCGACCCCGATCGGCCCCTTGTACCGGGCGCACCGCAGGCAGTTTGATGCCATGGTCGAGGACGGTCAGCGCGTCATCTGAGGAGGAGAACATGGCGATCGAGGCCGAGCTCAAGGCGGTCGTGCGGGATCCCGAGGCGGTGATGTCCGGCTTGGAGGAGCGGCACGGGCCGGGGCGGCCGGAGGTGTACCGCGACACCTACTACGACACCCCGGACGGGGCGCTCGACAACGGGGACCGGGAGCTGCGAATCCGCACAGTGCACTCGGCTGACGACACCCGCACGGTCCTCACCTACAAGGGTGCGCGGGTCGACGAGGCATCCGGGTCGAAGCCCGAAGCCGAGACCAAGGTCGAGGACGCCGACGCGGCGCACGACATCGTCCGCGGGCTCGGCTACATGCCTGTCATCGCCTTCGAGAAGCGGTGCCGCAACTACGCCTTCCAGTACGACGGCCGCGAGATGCTGGCCACCCTGGTCCGGGTGCCGGAGATCGACGGGACCTTCCTTGAGGTGGAGACGATCGCGAAGTCGGGCGACGACCTCGGGCCGGCCCTCGCCACCGTCCGGGCCGTCCTCGCTGGCCTCGGCATCGGCGAGGACGACCTCACCACGGAGCTGTACACGGACGCGGTCGCCGCAGCCCGCTGAGCCCGGGCACGGCGAAGCTCCCCGCTCTCCCAGAGGAGAGCGGGGAGTCTCGTTTCGGTGACTTTGGGTGCACGCCGTGCGGATGACATTGGCATCCCGGTACCGTGCGACCAGCGGAGGCGGTGTCCGAGGCGAGGATGGCGATGTGCCAATCTGGGGACAAGACAGTAGAGCACGGCAACTGCCAGGGGCTTGCGAAGGGAGGTGTTGACCATGAGTTTCCCTGTTGAGCTAACTGCCGCGCTCAGCGGCGCATCCGTCTCCCAGCTCTACAACTGGCGCCGGACGGACCTTCTCCGCCCAGAGCTGCAGGACAATCCGGTGCTCTACTCATTTCGCGACGTCGTCGCGCTGCGCCTCTTCGTAAAGCTGCGCAGCGAGGTGCCGCTTCAGCGAATCCGCAAGGCAATGACCCAGCTCCGAGAATGGGATCTCACGGAGCACCCCTCCACCTATACGCTCCTGACTGACAAGGATTCGATCTTCCTTGACGAGGGTAACGACCGTGCCGTTGACCTCGTTCGTAGGCCCGGTCAGCGTATGTTGCTGACTCTTGAAGACGCCTTCGCGCCCTTTACTAATCTTCAGGGCCGCGATGTGGTCGACTTCCGCCGGCCACGGCCGCAGCTGGAGGTCAGAGAGCTTCGCCTTGGCGGCTGGCCAACAGTGGCAGAGACTCGAGTCGCCTACGACACCGTGGCCAAGCTCATCGCTGGCGGTGTCGCGGCTGAGGATGTGGCGCGTTTCTACCCAGGAGTGACTGCGAAGGCGGCTCTCGACGCGGCCGACTTCCATCAGGAAGTGGTGCAGATCAGGGGGCGCGCTGCGTGAGGTTTTTCCTCGACGAAAATGAGAGTCCCGCAGTCCTCCAACCGCTCCGTGCGGTCTACTTCCAGCACGACTTTCGCTCAGCCGACGAGGAGTCCCTACGGGGCACTTTGGATGTAGAGCTCATCCATGAGGTAGCCCGACGCGGCTTCCATGCCATCCTCACTCAGGATCGAAACCAGCTCTCCAATCGTGACGAACGGCAGGCCTACATAGACACCGGCATACATTGGATCGGTCACGCCGAGCCCGACGCCGGTGGCCTGTTGCTGATCGCCACTACGGCCGCCGCCTACCTGGCAGCTATGCCGCACATCATCGATGAGATTGAGCGAGCCAGCGACGCCCACTCGTTTCACGTGAGGAACGTTCCTTTGCTTGCCGGGCAGCGAATGAAGGTCAACCGCCTCAAGACATGACGAACCTCCCCTGCCCGGCTCGAAGGCCGAACGGGGGGCGTCACTTGCCAGGGACTGAGGTCGAGACCAGGTGGAGGCTCGGGCGGTGGGCCGGGGTGTGCGGGCCGAGCTCTCGGGCTCAGTGGCACATGGCGAGGTAGGCGTCGAGCAGCAGCCGGTACGTGGCTTTCTCGACCTGGATAAGCGCGAGTTGACCGTCGCCGAGGAGATCGTGCGGGACGGCTGGGAGCCGTACGAGTCGGAGCCGATGATCGACGGCAGCGCCGCGACGATCGCCCTGTACTCGGCCACGGTGCAGGTGATGCGCGAGTACCGGGCGCGGCAGCTCGCCGCGCGGGACCGGCAGTTGGCCGCGGGCCGAGTTCCTGGCGTCCAGCGGGCCCCGTCGAGAAGGCGCCGTTGTGGGCGGACAGGGGCAAGGTGTTCGTGCAGCAGGATGGCACGTGGCTGCACCCGATGATCCGGCCCGCCGCCGATCAACCCGCGGGATCTGCGACACCCCAGGCCGCCACGGTGATCCACACGGGCGGCGGCGACCTCCATGTCATCAAGGAGACGCTGCGGCACTCCATGATCAAGCTGGCCGTGGACACATACTCCTCGCTGCTGCCCGAGGTGGACTGTGAGGTGGCGGAGCGTGCGGCGAGGATGATTCCCCGGTCTCGGCGCAGGCCGGACGAGGACAGGATCATCGACGGTGCGAGGGGCTTGGGACAGGTGGGAGCGATGTCCGAAATCCGCTGATGATCAAGGATTCTGCTCGCTCGAACGCTGCATAGCAAGGCATCACGAATACGCTCCGTAGGAAGCGGGCCATCAGGCCACCAGGGCTCTGGCTAGTGCCGGAAGGCATCAGGTGGCACAGAGCGTCACGGGATGGCCCAAGTGATCGCGGACTTTTAATCCGTAGGTTCAGGGTTCGAACCCCTGGCGGCCCACCGACGACGGGACCGGCCCCCGCCGTGCGAGTGCATCGCACGGCGGGGGCCGGTCCTGGTTGTGGCCCGCGGCGGCGCCCGCAGCCGTGCCGCGCCACCGGCGCACGTCAACCCGCCCCGGACGCCCGACCGTTGCCGGCCGGCTCGGGCGGGTGGTCGGGACCTCGCCCGGCGCCGTACGGCGGCTGCCACCGGCCCGGCCCCGTTCGGGTGGCGGGATCGGCCCCCGGCGGCGAGGGTGGGCGGCGGGGGACCACCACCTGGGAGGCGCTATGCCCGAAGTCACCGCCCCGTACCAGCCCGGCACCCCGTGCTGGGTCGACCTGATGGCCAAGGACCAGCAGGCGGCGCTCGACTTCTACCGTGACCTGTTCGGCTGGCAGGGCGAGGTCGGACCGGCCGAGTTCGGCGGCTACGCGATCTGCACGCTGAACGGCAAGCCGGTGGCCGGCATCGGTCCGGCGATGGCCCCCGAGGGCATGCCGGAGCCGCCGGTCGCCTGGACCACCTACCTGGCCTCGAACGACGCGGACGCCACCCTGGCGGCCGTCACCGCCGCCGGCGGCACCCCGCTGGTCCCGGTGATGGACGTCGGCACGGTCGGCCGGATGCTGGTGGTGGCGGACCCGACGGGCGCCGTGTTCGGCGTCTGGCAGCCGGTCGACTTCGCCGGCGCCCAGGTGGTGAACGAGCCCGGCGCCCTGGTCTGGAACGAGCTGAACACCGCCGACCCGGAGGCCGCCAAGGCCTTCTACCCGGCCGCCTTCGGCGTGCAGCTGCCGCTGATGGAGGGGGCCACCCACTACTGGGCGCTGGAGGTGGACGGCAAGGCCGTCGGCGGCGTCCAGAAGCTCGGCGGCAGCCTGCCGCCCGGCACCCCCTCGCACTGGCTGACCTACTTCGCCGTCGACGACACCGACAGCACGGTGGACGCGCTGATCCGGGCCGGCGGCACGGTGATGATGCCGCCCACCGACTCCCCCTGGGGCCGCAACGCGATCGTCCAGGACCCGCAGGGCGCGGTCTTCGCGGTTATCCGGGTCCCGGCCGGGTAGTCGGGCCGGGGATCGGGGCCGCCCGTTCGCGACGCGCCAGCCGCGACGCCAATGGGCGGCCGCTCCGTGCGTGCGAGCGAGGATGACAGACATGCTGGGACTCCCCGACCACATCCGGGCCTACCTCTTCGACCTGGACGGCGTGCTGACCAGGACCGCCGAGGTCCACGCGGCCGCCTGGAAGGACATGTTCGACACCTTCCTGCGGGCCGAGGCCGACCGCTCCGGCACCGCCTTCGTGCCGTTCGACCCGGTGGTCGACTACGACCGCTACGTCGACGGCCGGCCGCGCCTGGACGGCACCCGGGGCTTCCTGGAGTCCCGGGGGATCCGGCTGCCCGAGGGCACCGAGCAGGACCGGCCGGGCGAGCGCAGCATCCAGGGCCTGAGCCGGGCCAAGAACGACACCGTGCTGCGCATGATCAAGGAGCAGGGCGTGCGGGCCTACCCCGGCTCGGTCGACTACCTGCACCGACTGCGGGACGCCGGCCTGCCCCGCGCGGTGGTCTCCTCCAGCGCCAACTGCCGGGACGTGCTGCGCGCGGCCGGGATCGAGGACCTGTTCGAGGTGGTGGTGGACGGCGTGGTCGCCACCGAGCGGCACCTGGCCGGCAAACCGGCCCCGGACACCTACCTGGCCGCCGCCCGGGAGCTGGGCGTGCCGCCCGAGCACGCCGCCGTGTTCGAGGACGCGCTCGCCGGGGTCGCCTCCGGCCGGGCCGGCGGGTTCGGCGCCGTGGTCGGCCTGGACCGAACCGGCCAGGCCGGGGAGCTGCGCGAGCACGGCGCCTCGCTGGTGGTGGCCGACCTGGCCGAGCTGATCGAGGAGGATCCCGCGTGAGTGGGACGGACACCTTCACCGTCGACCCCTGGGGCGTCGCCGAACACGGCCTCGACCTGGACGCCCAGGCCCGCGCCGAATCGGTGTTCGCGCTCTCCAACGGGCACATCGGCCTGCGCGGCAACCTCGACGAGGGCGAACCGCACGGCCTGCCGGGGACGTACCTGAACGGCGTGTTCGAGCTGCGCCCGCTGCCGTACGCGGAGAGCGGCTACGGCTACCCGGAGTCCGGCCAGAGCGTCATCAACGTCACCAACGGCAAGGTCATCCGGCTGCTGGTGGACGACGAGCCGTTCGACCTGCGCTACGGCGAACTCCGCGGCCACCAGCGGAGCCTGGACTTCCGGGACGGGCTGCTGCGGCGCCAGGCGGAGTGGACCTCGCCGGCCGGGCGGACGGTCAAGGTGACCTCGGTGCGGCTGGTCTCGCTGACCCAGCGGGCGGTCGCCGCGGTCGACTACACGATCGAGGCGGTGGACGGCCCGGTCCGGATCGTGGTCCAGTCCGAGCTGGTTGCCAACGAGCAACTCCCGGGCGGGGAACGGGATCCGCGCGCCGCCGCGGTGCTGGAGCAGCCGCTCACCGCGGAGCTCCACCACGCCGCCGCCACCAAAGCCGTCCTGGTGCACCGGACCAGGTACAGCGGCCTGCGGGTGGCGGCCGGCATCGACCACACCATCGAGGGCCCCGACCAGGTGGACACCACCGCCGAGTCCACCGACGACCAGGGCCGGATCAGCGTCACCACCGTGCTGGAGTCCGGCGAGCGGCTGCGGCTGGTGAAGTTCATCGCGTACGGCTGGTCGGCGACCCGCTCGCTGCCCGCCGTCCGGGACCAGGTGGAGGCCGCGCTGACGGCGGCCCGGCACACCGGCTGGGACGGGCTGGTGGCCGAGCAGCGCCGCTACCTGGAGCGGTTCTGGGCCAGCAACGACATCGAGATCGAGGGCGACGTCGAGCTCCAGCAGGCGGCCAGGTTCGCCCTGTTCCACGTCCTGCAGGCGGGCGCCCGCAGCGAGGAACGGGCCATCCCCGCCAAGGGGTTGACCGGGCCCGGGTACGACGGGCACAGCTTCTGGGACACCGAGATGTTCGTCCTGCCGGTGCTCACCTACTGCCTGCCGGGGGCGGTCGGCCAGGCGCTGCGCTGGCGGCACACCACGCTGCCGATGGCCCGCGAGCGGGCGGCCCAACTGGGCCTGGCGGGCGCGGTCTTCCCGTGGCGGACCATCCGCGGCGAGGAGTGCTCCGGCTACTGGCCGGCCGGCACCGCGGCCTTCCACATCGGCGCCGACATCGCGGCCGCCGTGGTCCGCTACGTCCGGGCCACCGGGGACGTCGAGTTCGAGCGCACGCACGGGCTGGAACTGCTGGTGGAGACCGCACGGATGTGGCGCTCGCTCGGCCACCACGACGCGGTGGGCCGGTTCCGGCTCGAAGGGGTCACCGGCCCGGACGAGTACAGCGCGGTGGCCGACAACAACGTCTTCACCAACCTGATGGCGCAGTCCAACCTGCGGCACGCCGCCGAGGCGGCCAACCGGCACCCGCAGGAGGCCGCCGAACTGGGCGTGGACACCGAGGAGGCCGCGGCCTGGCGGGACGCCGCCGCCGCCATGTTCATCCCGTACGACGAGAAGCTCGGCGTGCACCCGCAGGCCGACGGCTTCACCGACCACCAGGTCTGGGACTTCGAGGGCACCCCGCGGGAGAAGTACCCGCTGCTGCTGCACTACCCGTACTTCGACCTGTACCGCAAGCAGGTGGTCAAGCAGGCCGACCTGGTGCTGGCCATGCAGGTCCGCGGCGACGCCTTCACGCACGAGCAGAAGGTCCGCAACTTCGCCTACTACGAGCGGCTGACCGTCCGGGACTCCTCGCTCTCCGCCTGCACCCAGGCGGTGATCGCCGCCGAGGTGGGCCAGCTCGACCTGGCCTACGACTACACCGCCGAAGCCGCCCTGATGGACCTGCGCGACCTCGGCGGCAACACCCGGGACGGCCTGCACATGGCCTCGCTGGCGGGCGCCTGCATCGCCCTGGTGGCGGGCTTCGGCGGCCTGCGCGACCACTCCGAGCACCTGTCGTTCCGGCCCCGGCTGCCCGCCGGGCTGCAACGCCTCGCGTTCTCGCTGCGGATCAGGGAGAGCCTGCTGCGGGTGGACATCACCCACGCCACCACCGTCTACACCGTGCGCGAGGGCGGCCCGCTGACCCTGCTGCACGACGGCGAGCCGGTCCGCCTCGGCCCCAAGGGCGAGGCCACCCGGCGCACCGCCGTGATCGAGGCCCCCGAACGCTGCTCCCAGCCGCCCGGCCGGGAGCCGGCCCGGCGCGCCGCGCACGCCGGCGTCCAGGGCGTCGTGCACGGCGGCGGGGTGGAACACCTGCCCGCCGAGTGACCGCGCACCCGTAGCTCCCCAACTCCCTGACCCGCGAGCCCTTTACCGTCGCCAACCGGCGGTAAAGGGCTCGTCCAATTTTCTGACGGACCGTTGTTCGACGTGAGCATGTCCGTCTAGCGTCGGCGTCAGTTCCCCTGTCCTGCCCGGTGGGAAGCGGCGGCCCCGAACCGTCCCGCTGCCTCTCGCCCGCCCCGCCGTGCCCCCGCACCACCGTGCGGGCGCCCGGCCGGCTCCGCACGGCCCCCGGTCGACCCAGCCACAGGAGGCACTCCGTTGCGTACCCCCACGTCCCGCGCCCGCCGGTCCGTCCTGGCCGCCACCGGCACCGCGGCGCTCGCGCTGTCCGCGTTCGCCGCGGCCGCGCCCGCCGGCGCGGCGTCCACCCCCACCACCTACTCCCAGGGCGGCACGTCCTGGGTCCGCTCCTGCGCCACGCTGGCCAAGGGCGACACCATGGCCTGCCACGCGCTCAAGGTCACCAGCACCGCGGAGCCGGTGCGGGCGCTCGGCGTCTCCGCGGGCCTGCTGCCGTCCGGCCTCGGCCCGAGCGACCTGCTCGGCGCGTACAAGCTACCCGCGAACGGCGGCGCCGGCATGACGATCGCGATCGTCGACGCCTACGACGACCCGTCCGCCGAGGCGGACATGGGTGTCTACCGCGCCCAGTACGGCCTGCCGGCCTGCACCACCGCGAACGGCTGCTTCAAGAAGGTGGACCAGAACGGCGGCACCAGCTACCCGGCCAAGAACACCGGGTGGGCCGGTGAGATCTCGCTCGACGTCGACATGGTGTCGGCGATCGCCCCCAAGGCGAAGATCGTCCTGGTGGAGGCCAAGAGCGCCTCCATGGCCAACCTCGGCACCAGCGTCAACACGGCCGTCTCGCTGGGCGCCAGGTTCGTCTCCAACAGCTACGGCGGCGGCGAGTCCTCCGCCGACACCTCGTACGACACCTCCTACTTCAACCACCCGGGCGTGGCCATCACGGTCTCCTCCGGCGACTCCGCCTACGGCGCTGAGTACCCCGCCGCCTCGCGCTACGTCACCGCGGTCGGCGGCACCGCCCTCAAGCGGGACTCCAGCAGCCGCGGCTGGAGCGAGTCGGTCTGGCTCACCAACTCCACCGAGGGCACCGGGTCCGGCTGCTCGGCCTACGACGCCAAGCCCAGCTGGCAGAAGGACACCGGCTGCAAGAAGCGGACCATAGCCGACGTGTCCGCGGTCGCCGACCCGGCCACCGGCGTCGCGGTCTACCAGACCTACGGCGGCAGCGGCTGGGCGGTCTACGGCGGCACCAGTGCCTCGTCGCCGATCATCGCGAGCGTGTACGCGCTCGGCGGCGCCCCGTCCGCGGGCAGCAGCCCGGCCTCCTTCCCGTACGCGCACACCGGCTCGCTGTTCGACGTGACCACCGGCTCGAACGGCAGCTGCTCGCCGGCCTACCTGTGCAAGGCGGCCGCGGGCTACGACGGCCCGACCGGCCTCGGCACCCCGAACGGGACGGCGGCCTTCCACGGCTGATGTCCGCAGGCTGGGCCCGCCCGCCGGGTGCGAGCTGCGGGCGGGCCCTTCGCCGTCCGGCGCGGCCTGATGTGAGGCTTTTGTCCGGTTCGCCGTGCTAGGCATGGTCCTGCAAGGGATCCGGCCGCCGGGCCGCGACGAGCCGAGCCGAGACGAGGTGCCCCGTGGGCAGTGTGGCCGAGCAGATGGTGGAGGTGCTCCGGCAGGCCGGCGTGGAACGGGTCTACGGGGTGGTGGGCGACAGCCTCAACCCGGTGGTGGACGCGATCCGGCGGGCCGAGGGGATCTCCTGGGTGCACGTGCGCAACGAGGAGGCCGGAGCCTTCGCCGCCTCGGCCGAAGCCGCGCTGACCGGCCGGCTCGCGGTCTGCGCCGGCTCCTGCGGGCCCGGCAACACCCACCTGATCCAGGGCCTCTACGACGCCCAGCGCAGCGGGGTGCCGGTGCTGGCGCTCGCCTCCCACATCCCGTCCGGGCAGATCGGCACCGGCTTCTTCCAGGAGACCCACCCGGAGCGGGTGTTCACCGACTGCAGCACCTTCTGCGAGCTGGTCTCCACCCCGGCGCAGCTGCCCCGGCTGCTGCGGGTCGCGGTCCAGCACGCGCTCGGCGCCCCCGGGGTCGCGGTGCTGGTCTTCCCCGGCGACATCGCGGCGCTGCCCGCCGCCGGGCCCACCGGCCGCAGCACCTTCCTCGACGAGCAGGCCGTCGCCGCCCCGCCGTGGTCCCAGGTCCGGGCGCTCGCCGAGGCGCTCAACCGGGCGTCCACCGTGGCCGTGTTCGCCGGTGCGGGCACCCGGGGCGCGCACGAGGAGGTGATGCGGCTGGCCGCCACCGTGCAGGCCCCGGTGGGGCACTCGCTGCGCGGCAAGGAGTGGATCCAGTACGACAACCCGTACGACGTGGGGATGAGCGGCCTGCTCGGCTACGGGGCCTGCCACGAGGCGCTGCACGAGGCCGACCTGGTGCTGCTGCTGGGCACCGACTTCCCGTACGACTCCTTCCTGCCGCAGGCCAGGACGGTGCAGGTGGACCACGACGCGACCCGGCTCGGCCGGCGGACCCCGCTGGAGCTGGCGGTGCACGGGGACGTGGCGGCCACCCTGCGGGCGGTGCTGCCGCTGCTGGAGCAGAAGACCGACCGCTCCTTCCTGGACGCGATGCTGGAGCGGCACGTCAAGGCGCTGGAGAAGGTGGTCGGCGCGTACACCCGGGACATCGAGCACCACCGGCCGATCCACCCCGAGTACGTGGCCGCGGTGCTGGACGAACTGGCCGCCGACGACGCGGTGTTCACCGTGGACACCGGGATGAACAACGTCTGGGCCGCCCGCTACCTCACCCCGAACGGGCGCCGCCGGGTGATCGGCTCCTTCCTGCACGGCTCGATGGCGAACGCGCTGCCGCACGCGATCGGCGCCCAGCTCGCCTTCCCCGGACGGCAGGTGGTCTCGCTCTCCGGCGACGGCGGGATCGGCATGCTGCTCGGCGAGCTGCTGACGGTGGCCAAGCACCGGCTGCCGGTCAAGACGGTGGTCCTCAACAACGGCGCGCTCGGCATGATCAAGCTGGAGATGCTGGTCAGCGGCTACCCGGAGACCGAGACCGACAACGGGGACGTGGACTACGCGGCGATCGCCCGCGCCTGCGGCATCCCGGCCAAGCGGGTCACCGACCCGGCCGCCGTCGCGGACGCCCTGCGGGAGGCGCTGGAACGGCCCGGACCGGCGCTGCTGGACGTGGTGACCGACCCCAACGCGCTCTCCATCCCCCCGCACATCACCGCCGCCCAGCTCAAGGGGTTCGCGCTCGCGGCCGGACGGACCGTGCTGTCCGGCGGGGTCGGGCGGATGGTGGACCTGGCGCGCAGCAACCTGCGGAACATCCCCCGTCCGTAGGCCCCTGCCCCGGATCCCCGAGCTGCCGAGCCGCCGAACCCCCGACGGGAGGCGGTTTGCCTGAGAGGCAAGTTTCTTGCCTCTGGGGCACTGCCGGGTGTGCACTGGACGCATGACAGAAGACCCGGAGGTCGCGGGCCTCGGTGCCCGACTGCGCGAGCACCGGATGGCCGGCCGGCTCACCCTGGAGGCGGCCGCCGCCCGGGTGGGCCTGTCCCCAGCTTACGTGTCGCGGCTGGAGAGCGGACAGCGCCAGCCCTCGCTGCCGGTCCTGCTCGGACTGGCCCGTGCCTACGGGACCACCGTCGCCGGACTGCTCGGCGAGCAGCCCGGCGACCCGGAGCCGGTGATCCGCGGCGCCGCCATCGAGCCCGGCCGGGCCGGCGGCTGGGGCTACCGGCGGGCCGGCGCCCCGGGGCGGGCGATGCAGGCGCTGCACGTCCAGGTCCCGCCGAGCCTGCAGGACGCCGTGGTGCGGGTGCACCCCGGCGAGGAGTGGCTGTACGTCACCCGGGGCCGGCTGCGGCTGACCCTGGGCGAGAGCGTCCACCTGCTGGCGGAGGGCGACAGTGCCCACTTCGACTCGCTCACCCCGCACTGCATCGCGGCCGACTCCCCGGACGGCGTCGAGCTGCTCTTCCTGCACACCCTGCTCCAGGCGCCGGCCGGCGAACTGTGCCTCGGCGACCAGCCCCGGATCTGACTCCACCCGAATCCCTCGGAGAGGTAAGGCCATGTCCAAGCTCAGCAGCGAGCTCACCACCGACGCCGGCCGGCGCACCGACCGCCGGGTCTGGATCCGCGCCACCATCTACATGGCGGCCACGCACGCCTTCGCGGGCTTCGTGATCCTGCTCTTCGAGATCGGCAACCGCAACCGCTGATCGCGGCAACCGCAACCGCAACCGCTGACCGCGGCTCCCGGGGCGTCCTCGGCGGCCGGGCCGGGTCAGTCCTGGTCGGTGAGCAGCCGGAAGCCGGAGTGCCGCCCGTGGCCCTGGGCCACCGCCAGCCGGAACCAGATCCACAGCGCCCGGTCCACCAGTTCGTACTGGTCCGGGCCGAGGTAGACCGGCCGCAGGCCGACCGCCGAGATCAGCTCCTCGACGGCGGCCCGGTCCTGCTCGGCGGTCGAGAACAGGTGGTCCGAGACCGTCCCGCCGATCACCGGCGCGGCGAACACCTCGACGCCCTGGCTGCTGAATGCCCGGGCGTACCGGGCGCCGGGTGCCCGCTCGGCCACCTGGGCGGCGCTGTGCTGGACCGGCTCGGTCAGCCGGTTGGCCGCGTCGACGAACAACCGGCCGTCCAGCGCCGGGCCGTGCTCGGCGAGGAACTCGTCGACGGCGGTGCCCGGTTGGGCGAACACCACGGTGTCGGCGCCGGCCAGCGCCTCGGCCACCGTGACCACCTTGACCGGGGCGCCGGTGACGGCCGACGGATCCCGCGAGCCGAGCACGGTCTCCAGGTCCGCGGCGGCGAACGCGCGGGCCAGGGTGGAGCCGATCTTGCCGGTGCCGATGACGGCGACTGTCATGGTGGTCCCCTTCGTCCCGGGCCGGCCCACCCGGCCCGTGATCCGTTCCAAGGCCGGTGCCTCGGCGGGGATTCCCGTGCCGGACGAGCCTGTCAGGTCGGCGCCCGCCCGCCGCTCACCGTCCCGCCGCTCACCCGGCCCGCGCCGCCGCTCACAGCCCCACCAGCGTGCACAGCGCGTCCAGCGCCGCCGGGAACGCTCGGTCGGACGGCGTCCCGTACCCGACCACCAGGGCGGAGGGGGCGTCCGGTGCCGGGCCCGCGGCGGGTGAGCGGCACCAGGACTTGACGCTCAGCGACAGGCCCAACCACTGGGCCTGTCGCAGCAGTTCGGGCTCGCTCAGGGAGCCCGGCGGCAGCTCCAGGACGGCGTTCAGGCCCGCCGACAGGCCGGTCACCCGGACCTCGGGCGCCCGCTCGGCCAGCACCTCGATCAGGCGGTCCCGGCGGCGCCGGTACTGCAGCCGGCTGCGCCGGATGTGCCGGTCGTAGTCGCCCGAGGTGATCAACTCTGCCAGGGCGAGCTGCTCCAGGGCGCCCGACTGCCCGTCCGCCAGCCGCTTCTGCCGCATCACCGGCTCGACCAGGGCGGCGGGCAGCGCCAGCCAGCCGAGCCGCAGCCCCGGCGCCAGGCTCTTGGCCGCCGTCCCCGCGTACACCACCCGCTCCGGGTCGAGTGCCTGCATCGCGCCCAGCGGCTGGCGGTCGTAGCGGAACTCGCCGTCGTAGTCGTCCTCGATCAGCACCCCGCCGGTGGCCCGGGCCCAGGCCACCGCCGTCGCCCGCCGGGAGGCCCGCAGCGCGACCCCGGTCGGGAACTGGTGGGCCGGGGTGAGCACGGCCGCGCCCGCCGCCGAGCCGAGCAGCGCCTCCGTCCGGGCGCCGCCCTCGTCCAGCGGCAGCGGCACGGTGGCCAGGCCGACCGCGTCGACCACCGCGCGCTGCGGCGGCAGCCCGTACTCCTCGACCGCCAGGGTCCGCACGCCCTGCTCGTGCAGGGCCCGGCAGACCAGGCCGAGGCCCTGGGTGTACCCGGAGCAGACCAGCAGCCGTTCCGGGTCGGTGCGCACGCCGCGGACCCGGGCCAGGTAGTCCGACAGGGCCCGGCGCAGCTCGATCCGGCCGCGCGGGTCACCGAGCCCGAACGCCTCGTGCGGCGCGGTGGCCAGCGCCCGCCGGGTCGCGGCCAGCCAGGCGGAGCGCGGGAAGCGCGACAGGTCGGGGCTGCCCGGCATCAGGTTGTGCCGCACCGCCGGTTCGGGCCGGACGCCGGGCGGCGGCGCGGACGGCTGCGGGGCGCCGCGCTCGGCCACCACCGTGCCGGACCCCTGCCGCGAGGTCAGCCAGCCCTCCGCGCTGAGCTGGGTGTACGCCTCCGCCACGGTGTTGCGGGCGATCCCCAGGTCGGCCGCCAGCGCCCGGGAGGAGAGCAGCCGGGTGCCGGGGGCCAGCCGGCCGTCCCGGACGGCCGAGCGCAGCGCGTCCTCCAGGGCGGCCCGCAGGCCGAGCCCCCGGGACCGCCCGGCGGTCAGGTCGAGGTGCAGGTCGCCACCGAAAGTGGCCCAGGATTCCATGGGCCAAATGAACCACAGCACCGGGCCATCCGACACCTAGGGTGGAGCCATGACGACGAACCAGAACGCCACCGCCACCGCCGCCACCAGCGCCGATGCCCATGTCCCGGCCCCCGTCCAGCGCATCTCGCTGCCCGAGCAGGCCGCCGAGTTCTACCGCGCGATGATCAAGCTGGACCGGGCCGCCGCCCAGGGCGTCGACCCGATCGTCGCGGAGCTGGTGAAGACCCGGGCCTCGCAGATCAACGGCTGCGCGTTCTGCCTGGACATGCACACCACGGACGCCCGCAAGATCGGCGAGCAGGAGCACCGGCTGTACTCGCTCTCCGCGTGGCGCGAGGCCCCGTGGTTCACCGCCCGCGAGCGGGCCGCACTGGCCCTCACCGAGGCCGTCACCCTGGTCACCGAGGGGCACGTGCCGGACGCGGTCTACGACGAGGCCGCCAAGCAGTTCGACCAGCCGGAGCTGGCCCAGCTGATCGCGCTGATCATCGCCATCAACTCCTGGAACCGGATCGCCATCGCCACCCGGCTGAGCCCGGCCCCGCGCCAGGCCTGAGCCCGCGCCCGGCCCCGCGCCGGACCACCCCGTCCCACCCCGCCCGGCTGGGCCCCGGTACGACCCGGGGCCCCGCCGGACGTCCAGGTCCGATTCCCGCCGGACGGCGATCCCCGCGAGCGACAGGCTGTCACCCATGACCACGCAGCACCGCAAGGCCGAACTCCTGCACTCCCTGCACCGCCCCGGCACACCGCTGGTGCTGGCCAACGTCTGGGACGCCGCCGGCGCCCGCCTGGTGGCCGGCGCCGGCGCACCGGCGATCGCCACCGCCAGCGCCAGCGTCTCCTGGACCCTCGGGGTGCCCGACGGGCACCGGCTCGACCGGGCCCGCGCCCTGGCCCAGACCGCCCTGATCGCGGGCGCCGTCGACCTCCCGGTCACCGCCGACCTGGAGCACGGCTTCGCCGACACCGCGGACGGCGTCGCCGAGACCGTCACCGAACTGCTCGCCACCGGCGCCGTCGGCGTCAACCTGGAGGACAGCTGGTCCGGCCCCGGCCCGCTGCGGCCGGCGGACGACGCGGCCGAGCGGATCGCCGCCGCCCGCCGGGCCGCCGACACCGCCGGCGTGCGGCTCTTCCTCAACGCCCGCACCGACGTGTTCCTGCTCGGCGTCGGCGACCCGGAGGGCCGGCTCGACGCGGCGCTCGACCGGGCCCGGGCCTTCGTCGCGGCGGGCGCCGACGGCATCTTCGTGCCCGGCGTCACCGACCCGGAGACCGTCGCCACCCTCGCCCGGGAGCTGCCCGTCCCGCTGAACGTGATGGCCGGCCCCGGCGCGCCCACCGTCGCCGAGTTCGGCGCCCTCGGCGTCGCCCGGATCAGCCTCGGCCCCGGCCTCGCCAAGGTCGCGTACGCGGCGGTCCGGCGGGCCGCCCGCGAGGTGTACACGGACGGCGGCTACCAGGCCCTGGCGGACGGCCTCGGCTTCGACGAGATGAACGCCCTGTTCGAGGACTGAGCCGGGCCGGCCGGAGGCGTCGGTTCACCGACACCGCCGGTTCAGTTCACCGACACCGCAGGCCGGTCCAGCACCCGCCCGAGGGTCCCGCAGACGCCGGTGGTGCGCTCGGCGGCCGGCCCCACCACCGGGTACTGCGCGAGCTCCTGGTGGCACACCTCGCCCGCCGTCGCCCCCTGCGCGTAGTCGCGGACCTGCTCCGCCTGCGCGGGGGCGGCGGCCGCGGCGAGCGCGGCGAGGGACAGGGCGGCAAGGACCGGGATCTCTCTCATGCCCTCCCCAACGAGCCCCGCCCCGGATGGTTGCTCCCCGCCGCCCCCGGTGCCTCAGCCGGTCCGCACGTGCAGCGTCCGCACGCTGTTGCTGACGAACGAGGCGATCGGCTCCGGCGCCGGCCCGTCCTGCGCGAGGGCCAGCCCCGGGAAGCGGGTGAACAGCCCGCGCAGCGCCGTCTCCGCCTCCATCCGGGCCAGCCCCGCCCCGAGGCAGAAGTGCGGACCGTGGCCCAGCGACAGGTGCTTGACCGGCTGCCGGGTCAGGTCGAAGCGGTCCGCGTCCGGGTAGTGGCCCTCGTCCCGGCCGGCCGCCGCGTACGAGGCCAGCAGCGCCTCCCCGCGGCGGATCACCACCGACCCCACCTCGATGTCCTCCACCGCGTACCGCAGCGGGAACTGCCCCACCGGGGAGTCGTAGCGCAGCGTCTCCTCGACCACCGCCGACCACGGCACCGCGCCCGAGCGCACCAGCGCCAGCTGCTCCGGCTCGGCCAGCAGGGCGCGCACCGCGTTGGTGATCAGGTTGAGCGTGGTCTCGTGCCCGGCCACCAGCATCAGCAGCAGCGTGCCGACCAGCTCCTGCTCGGTCAGCCGGTCGTCCGCCTCGCGGGCCGCGATCAGGTCGGTGGTCAGGTCGTCGCCCGGCTCGGCCCGCTTGGCGGCCACCACCGAGGCCAGCAGCGCGAACAGCCCCTGCTGGGCCGCGATCGCCGCCTCGGGCGTCGCCGAGCTGCTGACCAGCGTGTCCGACAGCTCGTGCAACTGGTGCTGCTGCTCCACCGCGAGGCCGAGCAGCTCGCCGATCACCTGCATCGGCAGCGGGTACGCGAAGTGCTCGCGCAGGTCGAACGCGCCCTCCAGGGCGGCCACCGCGTCCAGCAGCCGGTTGCTGCGGGCCTCGATCGCCGGCGCCAGCTCGGCGATCCGGCGCGGGGTGAAGGCCTGGGTGACCAGCGAGCGCAGCCGCCGGTGGTCCGCGCCGTCCACGGTGATCATGCCGGGCACGGTGACGAAGTTCAGCAGCGGCCAGCCCTCGGGCAGCCGCCCCTCCCGGAAGGTGTTCCACAGCTGCGGGTTCTTGCCCACCCGGGGATCGGCCAGCAGCTCCTGCAACGTGTCGTGGTGGGTTACCGCCCAGACCACCACCCCGCCAGGGAGTTCCACCAGGACCGCAGGGCCTGCCGCCCGGAGTCGGCTGTTCTCCCCGTGCTGGTCCCCTCCGAAGGCGTCGAGTCGGACCGGGGCGAGGGTGTCGGAGGTGTCCATGACGGCCTTTCGGGAGCGGGGCTACGGGGCGGGGTGAAGGCGCTGTACAGCACCGGCAGCGAGACCAGCGCCCGCGACCACGGGGACTGCCGCCAGGTCAACTCGTGTGCGGGCACAGCCAGTTGAAGATCGGGCAGTCGGTGCAGCAGCGTCTCCAGCGCGGTCTCGACGATCAGCCGGGCCGGCTGCTGCGCCGGGCAGACGTGCCGGCCCGCACCCCAGGCCAGGTGCGCCCGGTTGCCCGCGATGCCGTCCCCGGCGTGCACCGCCGGATCGGCGTTGGCACCCGCCAGCCCGAGCACCAGCATGTCCCCGGCGCTGATGTACTGGCCGCCGAGCACGGTGTCACCGGTGGCCCAGCGGCCCGGGAAGTTCTGCGTCGGCGGATCCCGCCACAGCACCTCCTCCAGCGCGTCCGCCACGGTCAGCCGCCCGCCGGTCAGGGTCGAGCGGAACCGGCGGTCGGTGAGCAGCAGGCGCAGCGTGTTGCCGGTCCAGTTGATCGTGGTCTCGTTCCCCGCGACCAGGATCACCACCAGGTGGTGCAGCGCCTCCTCGTCGGTCAGCTGCGCCTTGTGGGCCAGCAGCCAGGAGGTGAGGTCCGCGCCCGGCTCGGCCCGGCTGCGCCGGACCAGGTCGGTCAGGATCGACTGGAACTCGGCGTTGGCCCGGATCGACTTCTCGCTGCTGTCCACGAAGTGGCTGATCAGCTCGATCAGGTGCGGCCCCGTCTCGGCCGGCAGGCCGAGCAGTTGGGTGAAGACCAGGAGCGGCAGCCGGCGCGCGTACTGGGCGATCAGGTCGGCGGTGCCGTCCGGGCCCCAGCTGTCGATCAGCGCGTTGGCCGCCGCCTCGGTGGTCTCGCGCAGCTGCCGCTGGTCGATCCGGCCCAGGGTCTGCGCCACCGCGCCGCGCAGCCGCTGGTGCTCGGCACCGTCCAGGCTGAGCAGGGTGGGCCGCCAGGAGGTCATCGGCAGCAGCCGGGAGTCGGGCTTGAGCCGGCCCTCGGCCGGCACCCGCCAGCGGCGCGAGTCCTTGGAGAACAGGGCCTCGTTGCGGGTCAGTTCGAGCAGCTCGGCGTAGCCCAGCACCAGCCAGGCCTCCACCCCCGGCTCCAGCTCGATCGGCGCCACCGGGCCGTGCTGCTCGCGCAGCCGTGCGTACAGGCCGTGCGGGTCGTCCGCGACCGAGGGCCCGTACAGCTGCGCGGCCGGGCCGGCGGCGGCGCCCCGGTGCATCGGACAGCCGGGCGGCGGGACGGCGGCCTCGGGCTGGGGTGTCGTCATCGCTGGAGCTCCAGGGCGGCGGTGGAGAGCAGGTGGTCCACGAAGTCGATCAGCACGTCGTAGGCGGCCTGCCGGTCCCGGGCGTCGCAGCGCAGGATCGGGACCTCGGGCAGCAGGTCGAGCGCCGCCCGCAGGTCGTCCTCGGGGTGCTCGGGGGTGTCGGGGAAGACGTTGACGGCCACCGCGAACGGGATCCGCTGCTCCTCCAACTGCCCGAGCACGTCGAAGCTCTCGTCCAGGCGCCGGGTGTCGACCAGGGCGATCGCCCCGAGCGCCCCGCGCGAGAGGTCCTCCCACAGCGGCCAGAACCGCTGCTGCCCGGGCGTCCCGAACAGGTAGAGCGCGAGCTGCGGGTTGAGCGTGATCCGGCCGAAGTCCATCGCCACCGTCGTGGTGGTCTTGTCCGGGCGGCCGGTCAGGTCGTCGATCTCGGCCCCGGCGGAGGTCATCACCTCCTCGGTGCGCAGCGGCGCGATCTCGCTCAGCGCCCCGACCAGGGTGGTCTTGCCGACCCCGAACGGTCCGGTGACCAGGATCTTCACCGCGCCCTGCACGGTGGCCGGCAGGTAGGACGGAGCGGCGGGCGGGACCGCGGTGTCAGCGGAGCTGGCGGAGGCCAACGAGTACCTCCTCGAGGAGTGTGGTGGGCAGGCGGTCGGCCTGCGGCGCGGGCGGGCGGACCCGGACGGCGCCCAGGTCCCACAGGTCGTCGACGAGCACCCGCACCACGCTCACCGGCAGGGCGAGGTGGGCGGCGATCTCGGCCACCGACAGCAGGTCGCGGCAGAGGGCGAGGATCCGCTGGTGCTCCCGGTTGAGCCGGTCGCCGGCCAGCAGGTCCGGGTCGAGCGCGGCCGCCGGCACGGCGCTGACCAGGCTCTCGATCGCGAGCGCCGGCCGGCCCGGCCGGCTGCGGCCGCCGGTGATCACGTACGGCCGGACCGGCCCGCTCACCGGGCGTCCCCGGCCGCCTGCTCGAACCGGGGCGGACTGGTCAGGTGGGTGCCGATCCGCTCCACCAGCACCTGCATCTGGTACGCGACCAGCCCGGCGTCCACCGCCTCGCCGGTCACCACCGCCAGGTGGGCGCCGGCCCCGGCGGCCACCACGAACAGGTAGCCGCCGCCGTACTCGACCACGATCTGCCGGGTGCTGCTGCCGCGGCCGCCGAAGCCCTGGGCCACCCCGCGGGCCAGCGACTGCAGCCCGGAGCAGGCGGCGGCCAGCCGTTCGGCGTCGTCCCGGCCGATCTGCTCGCTGCGGCCGATCTCCAGGCCGTCGTTGGACACCACGACGGCGTGCCGGACATCGGGCACGGCCACGATGTCCGAGAGCAGCCAGCCGAGATCAGGGTTGGTGGTCATCGAAGTCTCCGGAGCGCTGGGGGAGTTGGGGGAGCTGAGGGGAGTCGGGGGTGGCCCCGGCCGGTTCGGCCGGTTCGGCGGGCAGGGCGTCCGGCCGGGGGGCGTCGGCGGTCCGGGCCTCGCGGGCGGCGGTGCGGCCGCTCGCGGTGCCGGCCTGGAACATCGCCATGAAGGCCTGGGCCCCGTCCGGGCAGCGGGCCGCCACCGGGGCGGTGGCCTGCTCGCCGGCGGTGGCCGGCGCCTGCTCCTCGGCCGATGCCTCGGCCGATGCGGCGGTCGATGCCTCGGCCGGGCGGGTGCCCCGGCGGTTGGCCCGCCGGGGGAGTTCGCCGGCCGGCGGCGGGGTGGCGGCGGTGCGCGCGGCGCCGGTGGGGCCGGCGGTGCTGGCGGTGTTGGTGGGGCTGGTGCTGTTCGCAGTACTCGCAGTACTCGTGGTGCTCATGGTGCTAGCGGTGCTCGTGGTGCCTTTGGTACGGGCCGGCTGCGCGGCCCCCGGGCGGCCCGCCGCGCCGGTGGCCCGGGGCTGCGGCGGGACCCGCGAGGCCGGCCCCGGCGGCAGGGCCGGCGCGCTGGTGGCCGACGGCGGCAGCACGGTCGGCAGCGGCTCGGTCAGCAGCGCGTTGGGCAGCAGCACCACCACCCGCACGCCGCCGTACGGCGAGGGCGCCGAGCTGAGCGTGACCCGGAAGCCGTACTGCTCGGCCAGCCGGCCGACCGCCGCCAGCCCCAACTGCGGTACCTCGCCCAGTCGGGAGACCTCCAGCGAGCCGCCGCCGGCGAGCGCGGCGGCGGCCTTCTCCACCGCCTGCTCGGGCATGCCGACACCGCAGTCGTCGATCTCCACCACGGCGCCGTTGTGCACCGACATCAGCGTGACGAACACCTGGGTGGAGGGCGGCGAGTAGCGGGTCGCGTTGTCCAGCAGCTCGGCCACCGCGTGGATCAGCGCCTCGGCGGCCGCGCCGACCACGGCGGTCTCCAGCCGGCTGCGGACCACCACCCGCTGGAACGGCAGGATCCGGGACTGGGCCCCGCGCACCACGTCCTCCAGTGCGACCGGCTCGGGCCAGTGCCGGCCGGCCCGGGCGCCGCAGAGCACCGCCAGCGTCTGGGCCAGGCGGGCCTGTTGGGCCGCCGCGTGGTCGGCCTTGAGCAGCCCGTCGAGCAGCGCGGGGTCGTCGTGCGTGCGCTCCATCTCGTCCAGGCCGGCCTGCTGGTCGTGCGCCATCACCAGGATTCGCCGGGCCACGCTCAGGAAGGCCCGTCTGGTCGCGGAGTTGAGGTCCTGCTCCTGCTGGACGGCGGCGTTCTCCGCGCTCCGCCGGGTCAACTCGTCGGTCAGGGCGGCGCGCAGGCGGTCGAGCTCCTGCTCCTGCTCGGCCAGCCGACCGCGCAGGGTGACGGAGACGGCCCGGTTCCTCGCGGCTGCCACCCATGCGAGAACGGCGAGGACGCCGGCTGCTGCTCCGCACCACTGAGTCATCGTCACGCGGCGAATTCTAGGGCGATGATCCGATGTTCGTGTGAACCGATCAATCGTCAATTGAACTGATTCAGTCAAACTTTCACAGCTTCTACGATTTCCGAACATGCTGTCGTGGGCGCATCGATGCTGGTCGCCGCGCAGCCGTCATCCGCCCGTCACTCCCCCGTCGCCCGACCGTGGACAGCCGGAACTACTCCTGCGCGCCGCCCGGTCCGCGGTGCAGCAGGAGCAGGGCGACGTCGTCCGGCCGGGAGTTGCGCTCCGTCACGGTCAGGGTGAGCAGTTCGGCGAGCCGCTCCAGGTCCGGGGAGGCCTCGCCGGAGCCCGCGTCGCCGGCCCGCCGGGCCCACAGCTCCAGGCTGCCCAGCATCCGCCGCAGCGAGTCGTCGTAGTCCTCGTCGCGGTCCTCGACCAGCCCGTCGGTGTAGATCAGCAGCGTCTCGCCCGCCGCGAGGTCGTGCCCGGCCGACTCGTACGCCCAGTGCGGGTCGACGCCGAGCGGCGGCCCGCCGGGCAGCTCCAGTTCGGCCGCCCGGCCGCCGGTGATCCGGACCGGCTGCGGATGGCCGGCCCGGGCACCGTGCAGCGCGCCGGTGGCCGGGTCCAGGGTCAGGTACAGGCAGGTAGCGAACAGTTCGGTGTCCAGCTCGGCCAGTAGCCGGCTGGTCCGCGCCAGCGTGGCGGCCGGCCCGTGCCCGTCGGTGGCGTACGCGCGCAGGCCGCTGCGCAGCTGCCCCATCACCGCGCTGGCCTCGGCGTTGTGGCCCTGGACGTCGCCGATCACCAGGCCGAGCCGGCCGTGCGGCAGCCGCAGCAGGTCGTACCAGTCACCGCCGATCTGCATGCCCTCGGTGCCGGGGAGGTAGCGGGCGGCGGAGCGGAGCCCGGCCACCCGCGGCAGGGTGCGCGGCAGCATCGCGCGCTGCAGCTCGGTGGCGCGGTGGTGGTGGATGTCGTAGAGCCGGGCCCGCTCCAGCGACTGGGCGAGGATGCCGGCGAACGCCGAGTACATCGTGCGGTCCTCGCGGCCGAACGCCCGGTCGGTGTCGAAGGTGATCAGGCAGGAGCCGACCTGCCGTCCGGAGGCGACCAGCGGCAGCACCGCCCAGGCGGAGGGGTCGGGCCCGCGCCCGCCGGGCCGGGGCTGCTGCGGCTCGCTGAACAGCGGGGTGGCCCGCGCCGGCGCCTGCTCCGTGACGCCGGCCGACAGGTCGGTCAACCGGTTCAGCTCGCCGCGGTACGGGCCGCCGAAGACGGTGGGGGACACCGGCAGCAGCCGGCCCTCGTCGACCACGTCCAGCACCACGCCGGTGGCGCCGAGCGCGGGCCCGGCGACCTCGGTCAGCGCGGTGGTCACGTCCCGGACGGTGATCGCCCGGGAGAGCGCCCGGGTGAGCTGGAGCAGCAGGGTGGTCCGGGCCTCGGCCCCGGAACGCCCGGCTTCGGAGCGGTCGGCTGCCGAGAGCCCGGCTTCCGGGGGCGCGGCTCCGGAGGGCGTGGGGCCGGTCGGCTCCGGCCGGTCCCGGTCGGTCAGCAGGCCGGCGATCCGCGCCGGGCGCCCGTGCCCGTCGAGCATCACCTCCCCCGACTCCTCCACCCGCACGGTGCTCCCGTCGGCGCGCACCACCCGGTAGCCGAGCCGGTACGGGCCGCCCGCCGCCAGCGCGTCGGCGATGCCGGCCTGGAGGTCGGGGAGGTCCTCGGGGTGGACGACCAGGCTCAGGTCGGGGGCCGGCAGGGTCCCGCGGTCGGTCGGCGGGGCCAGCCCGAGCACCTGGTAGGCCCGGCGGTCCCAGGCGGTCTCCCCGGTGACCAGGTCGCGTTCGAAGGCGCCCGCCCCGGCCGCCCGGACGGCCAGCGACAGCAGCGGAACCTCGCCCCGGTACGGCTCGGTCCGGATGCCCTCGGGCGCCGGCCCGGCGGCCTGGACGTGGTCGATCAGGTGGGACAGCCGGTGGGCGCAGGCCTCGGCGATGGTCTCCAGCGCCTCGATCTCGCGCTGGGGGACGGTGCCGCGGTGGGCCAGCGCCAGCGCCAGCACGCCGAGCGGGGCGTCGTCCATCACCAGCGGCAGCACGGCCAGGGCGACCCGTCCGGCTCCGCTGCCGGCGCCGCTCCCGGCCGGCTCGGTGCCTGCGGGGCCGGGGTGGGGCCGCTCGGGGTCGAGCAGCACGGTCGCGCGGCGGCGCAGGGCCCGTGCGGCCGGCAGGTCACCGGCCGGGTCGACCAGGCCGTACCGCTCGTGCGCCCAGTCGGGCAGGCCGTGCGAGGCGGCCAGGCGGAGCATCCCGTCGGAGTCCAGCAGGTAGAGCGCCGAGCCCTCCCCGGTGATCCAGGTCGGCCCCTCGGCGAGCACGGTGGCGAGCAGTTCGGCGGCGCCGGTGCAGCGCAGCAGCAGCCGGACGCAGCGCAGTTCGGTGCGGGTGGCGGGGCGCGACGGGGTGACGTCCATCGGACTACCCGGCCCTTCCGCTCGTCGTACCGCCCTTGCCTGGTGTGAACATCTTATGGACGTCCTGCGGACCCGGCTGGTTGCGCGGACGGCCGCGCGGGCCGGTCGACCGGCTGCACCGGCAGGCGGGGGCGGGCGGGGCGGGCGGCTACTGCCCGTCGGACTCGCCGTACGGCTGCTGCGGGCGGGCCGGGACGGGGCGCAGCGCGCGCAGGCCCCGGGCGACCGCGAACGCGCGGCCGAGGTGGCCGCGGACGGTGTCCTGCGGGTGTCCGGGTCCCGGGCGGCGGGCGCCGCGCTGGGCGGGGACGAGCCCGGTGGCGGTCCGGTCGCTCGGCACGGTCTGGGTCATCTGTCCACGTCCTCCGTGATGCCGGTGCCGCGCCGTCGTCGGACGGGCGCGGACCGGCCGGTTCCCCCCGAGCCGCAGGAGACGTTCGGGTACCAGCCAGTGTCACCCGGGGACTGTGACGGAACGGTCTCGAAACTCACCCGAACCTATACCGGCGACCGGTCGTCCGAGGTCAAGGGCCGGTCAACTCCGGTCAGGCGTAGGCGGAGGAGGGCAGCCGGGGCGGGGAGGGGCCCGGGGCCGGGCAGCACGAGGGCCACCCGGTGGCCCGGGTGGCCCGTGCGGAGGGCGGCCCCGATGGAGCGGGCCCTCGTGGAGTGCGGGTGCGGTGCGGCGGATCAGGCGGGGAGCTGCCCCGGCAGGGCGTTCAGGCCGTCCAGGTCGGGGCTGCCGCCGGAGACCGTGCCGAGCAGGTCGACCGGGACGTCGGGGGCGGTGACGGCGTCGGGCGTCAGGCCGCGGTCGCCCGCGGGGGCCGCGTGGGCGCTCGGAGCGGTCAAGGAGGCCACCACACCGACGGCGAGGGAGGCGACGGCGAGCATGCTGCGCTTCTTCATACCCTGTCCAACGCCGGCCGGGACCGGCAGGACACGGGTGGACGTCAGCTCGGCGCCGGCCAGGTGCGCAGCCCTTCGGTCAGCACCCCGGTCAGCCGCTGCCGGGTGACCGTCAGGTCCTCCGCGAGCCGGAAGCCCCCGCCGGTGGTCAGCGAGGCGAAGCCGTGCGCCACCGCCCGGACGGTCCGGGTCGCGTGCACCGCCTCCGACCCGGTCAGCCCGTAGCCGCGCAGCACCGCCATGATCACCTCGACCAGCCGCCCGCCGGCCGCCGCCAGCTCCGCATCGGCCGGGCTGGGGGACTGCGGCAGCGCCGCGTACCGCTCCGGGTGCTGCAAGGCGTACTCCAGGTACGCCGACAGCAGCGCCGCCACCGCCTCGTCCGTGCTGAGGCCGAGCACCGCGGCGGTGAGCCGGTCGGCCAGCTCCTCGGTGACCCGCAGGGCGATCAGACGCCGCAGTTCGGCCAGACCGCCGGGGACGTGCTTGTAGAGCGAGGGGGTGGCGACCTTGGCGCGGGCTGCCACGGCGGCGAGGGTGAGCGCCTCGCCGCCCTGCTCGTCGAGCAGGGCCACGGCGTGGTCCACGACCGCCGCGGGGGTGAGTCCGACGCGCGGCATCAGGCGACCTCGTCCAGGAAGGGGAGCAGGGCATCGGCGGTGGCCTGCGGGAACTCCGCCATCGGGTAGTGGCCGGCGCCGTCGATCATCACCCTACGGGCCTTCAGCGCGGCGGCCTGCCGGTCGGCGACCAGCTCGGGCTTCGGGAAGTCGGGGTCCTTGGCGCCCATCAGCACCAGCGCCGGGCAGCGGACGGCGGCCGTCCAGCCGACCGGGGCCGAGTCGCCCCCGACGTACCCGCGCACGGCCTCCCGGCGGCCCGGCTCGCGCAGCATCGCGACCAGACCGGCCCGGTACGCGTCGAAGTCGGCGGGGCGGGCGGTCGGGAAGTAGAGCTTCTGCGCCGCGCCCCAGAGCGCGGGGAAGTGCAGCACGGCGCTGCCGAGCGTCCTGACCAGGGCGCGCTGGAAGGCGTTCGGCGGCAGGTTCTCGACGAAGGCGTCGATCAGCACGATCCCGGCCACCCGCTCCGGGCGGTCGCCGGCCACCTTGACCACGGTGGCGCCGGTGTAGGAGTTGCCCACCAGGACGGCGCGCTCGATGCCCAGGTGGTCGAGGAGGGCGAGCACGTCGCCGGCGATCGCGGCCGGGGAGTGGTCGGTGAAGCCGGTGGAGGACTCGCCGAGGCCGCGCAGGTCCATGGTGATCACCCGGTGGCCGGCGGCGGTGAGCAGCGGGCGCAGGTGGCGGTAGGAGGCGCGCTTGTCGAGCATGCCGGGCAGCAGGACGACGGGGTGGCCGGTGGCGGCGGTGGTGGCGCCGTCGGCCGAGTCGTCGAAGGCGATCCGGCCGCCGGCCACGGGGACGTACCGGGTGCTGATGGTGCTGTTCATCGCTGCCTCCTGGGCTCCTCGACGGGTGGCCGGCCGGTCCGGCGAGCCCCTGTAGCCATTAAGCTACGGCTAATAGCCTTAGCCGTCAAGGGGGCGCGCCGGGCCTGGGGTAGCGTGCGAGCGGATCGCAAGTCCCGAGAGCCCGTTCGAGCGGCAGGAGCCGTCGTGCCCTTCATCAACGTCAAGCAGCTGGCCGGCCGCAGCGAGGAGCAGACCGCGGAGATCGTCCGCGCGCTCACCGAGGCCTACGCGGGCGTCACCGGCGTGGACCCGGAGAAGATCTGGGTCGCGGTCGAGGAGATCCCGGCCACGCACTGGTCCATCGCCGGCGAGACCTTCGCCGAGAAGAAGGCGAAGGCCGCCGCCGACGCGCAGTAGGCGTCCGCGCCCCGGCCGGCGGGCGGGGGTCAGGCTCCCTCCACCCGGAACGGGTCGTGCTCGGCGAGCAGCTTGTCCAGCCGGGCCTGGTCCACCCGGCTGGTCAGCTCGTCCGCCTCCTGCCGGTCCCGGATCACCTTGGCCAGCGTGAAGGCCGAGGTGATCTCGTAGAGCAGGCCGACCGCGAGGAATCCCCGCATCCAGGAATTGACCGGGAGGTAGGCGATCCCGATCGCGAGGGCCGAGGTGGCGAGGGCGAAGGAGAGGACGGCCTGCGCGTAGTAGGCGGCCGTGGTTCTGGTCTGCATCTTTGCGCTCATGCCGGAAGGGTCTCCAACTCCCCTGCCGGGCACATGAGTACGGATACTCATCCGGCCGGACACCGTCCGTCACCACCGGGCCCGCCGATCCGCGCGGGCGGTCCCTGGTGTCCCGGTGGGCTGCCAAAGTCTCGGCCGAGGCGCTTGGAATCATGGGGCTCATAGGATTAACTTTCGATAACGCAGCGCGGTACGCAACGCCGTACCCAGACGGCACCGCGCGCCATCGCTCAATCCGCGGGCACGCCTTCACCGGCGGGCCCGGGGAGCCGGGGAACCACGTTCCTTGGGGTGAATCGGCCGGGCCCGAAACCCGGCCGTAGGAGACCTTCCTGCTCCGAACCCGTCAGCTAACCCGGTCGGCGAGAAGGAAGGAAAGGAGCACGCCGCAGTGGCGTCGACGCACCCGCTCCAGGCCCCGGCCGCCGGCACCCAGCTGCTCGACCACCCGGTCGACCAGCACCTCCCGGTGGACCACGGCGGCGAGGCCTCCCGGCACCGGATGCCCCGTCAGGCCCGCAGCGGAGCCCCGCTGCTCGGCGTCACCGCGATGACCGCCGCCCTCGGCGCCACCGGCTTCGCCTCCGCCGCCCAGGCCCACGCCGCCCCGGCCCCGGCCGTCTTCGCTGCCGACGCGGCCGCCGACCGGACGGACGGCTCCGCCACCGCGGCCGACCCGGGCCTGGCCCTCGCCGCCCGGATCCAGCAGCAGGCCGACGGCCAGGGCACCTCCGTCGAGGAGAGCGCCCGGCTCGCCGCCGCCCAGGAGGCCGAGGCCAAGCGCGCCGCCCAGCAGGCCGCGCCGGCTCCCGTCGCGCCGGCCCCCGCCGTCCAGGGCGGCACCGCGCCCACCCTGCCGGTCACCGGCTACACGCTCGGCGCGGCGCACCCCGGGCAGACCGGCTCGCTCTGGTCCCACCTGCACACCGGCCTCGACTTCACCGCCCCGGCCGGCACCCCGGTCGGCGCCGTGGCCGCCGGCACCGTGAGCTCGGCCGGCTGGTCGGGCGCCTACGGGTACCGGGTCATCCAGACGCTGCCGGACGGCACCGAGCTCTGGTACTGCCACCTCGCCGGGATCGCCACGACCGGCGGCGCGGTCGCCCCCGGCACCCTGCTCGGCGCGGTCGGCGCCACCGGCAACGTCACCTCCCCGCACCTGCACCTGGAGGTCCGCCCCGGCGGCGGCGCCCCGGTCGACCCGCTCGGCTGGCTCCGGGCGCACGGTCTCCAGCCCTAGAGTTCAGGACGCCGCCCCGGGGCCGAACGGCTCCGGGCCGTCGTGCCCGTCGAACGCGTCCGGCCCGTCCGGCCCGTCGTACTCCCCCTGCTCGTCCGCGTCCCGCGCGGCCAGGTACGCCTCGATCTCCTCGGTGCCCGGCTCCGGTGCCAGGTCCGGGTACTCCTCGACCAGCAGGGCCGGCAGCCCGGGTACCGTCCAGTGCCCGTACAGCTCCAGCGCCTCGACCACGACCGCCGCCTCGAACCCCTCGAAATCGCCGGCCAGCTCGGTCGGCATCGGGCGGCCGAGCGCCGTCAGTTCGGCCAGGTTCCGGTAGCTGCGCTGCATCAGGCCCTGCTCCAGCAGCAGCCGCGCGCCGTCCGTGGCCATCCCGATCATCAGCAGCCGGGTCGGCCCCCAGCCGCCGTCCCGGTCCTCCGGCTCCAGCCCCGGCACCGCCGCGTACGCCGCCAGCCGGTCCGGTTCCGGCAGCTCGCGGAAGGCGTCCAGCCAGGCCCGCACCGCGTCCAGGTCCGCGGTGTCCACGCCGTCCGCCCGCAGCAGCAGCGCGTACAGCCGGGGCCAGGTCACCAGGTCGGAGCGCCGGAGCAGCCCGCAGAGCACCTCGCCCTGCCACTCGGCCTCCTCCCGCAGCCGCGCGTACCGCTTCGCGTTCAGCCGCCGCGCGCCCCGCTGGTGCTCGATCAGCGCCAGCACCGCCGCCCCGTACCCGGCCGGGTCCCCGGCGGGCTGCACGTACAGGTACAGCCGCTCGTACAGCAGTTGCTCCAGCAGCGCCGAGGTCAGCTCGGGGAAGCCGTCGTGCATCCGGGCGCCGCTCAGCTCCAGCAGGGCCAGCACCGTCCGCAGCGCGTCCTCGGGCACCGGGGCGCCGTCGCCGCCGTCCACGGCCGCGAGCAGGTCGGCGGCCCGGGTGGGCGGGATGAGCGGCAGGTCTTCGTCGTTCACGGGCACGTTCACGGACAAACCGTAGCCGGTGGCCGCCGGCCCGGCCGCCCCGGTGCGAACGCCCGTGCGGGGGTGGGGAGAACCCCACCCCGGATCCGGCAGCGGACCGGATACCCCGCCGAACCGGACTGCGGCAGATTGGAGGACGTGAGCACGGACGACTTCAAGGGGTACGAGATGACTGCCGGCACCACCCCGTACGGCTACCGCGACACGCACCGTCCGGCGTTCTGGAAGGCGCCGTTCAGCGCCACCACCTACCGCGAGGTGGGCTTCGTGCTCACCGGACTCCCGATCGCGCTGGTCGGCTTCGTCCTCGTCGTCACGCTCTTCTCGGTCGGCCTCGCCCTCGCGGTCACCGCCGTCGGCCTGCCGGTGCTGGCCCTGCTGCTGGTCGGCGCGCGCGGGCTGGGCGCCCTGGACCGCGAGCGCACCCGCACCCTGCTGGCCACCGAGGTCACCGCCCCCGCGCCGGTGCGGCCCACCCGCCAGGGCTTCTGGGGCGCGGTCACCGCCCGGCTGGCCGACCCGGCCGGCTGGCGGGCCGCCCTCTACCAGGTGCTGATGTTCCCCTGGGCGGTCGCCAGCTTCGTGATCACCGTGGTGTTCCTGGTGGTCGGCTGGGTGGTCGCGCTCTACCCGCTCTACCACTGGGTCTTCAAGCGCTACCTGGACTGGCCGGGCTACCGGCTCTTCGAGTACACCGGCAGCAAGGGCGACTACCACACGTACTACATCACCTCGCCGCTCCAGATCGCCGGGGTCTCGCTGATCGGCATCGTCCTGGTGCTGCTCACCCCGAAGATCGTCCACGGGCTGGCCGCCGTGCACCGGCTGGCCGTGCGCGGCCTGCTCGGCGCCCGCTGACCCCGCTCGGCGCGGGCTGATCCCGCCGGGCCGGGCCCGGAGCCCTGCCCGGCGCCGTTCGGCGGCCCCCGGCGGGCGGCCAGGCCCGGCCCGTGATCGGCTGGAACGGCCCGCTCGCCCGAGCCAGGAGCCCGCCGCCATGTCCGTACTGGTCACCTCCCGCCCGCTGGACGAGTACTGCGGACTGTTCGGCCTCACCCGCGCCGAACTGGGCGCCGTCCCCGGCCCGGTGCTGGACTGCCCGGGCGGCGCCGCCGGCCTGGTCGCCGAGGCCCGCACGCTCGGCTGCCGGGCGATCGCGGCCGACCCCGGCTACGCCGTACCGCCGCGGGAACTGGCCGCCCGGGCCCGCGCCGGACGGGAGGTGATGGCCGCCGCGATCGCGGCCGACCCGGCGCGCCACCTGCCCCGGCACCTCCGGGCGGAGCGCTACCTGCGCAGCTGGGACCGGGCCCGCCGGCTGTTCGCCGCCGACGCGGCCGCCCACCCGGAGCGCTACGTGGCCGCCGCCCTCCCGCAACTCCCCTTCGCGGACGGTACTTTCGCGCTCACGCTGAGCAGCTACCTGCTGTTCGCCTACCCCGACCTGTTCGAGCCGCGGCAGCAGCTGGCCGCACTGCTCGAACTGGTCCGGGTCACCGACCCGGCCGGCGAGGTGCGGATCCACCCGCTGCACGACGGCACCGGCACCCGCTACCCGTGGCTGGACGAGCTGCGCGCCGAGCTCGGCCGGCGCCAGGTCGCCAGCGAGGTGCGGCGCTACGGGCGTCCGACCGGTCACCGGGTGCTGGTGCTGCGGGCGGCGGACCACCGCCGCCGGGCCGCCCGGACCGGCGCCGGCGCCCCCGGGCTCAGCGCGGGCCGGGAACCGAGGGATCCGGCCCGGACGGGCCCGCGGCGGGGGGATCGGCCGGCGCGGTGACCGGCGCTGCGGTGACGGGCGGCGTGGTGACCGGCGCTGCGGTGACCGGCAGCGCGGTGACGGCCGGAGCGGCCGGCAGCCGCTTCAGCAGGTCCTCCGCCACCGAGCGGCGCCGCGAGTACGGCGGCACGGTGCGGGAGTTGTTCATCTTGTAGCGCACGGCCTCGCCCAGCGCGGCGCGCTGCTCCGCGGTCAGGTCGGGCAGGTCGATCGCGGCCCGGGCCGCCAGCAGCGCCTGGAGCAGTTCGAAGGCCGACAGGTGGCGGTCGATCGCGGTCACGATCAGGTCCAGGTTGCGGGCGTCCGGGGCGCCCTGCAGCAGGGCCAGCGCCTGCACCCGCAACCCCTCCGCCCCGGTCTCGAACAGTGCCCGGACCTGCTCCGGGCCGAAACCGAGGCCGGGAGCGGCGATCACGGTCTGGTTCACCGAGTCGGCCAGGGTCTGCCGGTCGGCGTCGGAGAGCGCCCGGGCCAGCAGCAGCCGGGTGAGCAGCCAGCCGGACAGGAAGCCCACCACGGTGAAGTACACCCCGAGCGCCGCCGCGAATCCCGCCGACCCGGGGCCGCCGCCGACCACCGGGGCGAGCGCCCGGCCCAGCTCCCGCAGCCGTTCGGGGAGGGTGCCGATCTGGGTCAGCCCGGCGCCGAGCAGGATCTTGGTCAGCCAGTCGGAGACCTGCTCCAGGTTGGTGTTGGGCGCGTAACTGGCGGTCGAGGTGGCCGATGGGTCCGCCGGGTGCGCGGCCGCGCCGCTGGTCAGCAGCTTGGGCACGCCGAACAGGAACCCCAGCAGCCCGCCGGTCACCGCGAAGGTGGCCGCCACCATCAGCCCGCCGCCGAGGGTCGCCGCCCGGTGCGCGGAGGCCGCGGCGAACAGCACCAGGCCCAGCACCCCGGCGCCCAGCACCCCGCCCAGTCCGAACTTCACCGCCGGCACCGGCTCGCCACCGCGTTCCAGCTCCACCGAGTCCACCCCTCACGGCCCGTCAGGTCGCTGCGACTGTAGCGGATCGCCGTTCCGGCCGGACCGCGGCCGCGGACCGGGGCCGGGCATGCAGACGGCCCGTGGGCGCTCTCCTCGTCGCCGGGCCCCGAAGGGTCCGGCGGCCGAGGCACCGGGGATGTATCCGGTGAGCCCACGGGCCGGGTGACTGCTTGGGTCTACGCCTGCCGCCGGAGGCCGTACGGCCTCGTCCTGCGACTGGCAGGGGCGGCTCTAGCGAGCAGCCACCTCACGCATCCTGGGGGTACTCAACTCAGGATCACCTCCTTTCAGTGTGCCGCCACTGTAGGCACGCACCCGCGAGGAGGGCAACGGATTTAAGCGGGGAACGGCGAAGGCCCGGCGGACTGGGTCTGCCGGGCCTTCGTGCTACTCAGTAGCGGGGACAGGATTTGAACCTGCGACCTCTGGGTTATGAGCCCAGCGAGCTACCGAGCTGCTCCACCCCGCGTCGGTGAACCTGACAGTACGGGAGTGCGGCCCGGAAGGGAAATCCGTTCCGCCACCCGCCGTGGCCACCCGCCGTCGCCACCGGAGGAAGCGGCGGTCGGGAACGGCGAAGGCCCGGCAGACTGGGTCTGCCGGGCCTTCGTGCTACTGAGTAGCGGGGACAGGATTTGAACCTGCGACCTCTGGGTTATGAGCCCAGCGAGCTACCGAGCTGCTCCACCCCGCGTCGGTGAACCCCACCCTACGGGACCCTCAAGCGGAAGGGAAATCGGTTTCCGGGCCGGGGGCGGCCACCGGCCGGACGGGCTGCCGGGAGGCCCTGGTCCTGGCCCAGACGGCGAAGCACACCAGCGCCGCGAAGCAGGGCACCATCACCAGCGCGTACACCAGCAGGAAGCCGTCCGTGCCGAGCCCGGCCGCCGCGTTCCAGCTGCCGTGCAGGGTGATCGCCAGCAGCAGGCCGCCGGGCGCCGCCAGCCGGGCGGGCCAGCGGCGGGCGGTGGTCAGCGCGACCGCGATGCCCAGCCCGGTGAGGGCGGTGAACAGCGGGTGGGCGAACGGGGAGAGCAGTCCGCGCAGCACGAAGGTGTGCACGGTGCTGTCGAAGTCGCGCAGGCTCGGGGTCCCGCCGAGGCCGATCGAGTCCAGCCGGGCCTGCTGGTCGTCGGTGAACGCGCGGCCGAGGTAGAGCGCGTTCTCGGTGAAGGCGAACCCGCAGGCGGTGATCGAGCCGAGGACGGTGCCCGCGGCCAGCGTGCGCGGGCTGGAGCGGGCCCGCCGTCCGGGCGGGGCCGGACGGAAGTACGGCAGCGGCCGCAGCCTGGCCCTGGCCCGGCGCGGCCCGGCGCCGGGCCGCGCCGTCCCGTCCGGCCGGATCGCGGAGAACGGCCGGGCCAGCAGCGCGCAGGTCCGCTCGGTGCGGCAGCGCAGCCGCCGGTGGAACGGCAGCAGGAGCAGCAGCAGTGCCGCCGCCTTGGCGCTCTCCTCGATCAGCGGGGTGGCGAACTCGGCGACCAGGGTCTCCCCGCGCACCGGGCCCTGGTGGGCGATCAGGAAGTCGCTGGCCCAGCCGTTGGCCATGATCGCCACGGTGGTGGCCGCGCAGGCGCCCCAGCCCAGGCAGAACAGGACGTGCCGCAGCGGCACCCGGGCGGTCCGGTTCAGCCAGGCCAGCGAGCCCAGCACGAACGGGAGCGGCAGTATCGCCAGCGCGAGGCCGACCAGCAGCCCGGTGGTGCCGGTCTGCCGCTGCACCAGGCGCAGGATCAGCACCCCGCAGGCGGCCAGCGCGCAGGCGGCCAGGGCCGAGTGGACCGCCGGGCGGCGCAGCGAGGTGAGCCGGCGCAGCACCCGTACGGCCTGCGGCAGCAGGGCGGGCAGCGGGGGGCGGGGCAGCGTGACGGGGGCCCGCCGCAGCCGCGGCCCCGGGATGTGCCGGGTGCCGGTGGGCGGCGCGGGCGGCTCGGCGGTGGCGGTGGCGGTCGCGGCGGCGCCGGGGGAGGCCGTGGCGGACGCGCTGCCGCCGGGCGGGCAGCTCACGCCGAAAGCGTAGGGGACCGGGTCCGGTCAGCGGGAGAGTGCGGGACTATCCGTGTCGATCCGCTCACCTGTGGTAACGGAGGGTCGGCGCCGCCCCGGGCGGGTGCGGCGCCGGCTCCGGTCAGCGCCGGCGGAACAGCAGGTCGTGCACCACGTGGCCCTTGGCCAGGCCGGTCCGCTCGAACTTGGTCATCGGCCGCCAGTCGGGCCGGGGCGCGTAGCCGGGCACGCTGCCGGCCGGGTGGTCGGCGGGCTCCAGCCAGCCGGTGCCGTCGCCCTCGGGGTGCAGGTTGACCAGCTCGGACGAGGCGGACAGCACCTGCAGCATCTGCTCGGCGTACTCCTCCCAGTCGGTCGCGCAGTGCACCAGCGCGCCCGGGGCGAGCCGCGGCAGCACCAGCTCCAGGAAGGACTCCTGGATCAGCCGGCGCTTGTGGTGCTTGGGCTTGGGCCACGGGTCGGGGAAGTACACCCGCAGGCCGGCCAGCGAGGCGTCGGGGAGCATGTCGCGCAGCAGGATCACCGCGTCCCCGGCGGCCAGCCGGACGTTCTCGGAGCTGTCGCGCTCCAGGAACTGGAGCAGGTTGCCGTGGCCGGGGGTGTGCACGTCGGCGGCCAGGATGCCGGTGGTCCGGTCGGCGGCGGCCATCGTGGCGGTGGTGTCGCCCATGCCGAAGCCGATCTCCAGGGTGACCGGACGGCCGTCGAAGAGCGCCGCGAGGTCCAGCGGCGTGCCGTCGATCGCCAGGCCGTACTGCTCCCAGCCCCGGTCCAGCGCACCGGCCTGGGCCTTGGTCATCCGGCCGCGGCGCGGCTGGAAGCTGCGGATGCGGTGCTCGCGGTGCTGCTCCTCGGTGGCCTTGTGCGGGTACATCGGCGCCGGGAACCCCGCCGGGGCGGCGGAGAGCCGGGCCGAGGGGCGCAGCTCGTCCCCGGCGGGCGCGGCCTCAGAGGGAACGGCCTCGGCGGGAGCGGTCTCGGTCAGCTGGGGAGTGGAGGCAGTGGCAGTCACAATCGGCCAAGTCTACGGGGGCGCGTGGGTGCCCGGACCGGCGCGTGACGGATTCCTCACCTCGGCCGGGGCCGGGTCGGCGGGTGCCGGTCAGCCGCCGGCGTCGAGCGCGGCGAGGGCCCGGCGGGCGACCTCCCGGCCGATCGCCAGGGAGGCGGTGGCGGCAGGGGAGGGGGCGTTGAGCACGTGCACGGTGCGGCGGGCCGGGCCGGGGGCGTCCGGGTCGAAACCGGCGAACGCGAAGTCGTCCAGCAGCGAGCCGTCCCGGGCCACGGCCTGGGCCCGCACCCCGGCGGTGGCCGGGACCAGGTCGGCGGCGGTGACGGCCGGCAGCAGGCGCTGGACGGCGGTGGTGAAGGCCCGCTTGGACAGCGAGCGGTGCAGCTCGCCGACCTCGTACCGCCAGTGCCGGCGGGCGATCTGCCAGGTGCCGGGGAAGGCGGCCGTCCCGGCCAGGTCGCGCAGGTTCAGGGTGCGCCAGTCGTAGCCCTCGCGGGCGAGCGCGGGGACGGCGTTCGGGCCGACGTGCACGTCGCCGTGGACGCCGCGGGTCAGGTGCACGCCGAGGAACGGGAAGGCCGGGTCCGGCACCGGGTAGACCAGGCCGCGCACCAGCGGGCGGCGGGCCTCGGTGAGTTCGTAGTACTCGCCCCGGAACGGGACGATCCGCACCCCCGGGTCGTCGCCGGCCAGCCGGGCCACCCGGTCGCTGTGCAGGCCGGCGCAGTTCACCAGCACCCCGCAGCGCAGCTCGCCGGCGGAGGTCTGGACCGTGACGCCGTCGGAGCGGCGGGCGATCGCGCGCAGTTCGGTGCCGGTGCGCAGCTCGGCGCCCTTCTCCTCGGCCAGCCGGGCGTAGGTGCGGGCGACCGCCGGGAAGTCGCAGATGCCGGTGGTGGCGATGTGCAGGCCGGCGATGCCGGTCACCTCGGGCTCGTGCTCCCGGATGCCGTCCGGGCCGAGCTCGGTGACCGGGATGCCGTTCTCCCGGCCGCGCTCGGCGAGGGCGGCCAGCCGGGGGAGTTCGTCGGCGCCGGTGGCCACGATCAGCTTGCCGGTGACCTCGTGCGCGATGCCGTGCTCGCGGCAGAACTCGACCATCTCGGCGGCGCCGCCGGTGGCGTAGCGGGCCTTGAGCGAGCCGGGCCGGTAGTAGACGCCGCTGTGGATCACGCCGCTGTTGCGGCCGGTCTGGTGCGCGGCGAAGCCGGGCTCCTTCTCCACCAGCGCGACCGCCAGCCCGGGCCGGGCCCGGGTCAGCGCGTAGGCCGTCGACAGTCCGACGATGCCGCCGCCGACCACCAGCACATCGACCTCGTACCCCACCGCAGCCCCTTCCGCCGGCTCCCCGGGCGATGCTTTCACGCCCGGCGGCCGGGGGTGGGGGTTTCGGCCGCCTCGGCCCGGCCTCGGTCCTGCGGACGGGACGGCCGGACGGGACGGCCGGGGGGACGGCCGCCCGGTCAGCCCGAGGCGGTCAGCACCAGCCGGGCCCGCTCGGCCAGTTCCCGCACCCGCCGCTCGTCCTGGTAGGGCTCCAGCAGGCGCAGCATCTCCACCACGTACTCGCGGCTGCGATGCGAGGAGATCCGCCCGGCCACCTCCACCGCCCGCTCGCCGGCCGCCACCGCCGCGTCCAGGTCGCCGGCCTCGGCCTCGGCCATCGCCGAGACGAACAGCCGCAGCCCGTGCGAGCGCACGTACCCCTCGGTCGGCCGGGCCAGCGCCTCGCGGGTGAAGTGCCGCACCTTGGCGGGCACCCCGAGGTCGCGGAAGCACTCGGCGGCGTCGGCCGCCAGCCGGTCGTAGGCGTAGAAGTCGATCCAGGTCGGGTCCGGGTCCCCCGGCCGGGCCCGGTCGAGCGCCGTCTCGGCCGCCGCCAGCGCCGCCGAACAGGCCCGCGCCGAACCGGCCCTGGCCTGCGCCCTGGCCTCCACCAGGTGGAAGAAGCTCATCGTCCGCGCCGTCGCCAGCCCGCGGTTGCGCTCCAGCGCCGCCTGCGCCAGGTCGATCGCCTCGTCCGGGAAGTTGCGGTACGCCGCCTGCAGGCTCATCGAGGCCAGCACGTACCCGCCGAGCGGCACGTCGCCCGCCGCCCGGGCCAGCCGCAGCGCCTGGATGTAGTACCGCTGCGCCGCCTCGTGCTGGCCGGTGTCGAACGCCATCCAGCCCGCCAGCCTGGTCAGTTCGGCCGTCGCGCCGAACAGCGCCCGGCCCACCGCGTCGCTGTACGAGGCGAGCAGCAGCGGCGCCGCCTCGACCCGCAGGCACTCCGGCACCATCGACGAACGCCAGTCCCCGCCACCGTACTTGGAGTCCCAGCGGCGGGCCTCCTGGGCCGCCTCGCGGAGCTTGGCCGCGTCCGAGTGCCCGACCCGGTACCCCGACAGGTCGGGCACCGGCGTCTCGCGGGCCACCGAACCGTCGGCCGGCGTGATCAGCCAGCGGGAGACCGGCGTCGCGTACGCCGCGACCGAGAACGTGCCCGCCAGGCTGTCGCTCCACCGCCCGCCGCCCGGCCCGCGCCGCAGGTCCAGGTCCACCCGCCACAGCTCGGTCGCCGAGCGCACCGCCTCCGGCACCTCGCGCGGGAACTCCAGGCCCAGCTCCGGCGTCGGGTGCGAGTCGGCCAGGCCGATCTCCTCCAGCGGCACCGGGCGGCCGAGCTTGTTCCCCAGCGCGGTCGCGATCAGGTGCGGCACCGGACGCTGGGGCACCATGCCCTTGGTGACCCAGCGGGCCACCGAGGTCTTGTCGTAGCGGAGCGTCAGGCCGCGCTGCGCGCCCAGGTCGTTGACCCGGCGGGCCAGGCCGGCGTTGCTGATCTGGGCGAGCGACAGGAGCGCGCCGAGCCGTTCGTTCGGCCCTCGTGAGCTGACGGTCATGGTGGCGGTGGCACCCCCGGGCGACGTCGTGCGCGGATGGCGGACGCGGCAGGGGGGCGGCCCGTCGTGAGGATGTCCGCTCCCGTACTGCTGCACCTAGCGTAGTCGTCCGGGTTCCGAGGGTTAAGAGGCTGCATTCCGGATGGCGGGATCGCGCGCCCGCGCGGCCGGTGGGTGCCCGGCGCGGGGCCCGGCCGGTGCGCCCGTGCGGCGCCCCCGCCGGCCCCCGGAAGGCCGTGCTCCGGTCCCGTGCCGACGTGCGCCACCTGTGCTCCCTGGCTCGCAGGGGCAGGTCGGCGATTCGCTGGACGCCGTGGAACGGCCCGTCGCCGAGGACCCGGCGGGCCGGGGGAAACCGCTGCCTACGTCCCCGCGGGCGGCGGTGGGTCCGGGAGGGCATGCGGATGCCCTCCCGGCCTGTGCGGCGCCTTTCGGCCATCCGGCGATGTCCATGCCACGGACGTGCCGCCGGCCCGACCGCGCCGCCCCGGGGGCGGTGCGGGCCACGGAGGGGGAGGCCCGGACCGCCCCGCGTGGCAGCCCGGCGACGCCGCCGGCCACGGCCCCCCGGTGCGGTTCCCGCGGCAGTTCTCCCGATTCGCCCCCGCAACACGGGTCACCTCAGGCCCGTCCGGTGGCACGATGTCTCCTGACGGCGTGCCAGTCCGGACCCATCAGCGCGCCGATACCCGTCAGGCGGAGGCGCGATGCGGTGGCTCACCGGCTGGAGCGGTGCCCCCGGCAGCGCGGACCCGGCCCTCGCGGCCGTCCGCCCGCTGGCCGGCACCACCCTGTGGGGCGGCCCCAACCCGCTCTGGGCCGTGGGCGATTGGCGCCCCGACGAGATCCGGCTGGCCACCCTGCGCCCCGGCGGCCCCGCCACCGTCGCCACCGGCGCCCGCCCGGTCGACCCGGCCGACCGGGACACCCCCGCCACCCTGCGGCTGGCCGTGGTCGGCCACTGCGGCGCCTCCGACGCCGAACTCGCCGCCGGCCTGGCCGCCGCCCGCGGCGGCGCCGTCCGCCACCTCACCCACTGGCCCGGCAGCTACACCGTCGTACTGCGCACCGGCGTGCGCAGCACCGTCCTGATCCCCGACCTCGCCGGCGTCCAGCAGGTCTTCCACACCCCCTGGTGCGGCGGCACCGCCTACGCCACCGCGGCCCTGCCGCTGGCCGACCTGGTCGCCGCACCGCTCGACCCCGACCACCTCGCCGCCGTGCTGGCCGTCCCGGAGGCCGCCGAGGTGCTGGGCACCGGCACCCCGTACGCCGGCGTCCACCGGGTCCCGCCCGGCCACACCCTCGGGATCCGCAGCGGCCGCCCGTACACCGCCGGGTACGAGCCCGAGACCCCGCCCGGCCGGTGGAACCGCGAGGAGGCGCCGGCCGTCCGCGAACTCACCCGGGCCCTGCTGGAGGCGGTCCGCAGCCGGGTCAGGACCGCCGCCCCCGCCGGGGAGCCCGCCGCGCAGGAGCGCACCCGGCTCGGCGTCGACCTCTCCTACGGCACCGCCTCCGCCACCGTCGCGCTGCTCGCCGCCGCGGTGCCGATCGGGCCCGCCGCCCGCTCCACCGCCCCGAACCCGCCGGTGCCCGCCCCCAGGTCCGGCGCCGTGAAGGGCTCCTGGGCGCGCGGCCCGGTCCCGCCGGAGCCGTCCGCCGCCGAGGCGCTCACCGCCGTCACGCACGGCGAGAGCCGCCGGCCCGCGCTCGCCGTCGAGGTGCCCCGGCTGCGCCACGTGGTGCTGCCGCCGGCCCTCCCGTACGCGGCGCTGGCCGACCCGCCCGCCGATCCGCCGGCCGGCCCGCTCACCGACGAGCCCGGCGCCGCCCTGCTCACCGCGGACACCCTCGGCGTCCGCTTCCGGGCCGGCGGCACCGACCACCTCACCGGGTACGGCGCCCGGCACGTCCTGGACGGCCACCCGGCCCGGCTGGCCGACCTGATCCGGCTCGGCCGCTCCCGCGAACTGCTCGGCCCGGTCGCCGCCCTGGCCGGCGCCGACCGGGCCGCCGCCGGCGCGCTCACCGGAGCCGTCCGCACCCCCGTCACGGTGCTGCGCGCCGCCCACCGGCTGGCCCGGGCCGGGTACGCCGAGGCGCTGGACGACCTCGCCGTCACCCTGACGCTGCGCCGGGCGGCCGAACCCGGGCCGACCGCCGGGGCCGGCTCGGCCGCCGCCCTCGCCTGGGCGGTCCCGGGCCCGGCCGCGCGCTGGCTCTCCGACCAGGCGCTCGCCGGGGTCGCGCAGCGGCTGCGGACCGCGGCCCGCGGCGGCCAGCCCACCGAACTGCCGGGCGCCCGGCGGGCCCGGCTGGCGCTGCACCGGCACGCCGCCGCGTACCGCACCCTGGTGCAGGCCGCCGAGCAGCACGGCCAGCGCCTGCACGCGCCGTTCCTGGACAACCAGGTGGTGCGCGCGGCCCGGCTGCTGCCCGAGGAGGTCCGGCTCCAGCCGGGCGCCCGCCCGGCCCTGCTGCACGCCGTGCTGACCGGCGCCGGCCGCACCGACCTGCCCGCCGACTGGGGCCGCGGCCCGCGCCCCGACCGGTCCGGTCCGGCCCGCACCGGCCTGCGGCTGGCCGCCGACGCGCTGACCGAGCTGTTCGAGCGCCCGCTGCTCGCGGAGGCCGGCCTGATCGAGGCCGGGGCGGTCCGCGGCTCGCTGGCCCTGGCCGCCGACGGGACGGCCGAGCTGGCCCCGGGCACCATGGCGGGCCTGGCCGACCTGATCGCCACCGAGCTGTGGCTGCGCCGGGTCGCGGCCCGCCGACACGGCTCCTGCTGGACCGGTCTGCCGCCGGCCGAGCGGCGCGCGCTGGCCCGCCCGGCCTGACCCGCCGGCCCGTCCTTGCGGCCCGCCCGTTCGCTCCAGGGCGCCCGCCCGCCGCTCCCGGGCGCGTCCGGCCGGGCGGCACGCCGCGGATCGGTGATCATGGGCTGGTGGTCCGACCCCCGGAGGCCGCTGTGCGAGAACCCTTCCCCGTGCTCGGTGAGCCGCCCGCCACCGGGCGCCCCGGCATCCTGGCCGCCTGCGACGGTTCGGACGGCTCGCTCTGGGCGCTGGACCGGGCGATGACCGAGGCCGAACTGCACCGGCTGCCGCTGTACGTGCTCGCGGTCGTCAACCCCTCGCCCGCCGGCTACCCCCCGGGGATGGCCGAGCTGGTGCACGAGAGCGTCGAGCGCCTCACCGAGAGCATGGCGGACGGGCTGCGCCGGGCGGTCGCCACCGTCCAGGCCGCCCGCGAGCGCCCGTACGGCGGCGAGCTGGCCCTGCACGTGGTGCTGGGCAACGTGGTGGAGGTGCTGCTGGCCTGCACCGTCGGCCAGCACACCCTGGTGCTCGGCACCCGCGGCAACGGCGGCTTCGCCCGGCTGCTGCTGGGCTCGGTCAGCACGGCGGCGGTGCACCACGCGGCCTGCCCGGTGCTCGTGGTCCCGGCGCCGCCGGCCGACTGACCGGGCCCCGGGTCAGGCCGGGCGGACGGGGTGAGGGCGGACGGGGCGGGAGGCGGTTCGTGGGCGTCCGGGAATGCCCGGCGGATGGTTGAGCGTTCACCTTCCGGACAAGCCACCCCGTGAACGGAGCCCCACCCCCGATGAAGGTCGAGATCTACAGCGACATCGCCTGCCCCTGGTGCTACCTCGGCAAGCGCCGGTTCGAGCAGGCCCTGGACCGCTTCGCGGGCAAGGCCGACGTCGAGGTGGTCTTCCGCCCGTACCAGCTGGTCCCGGACGCCCCCGCGAGCGCGAGCCCGCACCGCGCCTGGCTGGCCGAGCGCTACGGCCCGCAGTCGGTCGCGATGGACGACCGGGTCACCCGGCTGGGCGAGGCGGAGGGGGTCGTCTTCGACTTCGACACCGCGCTGCACGTCAACACCTTCCTCGGCCACCGGCTGCTGCACCTCGCCGAGACCGAGTACGGGTCGGCCGTCCAGTCCACCCTCAAGGAGCTGCTGCTCAAGGCCCACTTCGCCGACGGCGTCGACGTCGGCGACCGGGACCGCCTGGTCGAGCTGGCGGTGACGGCCGGCCTGGACCGCGACCGGGCGGCGGCCTACCTGGCCGGCGACGAGGGGACGGCCGAGGTCCGCGCCCAGCTGGCCGAGGCGCGCGAGCTCGGGATCAGCGCCGTGCCGACCTTCGTGTTCGAGGGCCGGTGGGCGGTCCAGGGCGGCCAGGAGGCCGACGCCTTCCTGCAGGTCCTGGAGCAGGTGGCCGCCGAGACGTCCGGGCCCTCGGCCGCGCCGTCGGCGACCGCCGGCGGCGCGGACTGCGCGGACGGCGCCTGCGCGGTCTGACCCCGCTCCCCTCCCGGACCGGACCCGAGCCGGTACCGACCTGAGCCCGACCTGAGCCGGGCCGCCCCGAGCGGCCCGGCTCAGGTGCAGGTGAACCGGGCCTCGGCCCAGTCCGCCACGTTGATCAGCGACCACCGGCCGCCGGACGGGGCGACCAGCAGCCGGACGCTGCGCTGCCCGTCCAGCGCCGCCCGGACCCGCACCGGCCGGTCCCACGGGCCAATCTGCCCGGACCGCCAGAGCGTCCGCCCGTCACCGCCCTCCACGCTGAACACCACCGGACCGCCACCCGCCCCGAGGTCGTCCAGCCCCGCCACCGCCTCGAAGGCCGAGCAGCTGCGGTTCAGGTCGACCGTCACCTGCGCCGGCACCGGGACGGACAGCGCGTGCGGGTAGGCGGAGCCGCGCATCCACACCGACGGGCGCTGCACCACCGCACCGCCCGGCCGGATCACCGGCCCGGCCGGCTGGTCCCGGTGCCCGCCGCCGATCGGCAGCTGGTCCAGCCAGAACCGGGTCGGCACCGGCGGCGGGGTCGGCGAGGGCACCGGCGGCGTCGGCACGGTCGGGCTCGGCAGCGGCGGTGGCGGCTCGACCACCGGCGGGGCCGGGACGGTCGGGGAGGGCGGCGCCGGGGACGCGGGCGGTGCGGAGGGGCTCGGCACCAGCACCGGCGCCGCCTTCGGCGTCGGGGAGGGCGAGGGGACCGGGGACCGGGACGGCGTGGCCGGGAGCTCCGGTGCCGGCTCCGGCTCGGGCACGGCCGGGGCGGACGGTGCCGGGGTCACCGGCGCGACCGGCGGAGGCTGCGCCGGCGAGGAGGCGGCCGCCGCCGTCACCGGAGGCTTCGGGGCGGGTCCGCCCGCCAGCGCGTAGGCCGCGACCGCCACGGCGGCCACCGCGACTCCGGCCGCGATGCCGGCCTTCGCGGCCACGCCCAGCCCCTCGCCGACGACCGCACCGGCCGCCGACCCGGAGGACCCGGCCGCACCCGCGCCCGCCGCACCCGCCGCACTCGAGGCACCGGCTGCACCGGCACCGGCCGCACCCGAGGCCGCCGCGGACCCCGAAACGCTCGCCGCGGCCGCCCCGCCGATCGCCGCGCCGCCCAACGCCGCGCCCGCACCGGCCGCGGCCGCCGCGACCCCGAAGGACCCGGCCCCGATCCAGAGCAGCGCACCCCCGGGCAGCGCCGCCCGCAGGCTGGTGTTGATGTCGGTGAGCTCCAGGTACGCCGCGGTGCAGCGGTCGCAGCCCTGGACGTGCCGGCCCACCTCGCCGGAGGCCCGCTTGCGCAGCGAGCCGCGGGCGTAGGCACCCAGCCGGTTGGCGTACACCGTGCAGCCCGACTCCTGGCTGCCCGACACGTGCGCCTGGAGGAAGGCCGCGGCCAGCCGGTCCCGGGCCCGGTGCGCCTGGACGGCGGTGGCGTTGGCGGTCTTGCCCAGCAGTACGGCGACGGTCTTCGGCGACTCCCGCTCGACCTCGGTGTGCCAGAGCACCACCCGGTCGTCCTCGGGCAGTTCGACGAAGGCCTGCATCACCATCCGCTGGTCGGCCAGCGCCATCGCCCAGGCGTCCGCACCCGGATCGGCCAGGTCGAACTCCACCGCCGCGGCCGAGGTCAGGGCGAAGTCGCCGAAGTCGTCGACCAGTTGCTCGCGCCGCTCGGAGCGGGCCCAGGCCGCCGCCACGTTGCGCACCGCCGTGAGCAGGTAGGCGCGGACCGCGAACTCCGGCCCCTTGCCCGCCCGCAGCGCCTGCAGGGTCCGGGCGAAGACCTCCCCCGCCAGGTCCTCCGCCGTGAAGCTGTCACGGCAGCAGGTCCGGGCGTAACGCCGCACCGAGGCGGCGTGCCGCCGGTAGATCTCCTCGTACGCGAGGTCGTCGCCGGCCCGCACCCGGGCGGTCAACTCCGCGTCCGAGGGCGGCCGTTCACCGTCCACCGGGTCGGCGGGCGCCGGCACCACCGGCCGGCCGGGTGCGACCGGGGCGACGAACGCCTCCGGGGTCACCCCGCCCTGGCCGGCCGCGGCCTGACCGGGCACCCGGCCGGCCAGCGACTCCCGGGCGGGCGCGCCGGCCTGGTCCGGGACCTGTCCGGCGAAGCCCGGCCCGGAGCCGGGATCGTTCTGCTCGTCAGTGCTCAACGCGGCCCCCGTGTGCCGAACCCGGGCGGCAGCAACCGGGCCTGTGCTGTGCGGACATGGCCCGTGCGGCCACCGCCCGCGCGCGGCGCAGCCCGCCGAGCGGAACGGCACGCAACGGGACAATGGCTCCAACCACGGGCAAAGAATGGCATAGCGCAGCGGCCGGCGGTAACCGGGCCGGCCGCCGCCCACTCTTCCGGGCACCCGATCGACGGTGTGTTCGGCGCCCGGCCGGCGGTGCGTCAGCGCGCCCGCAGGCCCTGGAGCAGGATCCGCAACAGCCGGTCCGCCGGCGCGTCGTCCGGGTCACCGGCCGAGGTCCGGACCGGGACGGCGTGCGCCGGAACGGCTGCGGTCAGCACCAGCACCACGTCCGAGACCGTCACCCCCGGGCGCAGCTCACCCGCCGCGCCCGCCCGGGCCACCAGCGCGGCCAGCAGGTGGAGCAGCAGCCGCGGATCCGCGTCCGCGTCGACGTCCGCGCCGGCCGCGCCGCCCGCCTCCAGCGCCCCGGCCTCCGCCCGGTGCCGGCCGAGCGCACCGCCGAGGTCACCACCGTGCTCCCCGGCCGGCCGCAGCTCCGCCCGGCCGTCGAACGCCTCCACCGACCGGCGTTGCTCCGGCACCCGGCCGATGTCCTCCGCGTACCGGAACGACTCCGGCGGCAGCAGCCGTCCGGCGCCGGACTCGACCGCCCGGGCCAGAAAGCCCGAGAGCGCCTCCCACGGCTGCGCGTCCCCGTACAGCGACTCCCTGGCCTGCGCGGTCAGCCAGCCGACCTCCTCGGCGGCGATCCGCTGGACCAGCACCTCCTTGCTCGGGAAGCGCCGGTAGACGGTGCCCACCCCGACACCGGCCCGCCGCGCGACCTCCTCCATCGGGGCGTCGTAGCCCAGCTCCCCGAACACCTGGCGGGCGGCCCTCAGCACGCTCTCCAGGTTGCGCCGGGCATCCACCCGAAGCCGGGAGGCGGCGGCCGAGCGGCCGGCCTGGGCCTCGTACCCCGCGGCGGACCCGGACTCGCCGAGACGCTCGGCCCCGCCCGGCCCGCGCTGCTCGGGCACCACCCCGTGCCCCACCTGGGGGCGCGTCGGCCCCGTCACCTGATCCTGATCAGTCATCTCAACCCTCCCCCGCAGGCGCCCTCCCAGGCGCCTGTGCGGACCTCGCACCCCCCGGTGCTCGCACCGGTGCCGCGTCGTCCGCCCGATGTCTGCGCACTACCCTTCCCCGGATCGGCCCGCCGCAGTCCAGGGGTGGTGCCGAGGTGGTCCGGGGTCGACCGAACCAATCGTTGGCCCAGCGCACAATCCGACCATAGTTCAAGGAAGTTCGCGGCAGAAGTGGCCGAAAGTCGGCCACAGTCGCAAACCTGGAGCCATTGCGGCACATCAGTCCCACCCGATCCGGTCGGCACTGTGGACAAGAGGGCCTTCGGCAGGGCGTCATATGGGGGACGTGAACCGGATCACATGGCCGGAGGTGCCCCATCAGGATCCTGATCATCGGTGGCGGGTGCGCCGGCCTGACCGTCGCGCTCCGGCTCCAGCAATCCCTCCGGACCCGGCTGCGCTCCGGCCAGGACGAGATCACGGTGGTCGAACCGCAGCCGTACCTCACCTACCACCCGCTGCTCGCCGAGGTCGCCGCCGGCACCATCGACCCCCGGCACGTCGTGGTGCCGCTGCGCCGCACGCTGCCCGACTGCCGGGTGCTCACCGCACGGGTCACCCGGATCGACCACGCCGGCCGCCGCGCCCGGATCGACGCGGCCGGCCCCGGCGAGTCCGGGCTGACCAGCGAACTCCGCTACGACCTGCTGGTGGTGGCCCCGGGCTCGGTGTCCCGCACCGACCCCGTGCCGGGCCTCGCCGAGCACGGTCTCGGCTTCGGCACCGTCGGCGAGGCGGTCGGCCTGCGCAACCACGTGCTGGAACAGCTCGACCTCGCCTCCACCACCCGGGACCCGGAACTCCGGCAGGCCGCGCTCACGTTCGTCTTCGTCGGCGCCGGCTACGCGGGCGTCGGCGCGCTCGCCGAACTGGAGGACATGGCCCGGTACGCGGCCAAGGGCTACCACAACCTCCAGGCCGACGACCTGCGCTGGGTGCTGGTCGAGGCGACCGACCGGATCCTCCCCGACGAATCCCCGGAGCTCGCCGCCCACACCCTCGGCGAGCTGCGCGAACGCAACGTCGACGTCCGGCTGCGGACCACCCTGGAGTCGGCCGCCGACCGCCTGATCACTCTCTCCGACGGCGGCAGGTTCGCCGCCCGCACCCTGGTCTGGACGGCCGGCACCCGCCCGGCGCCCCTGCTGAACGCCACCGACCTCCCGCTGGACCGAAACGGCCGGATCCGGTGCCTGCCGACGCTGCGGATCGCCACCCCGGACGGACAACCGGTGCCCGACGCCTGGGCGGCCGGGGACTGCGCCGCCGTCCCGGACCCGACGGCGGCGGACGGCGCGCTCTGCGCCCCGAACGCCCAGCACGCGCTGGCCCAGGCCGAACTGCTCGCGGCCAACCTGCTCGCCGCCCTGTCCGGACAGCCGCTGCGCGACTACCGGCCCGACCACCCGGCCTGCTCCACCTCGCTCGGGGTCGGCCGCGCCGTCGCCCACACCCGCCGCGGCCAGCTCACCGGGCGCCGCGCCTGGTGGCTGCACCGGGCCCGCCACCTGCGGCGGATGCCGAGCACCGAACGCCGGGTGCGGATCCTCGCCGACTGGCTGCTGGCCGCGATGTTCCGCCGGGAGGTGGTCTCGCTGGGATCCGTGGAGCACCCCCGCGCCGAGTTCGAGGCCGGCTTCACCGAGGACCGTTTCCACCCATGACCCCGGCGGGCGAACGCGCCGCGACGGGGGCGCGACTTCCGTAACCAGGACCCGGCCTGACAGGATCACCTCGACCCGGTCATCACGTCCCGTACTCGGACGTACGCAAGAAGTGATGATCTGACGAATGACATCTCCATCACCCACTCACGCACCCCGACCACCCTGCACATCCCGAACCAGGAAGCGGCCGACGTTTGAACCTCATGCGCTGGAGCGCCCGGCTCACCGGAGCCCCGCGGCGCGCCGCTCCACCCAGCATCACCACCGAAGAGCCGGTCACCGTCCCCGGCCCCCGAGACCCCGCCGCCCCGGCCGGGCTCCTCGACCAGCGCGCCCTCGACCAGCTCTACGACCTGCGCGACGTGCTGCGCCGGATGCCCGCCCCGGTCGCCGTCACCTACGGACCGCAGCACCAGCTCGGCTACGCCAACCGCGCCTACCGCGACCTCTTCGGCGCCCGCACCAACGGCCGCCCGGCCGCCGAGGCGCTGCCCGAGCTCGCCGCCCTCGGCGTGCTGCCGCTGCTCGACCAGGTGCTCCGCAGCGGCCGCCCGCGCAGCGTGAAGTCCCGGGCCATCCTCAGCCTCGGCGGCAACCGCTACTACAACATCTCCTGTGTGCCGCTCGGCGCGGAGGAGGACGGCGCCGCCCCGGTCGGCGTGCTGATCTTCGCCGCCGAGGTCACCGACCAGGTCCAGGTCGCCCTGCGGCTGCGCGAAGCCGAACGCCGGCAGCGCCAGGCCGCCGTCACCCTCCAGCGCAGCCTCCTCCCGCAGAAGCTCGAACAGCCCGCCGACCTCCGGGTCGCCGCCACCTACCAGCCCGGCGGCGCCGACGCCGCGGTCGGCGGGGACTGGTACGACGTCATCGGCCTCGGCGGCGGCCGGACCGCACTGGTGATCGGCGACGTGATGGGTCGCGGCATGCGCGCCGCCGCCGTCATGGGCCAGCTGCGCACCGCCGTCCGCGCCTACGCCCGGCTCGACCTCCCGCCGGACGAGGTGATGCGCCTGCTCGACGGCCTCGCCATGGAGATCGACGCCAACCAGATCGCCACCTGCGCCTACGCCGTGTGGGACCCGGAGAGCCGCAACCTCACCTACGCCTCGGCCGGCCACCTGCCGATCCTGCTGCGCTGCCCCGAGGGCGTCGTCCTGCAGAGCGAGGAGCAGAACGGCCCCCCGCTCGGCACCGGCACCGGGACCCACGTCTCGCACACCCTGCGCCTGCTCCCCGGCACCACCGGCGTCCTCTACACCGACGGCCTGGTCGAGCGCAGGGAGGAGGACATCGACAACGGCATCGAACTGCTCGCCCGCACCCTGGGCGGCGCGGCCGGCACCCCCGACGTCATCTGCTCCCGCCTGCTGCGGGCGATGGGGGTCACCGCGGAGCACGACGACGACGTCGCCGTGCTGGCCTTCCAGGTGCCACTTGACTCTCCCGTCCCGGATGCCTAAAGTTCTTCGAGCTGCCCGTCTCAGGGAGCACCGGACACGTATCGACGCGGACGGTCCCGAGGCAGCCAATCCCTTGAAACACCACTTCTCGTCCCACTGGGTCGTGCTCTGTCGCGTCCCGGTGCGAATTGTTGTGCGCGTTTATATGGATTGCGGCCGGATTCGCCTTTCGAGGTGGGGATCGGCTAAGGTTTGAAACGTCGGACAGGCCGTCAGGTCGGGCCGGCAGAAGGCGAGTTGGACGAAGAAGCCCGGAAACGGAGCGGAAAACGTCTGATAAGCTGGAAACACGAAGGACCGGCCAGTCGGTGAGTGAAACTCCGGAAAACGGAGCGGAAAACATCTGCTAGGCTGGGAACACGAAAGAACGAAGCGCCCGGAGGGCCCGCTGGAAGGCGGTCCGAAGGAAGCGTCCGTTCCTTGAGAACTCAACAGCGTGCCAAAAGTCAACGCCAGATATGTTGACATCCCCGGCCGGTCTTCACTGACCGGTTGGAGATTCCTTTAAAGTAAGACACTAGCGAGGACGCAGTGCGCGGGACCGCCCTATTCCGGTTGGTTGCCGTGCCGCTCAACGCGAGTGGTTACCCGATTACGGGTAGACATTCACGGAGAGTTTGATCCTGGCTCAGGACGAACGCTGGCGGCGTGCTTAACACATGCAAGTCGAACGGTGAAGCCCTTCGGGGTGGATC